>CAYGQA010000012.1:16842-34602 GCA_964352145.1 uncultured Candidatus Peribacteria bacterium
CCTTCAGTGAGTCCAGCGAAATCAGCTGCAGAGTTGAGATTCCAGTCGGCAGTAGCATCAGCTACTGTGCTCAGGTTTTCTGACCAGACTACAGTAATGAGATCCAATGTCCCGTCATTGTTCACGTCTTCTACACTTGAGCTTACAGGGAATGGAGCGGCTCCATCGACAAAAGTCGCTTGTACTTGTGAGGTAAGAGTAGTATTTATATTTGTTCCATCTGAAAGAGAGAAACTGTTTTGTGAGCTAATAGCAAGATTTCCAGATCCTTCATTCGTATCTACAGCAGTTGCTTCTGTACCGAGTACTACTACTATAGAGCTAACAGCTGCATTGATAAGATCGCTAGCGTTATTGACAAAATCAGCTCCAACAAAATCTCCTGCGTTACTGATAGTAAGATCATTGGCAGCGAGTACACTGGCGGTGTCGAGTGTTTCTGAAAAATCAACAGTAAATCGGTCAATTTGACCGTTATTGTCATTATCCTGATAGGTAAACTGAGTGATAGTTGGAGCAGCTTCATCAATAATTGTAGCTTGTGTTTGAGTTCCAAGCGTACTGTTTGTGTTTGTTCCGTCTGTAAGAGAGAAACTATTCTGTGAATTGATCGCAATGCTGTTGCTATCGTCAAGAGTGTCTTTTACAGAAGAAGCTGTCCCAAGAGTGATTGCTACTGAAGAGACATTTCCAATGATTTGATCATTGTTATCTGCCCCAAAAGCTGCACTTGTAAAATCTCCTACGCTTGTAAGGTTTAGGTCGTTGGAAGCCAATACACTGGCAGCATCAACTGTTTCTGAGAAACTTGCTAGGAATTGGTCGACTTGCCCATCGCTATTGTTGTCTTGGTAGCTGAAGCTAAGGATTACTGGAGCAGCTCCATCAGTTGCGGTTTGTGCTGCAAAGGTTGCAACAGCATTTCCACTTCCGTCAGCAAATTCATTTAAACTTACTCCACCATTTGTATATGAAAGGGTTGGATTTGTAGTAGCACTGGTTTCGCCAGCATCAGCAGTGATGCTGACTTGGACGTCATTTCCACTTGTAGCACATGCAGATGGAGCGCTGGCAGTGATGTCTCCAGCAGTTCCAATATTCCAATCAGCGAGTTCAAAAGCACATGTCAAACTTGCTTCGGCGGTCATTGTGATATCTATCCGGTCAACTGAGCCATTGTTATCAATATCTTTATAAAGAGCACTCAGTGGGATTGGGCTAGCAGCGTCAGTTACTGTTTGTGAACTCGCAAAAGTTGCTACTGCATTTCCTGCACTATCAGTAAATTGATCAAGAGTATTTCCATTTGTATAGCTGACATCTGGGTTGATTCCACCTCCGGTTTCGTTTGCATCGGCAGCTATAGTAAGTTCTAGAGTATCCCCAGTTGTAGCACAGGCTGATGGTGTATTGACGTTGATGTCTCCAGCAGCTCCAAATGTCCAATCAGTAGATTCGAAGGTACAGCTGATGCTGTTTTCAGCAGTCATAATGATGTCTATTTGATCTACTGTCCCGTTTGCGTCGGTATCACGATAACTTGCTGAAAGTGGTACAGGTGCAGCACCATCAATAGCAGATATAGCTGCTTTCCCAGTCATTGCCCCACTAGTCAAAGTAATGCTACCTGTTGTTGGTGAAGCTGTATCTGCATAACTAATTGTAGGGTTTATTGGCCCTCCTGTGATATTTGAAGTCGTAGAAACTAGGATATCCAAGTTGGGATCAGAGCCGGTACAGCTTGTACCTGTGATAGCGACCACGTTAATCGTACCAGCAGTATCTATGGTCCAATCTCCGGATTCGAAATTACAAGCGGTAACATTCTCATCGAGTACCCATCGAATGGTGTCTATGCTCCCATCGTTGTTATTGTCAAGATAACTGGCACTTGTGACAGTATTCGCCGCAAAAGCAATTGGGATACTTGAATTATTAAAAAACTGCATCGTGGCTGTAAGCAGCAACATTGCAGCAATAGTAAGGTGGGGGAATAGACGTAGCCCCTTGCGAATGAACTGACCCATGGTGATATGGATGAAGAGATAGAAAGTATGAAAGAAAGCCACATGATGTATTTTCGTTTCACATCAGATCCTGTAGTGTAACTTACAAGAGCTGAGAATGTAATTTTATTGATGTATTGTCAATATGTCAACCTAATCAGACAACAATTTTCATTTTCTTTATTAAGGAAGTATTAAGATATTTTTATGAAGGGATTCATACTTGTGCCAGTGTTTAATGAAGGGAGTGTTTTTGAGGATTGGTTTCCGGGTTTATTAGGCGTTGCTGAGAGGATAGGTGCGCAGGTAGTGGTGATAGATGATGGGAGTGGGGAAAAGGTCCAAGTATTAAGGGCCAAGGGCCAAGAGGGGATAGGGTTAAGGGGTGAGAGAGGATTGGGAGGATGGAGAGGATTGGGAAGAGAAGATGAAGATGAAGGAATGACCCATTCGACTTCGCTCAGGGCAAGATTTAAGGTGTTGAGACACCCGGTGAATTGTGGGGTGGGGGCGGCGTTGCAGACGGGATTGGAGTATGTGAGGCATTTTGATCCGGATTTTGTTCTGACTATCGATGGGGATGGGCAGCATGATCCAGAGGATCTCTTGTCTTTATATAAAGAAATCAAAGCTGGGGGAATAGATATTGTGAATGGAAGTCGTTTTTTGAAGAAACAAAGCATCCCTTTTGTCCGAAGAGTGGCTAATTTTCTTGGGAATATAGTCAATTTTTCTCTTTCTGGGTATTGGCTCAGTGATAGCCAGTCCGGTATGAAGGGTTTTTCTAAGAAGGCTCTTGCTGAGCTGCGGAATTTCTCTCCAGGGTATGAATGGTGTCTGGATGTCTTTAGAATTGCTAATTGGAATGCTTTTAAGCTAAAAGAAGTTTCTGTGTCTGTTTTGTACAATTCGTACACTTTGAATAAGGGTCAGGCTTTCTCAATTGGTATTGATATGGTTTTTCGCCTCATTATTCGCAGTCTGATGAGATCAGCTGTTTAGCTTTCTCTTCGCTCTTGCTATGATGATTCAGGTAATTCTTTTTTTGATTCATGTTTGAATTCTCTCTTATCGCTCTACTTACTCCACTTTTTAGTGTTTTGATGATTTTGAGATCTTTTTCTTTATTCCAGAAGAGGAAACAGAGTTGGAGAGAGTTTTTTTTATGGGTACTTATTTGGTCGGGGATAGGCATTATTGCTTTTTGGCCTGAACTTTTAGATTACCTTCCTCCTTATATTGGAGTGAAGAGTGGCGTTAATGTGCTGATTTTTTTCGGATTTGTTATGCTTTTTTATGGTTTCTTCCGACTTTTTGCAAAAGTTGAGGATTTAGAACGAAAATTTGTGAATTTGAACAGGGAAATAGCGCTTAAGGAGTCTAAGGAACCTAAAGAGCATAAGGAGCATAAGGATTTTAAGGGAGGAGAATAAGCTATGGACGATGAACGATGGATGATGGATGATGAATGATGTTTTTGTTACTATTCACTACAAACTACTTACTGACTCATGAAACTTTCCATTTGCCTTGTTAATTACCATTCTGAAGCGGGAATACGAAAGTTCCTAGAGTCTGTGATGGACTATAGACCTGATTGTCTTCACGAAGTTTTGATTATGAATAATAGCCCTTCTCAAGACCTTAGGGTTTTAGTTGAGGAATACGGTGATTGGGTGAAGGTCCATAAGCTTCAGAAAAATATTGGTTTTGGGAAGGCTCAAAATAAGGCGGTTAAACTTGCTCATGGTGAGTATATATTGATCTGTAATCCTGATATAGAAGCTCAAGAGGGCAGTTTGACTCGTTTGCTGGCTTATGCGGATCGATTAGATGACTTTGGGATTATTGGTCCAAGATTAGCGTACCCTGAAGGAGGTGTACAAGAATCTGCTCGTAGATATCCGAGTATGTCTGACCTAAGTGTTAAGAGATTGGGCTTGTCTAAACTCTTTTCTAAAAAGATGAAGAAGTACTTGATGAAAGATAGGAAATTTCAAGATTCTGAGAAGGTCGATTGGTTGGTGGGTGCGGCGATGTTGATGAAACGGGAGAAGTTTTTAGAGATTGGGGGTTTTGATGATCGATTTTTCTTGTTTTTCGAGGATACAGACCTCTGTAGGCGGGTAAATGAAGCAGGCCATGATGTCTGGTATTACCCTGAAGCTGAGTTTTTTCATTCTCAAGAGCGTCTTAGCGAGCGTGGATTTTGGCCTTTTAAAAAGGTGTTTTGGATACATATGGCGAGTGCAGGGAAGTATTTTTGGAAATGGAGGGCTCGTTGAAAACGAGAAGATCCAATGAGCAAGCCTCAATGATCAATGGAGAGGGAATTAATGGCCAAGGGAAAAGGTCCAAGGTCCAAATTTCAAGATTGAAATAAAGTAGCATTGAAAGGAATAGGATGTGGCCTCTATCTTCTATCTTTCAGCCTCCAGCGATTTTTGTTATATTCTCTGAGCTATTTAAGCATATTATGCGAAAAATTTTTGTTACTGGTGGGGCTGGATTTATTGGGGTGAACTTCATTCATTATTGGAAGAAGCATCATCCGGAGGATTTCATCGTGAATTTTGATGCGCTGACTTATGCTGGATGTCGAGAGAGTCAGGAGCAGTATGAGGATGATGATTTCTATTACTTTGTGCATGGTAATATCTGTGATGAGCATTTGCTTCATGAGATCTTCACGGGGGTTTATGAGTGTTTGCCAAAGCCTGATCTGATTATTCATTTTGCAGCTGAGAGCCATGTAGATCGTTCTATTGAGGATCCTTATGCTTTTGTGAAAACGAATGTTTTGGGGACTCAAGCTTTGCTTGATGCAGCCTTAAAGCACGGGAAGATCAGATTTCATCATGTTTCGACTGATGAAGTTTTTGGTTCTCTTGGTCCTGAAGATGCTTCATTTACTGAGTCGACTGCTTATGCTCCGAGGTCGCCTTATGCCGCTTCAAAGGCTTCTTCTGATCATTTAGTGAGGTCTTACTATGAGACTTACGGGCTTCCGGTCACGATATCTAATTGTTCGAATAATTATGGTCCTTATCAATTTCCAGAAAAACTCTTACCGGTGACGATCACGAACCTGATGCAAGACAAGAAGATTCCGGTATATGGTAATGGGATGAACGTACGGGAATGGTTGCATGTAGAGGATCATTGTCGGGCTTTGGAGCAGATTGTCCTTAAGGGAGAGATCGGTGAGAGTTATTGCGTTGGTTCTGATGAAAAAACAAACTTAGATGTCGTTCGAGAGGTCTTAAAAGTGCTTGGGAAAGATGAATCAATGATCGAATTTGTCACTGATAGGCCAGGTCATGATTGGCGTTATTCTGTTGATTACTCCAAGATTCAGCAACAGTTAGGCTGGAAACCATCGATTCCCTTTGAACAGGGGATTGCTGAGACGGTGAAGTGGTATCAGGATAATGAGGAATGGTGGAAGTCTAAGGTCCAATAGATAGGAATGACCAAGGACCAAATCACGATGTTCAAAGAATTTTCGAATTTTCAGAATTATCCAATTATCGAATCTTGGGTTCTTTTTTTTCTGTTTTCTTTAAGCTCTTCTTGATAAGAAACATTAACTTTAGATGAAGCTTAGAGGCTTTTTCTTTTGAATTTCTTATAAAACAGTCTACATTATCACTACCTTGTCAAGCACCTCGTTATTCCTTTTCTTATGCCAGAAAGTCGATTTGAATCGCGATTGAAGTACTTGATGTTGGGACTGATGCTGTTGTTTCTTTTTTACGGGATCTATCTGTTGTTTTTGTTTTTTTCTTAGGGCTCGAAGCTTTTTGTTCATTTTTCATTATTCATTCTTTCTTAATATTATGTTTTCAAAATTTTTTTCATTATTTATTGCCTTGAGTGTGCTGACTGCTCCAGCGGCGCTCGCCCAGTCAGCTGATCTTCAAGTAGAGCTCAGTGGTCCTGATATGGTCAAACTACAGGATACCGTCCGAGTGGTCCTCGAGGTGACTGATACAGATGGTAAAGCTCTGTCTGGTCTTGAACCTGAGATTACTTTTGATCCGGGCGAAGCGGTCTCGAATGAATGGCTTTATGATTGTGAAGACCCAGAGTTTTATGACTACTGTAAGGCAAACCATCGAGGCGTAGCGGGTATCTTTGAGATTCAGTTTGTGATGGAGCAAACGCCAGTCTTGGTGGAGGTGAATGTGAATGGAGTCTTGAAAGGTTTGCGGCTGAATGCTGATACTGAAGAGCTTTTCGTCCAGGATTCTACGAGCTCCTCAGAGACAATAGCTTCTTCATCTTCTCAAGGTATCCTGCCTGAGCAGGTGCAAGCTGGACCTTCTCTTCCTTTTTGGTCTTTGGCTCTTCCCTTTATGATGCTGATGTCTGTGGTGAGTTTCTTTGTTTTTTCTACGACTCCTTAAGTTCTTTAATAGTTCTTTAATCGGTTTTTTGTATGTCTTTTTCTGACTTTTTCTCGAGATTTGCGGCTTGGCGTAAGCAGACTCCCTTGTCTTCTCCTGAGGAGTTGCAAGTGGCTTTTACAGAGAGTCAGCAGGCTTTGCAGAGATCTTTGATCAAAGAAGGGAAACTGCTCATGAAGCAGCTGGATCATCTCCGAGAAAAAGAACAGCAATCTCGTGAGCAGCAGCTTGATCTGCAGCAGCAGCTGTCTCATTTGCTAGAGCGCACACAAGTTTCTGAAGAGCTTTTGAGTGGTGAGCGAGTAGCTTTTGATCTGTCTCAGGGTAAGCGTTGGCAGACTTTTCAGGATGAGGCACAGCCTTACCTTGGAAGGAAAGCATCTTCTGTGGGTCTCTCAAATCTTCCTTCGGGGTCTGTTCGACCTTTTAAAAAGAAAGAAGAGCAGTCTCCTCAAGTCTTCCCTTTACTTGATCTGAAAAAATCTGAATCTCAAAAAAAATTGAAACAGCTCTATGATGTGAGACATCTGGAGCAAGAGTCTGACGAATTACTTCACTATTTATAAGCTATGTCTGAAGATCACTCTTCACATATCGAAAATGCCTTACAGCAGCAATCTTTCTTGAGAAAGGTCCGTGAATACTTGCTTCAAGGAGAAGAGCAGTATTCGGCCCTTGATGAGGAGGCTTTGGTTCTAGAGGTGGATCTGAGTTTTGCTCAGCAGCAGATTGCTTCTTTAGAAAAGGAGCTTCAGAAATATCGAACTCATCTCGAGTCACTACAGGTTTCTGAGGCGGCTTTTCAGCAGAAAATATCTGAATCTGATTTACAAAAATCTCTTTTAAAAGATTTAGAAAGTCTTCTCTCGGGACATTTTGATCCCTCTAAAGCGCTTTTTTTCACTCAATCGATGTTGGACTTTGCTTCGGCTCGAGCTTGGGGAGAGATGGGGCTGTTCGATCGCTTAAAGGCTGTGGAAGATCCTATGATTTTAGATGTTGATGGTCAAAGGTATGCTTTTCTGGAGTTTGCTGATGGGAAATATTGCTTCCATGCAGAAGCTTTGGATGCTGACTTTTATGATCTTTTGAAGGGCCTTTCTGACTGATTTTTTTTATGAATACTGCTCCCGCTGCCGCTCTAGAACCAGAATGGAAGCTTGTTGATGGAGATGCTCAGGATCAACTGGAGCGGGTTCTTCGTGGAGCTATCGATATGGGAGCTTCGGATATTCATATTGATCTTGATGAGAGAGGGGGGACTTTGGTGTCGCGTATTCGTTTTCGTATTGATGGGCAATGTCGGGACATGGTAGTTGATCCCAGGAAACTGCTTTATGAAGGGATGGTGAGTCGTTTGAAATCTTTGTCTCACTGCCGGCTGGATGAATCTCGTATCCCTCAGGATGGACGGATGTCTTTTGAGTATCAAGAAAAGAACTACGAGTTTCGGATTTCCTTTAATCCTGTCACGAAAAAGAATGAGCAGCTTGAGAAGGTGGTGCTCAGGCAGATGGCTGATGTGAGTAAGTGTTCTCTGGAGCAGCTGGATATCCACCCTTACAACCAGGCGTTTTTTCGAGAGGCGATAGCGCTGCCTTATGGTTTTAATATCGTGACGGGTCCGACAGGCTCTGGGAAGACGACTACGCTTTATTCTGTGCTTCACGAGGTGGATCGAGTAGCGAAAAATGTCTGCTCCATCGAAGAACCTATCGAAGCTGAAGTGGGACGAGTGAATCAGACTCAGGTACGACATGATATTGGTTTGGATTTCGCTCGAGTACTTCGAGCTCTTCTTCGTCAGGATCCAGATGTGATCATGGTCGGTGAGATGAGGGATTTGGAGACCGCTGAGACAGCTCTTGATGCTGCCTTGACGGGGCATGTGGTCTGGTCGACTTTGCATACGAACTCTGCTGTGGCTTCTATTTCTCGACTGATTCAAATGGGGATTAAGGACTATATGGCAGCTCATGCTATCGCTTTTATCTTCGCTCAGCGTCTGATAAGACGACTCTGTACTGCTTGTCGGGAGCCTGATGGGCGAGCTCAGGAGATTGTCCAGGAGGTGATCTTCAAAGCTTTTGGATCTGCTTCTGAAGCTGTGAAATCTGTTCTCAATAATTCATTACAAAATGTACAAATTTATAAAAAAGTAACTAATAAAAACTGTCATGAGTGTTCTGGGAGGGGATACAAGGGGCGGGTCGGAGTGATGGAAGTCTTGAAAATGAACTCTGAGATTAGAGACTGTGTCTTGAAGGATCAGGGGAATGAACATCGCCTTCAGGAAATAGCTGTTCGATCAGGGATGATGACGATGGAACAATATGGGTATTTGAAGGTTTTGGAGGGGAAGACGACGGTGGAGGAGGTGAGGAGTGTGGTGGGAGCATAGCGACCCTTAAATCTTTATCTTTCTCCTTGATCTTATCTTAAATCTTTATCTTTTTCCTTGTTCTTATAAATTTTCAGTTTTCAGTTTTCAATTTTCATTCAAATTACAAATTACAAATCTGAAATGCGAAACAAAAATCAAATAAGAAAAATCAAATTTAGTTATCTTTTAAAGACCTGTCTTAATTTTAAATAAGTGTACTCTTCATGTGTTTTCCTTGAAGGATACTATAAAAAATCTTCTTTAAAAAAACGATCCCCTGATCTGAATCAACAGAATCAAGCGTCTCGGAGGCCGAAGCCGTTTTGTAGACTTAATATAGTTTTTCTTGATGGATGGCAAGAATTAAGAGCTTCTTTTGAGAATGAACATCGCCTTCAGGAAATAGCTGTTCGATCAGGGATTATGACGATGGAACAGTATGGGTATTTGAAGGTTTTGGAAGGGAAGATGACGGTGGATGAGGTGAGGAGTGGCATAGGAGTTAGGGTGAATATTTCGGGACCAAATATTTTTTACTAGAGGTTCGTAAATAGTGCTACTAGTTTTCTATTTATGAAATAATGAGTATTCTTGTATTTCTTCATTTCTAATAAGCCAAGACTTTCTAGTTTTTTTAGATATTTTGAGGCGGTTAACCTACTCACCTGAAGACTAGTTGTTAGGAATTCAATTTTTGTGTATGGATGTGAGAAGATTGTGTTCATTAATTCATGAGAGTAGATTTTAGGTTCTTTTTCTCTAAGAGTTTTTTTGTACTCTGCCATCAAAGATTTAATACTCTCGATTGTAGAGATAGTTTGGCGAGCAGTAGACTCAAGAGCCGTTAGCATATACATGATCCATTCTTCCCATGTATCTTCATCTCTAACTTTTTGAAGAAGATGATAGTATTCGGTTTTATTCTCTGTTATATATCTACTTAAGTACAAGATGGGAATATCTAGGATATCTTCAGCAATTAAGTAGAGAATATTTAATATTCTTCCTGTTCTTCCATTTCCATCGAAGAAAGGGTGAATTGATTCGAATTGATGATGGATGATGGACATTTTCACTAACGAGTCGAAATCGCTTAATTTGGGATCATTTATAAAGTGTTCCAAGTTTTTCATTTGTTCTTTTATCTCGGATGGGGTTTGAGGTGGGGTATAGATTACTTTTCCGTTCCTATCTTTCAAATTGGTTCCTGGTACATTTCTAAATCCGAATTTTCGTCCTGTGATAATTTTTGAGATTTCGATAAGAAGATTATTACTGATCGGTTTTTGTTGGATTGTATGGAAGCCATGAAATAGAGCGTCATTGTATCTGTAGACTTCTTTGCTAGCAGGTGAAAATGATTCCTTCTCTTTGTCATACTTAAAAAGTTCGTCATGTGTGGTCACAATGTTTTCTATTTCTGAACTATCCTTCGACTCTTGTAGAGTTAGTGTGTTTATCAGGATAGCTTGGTTTGGAATAGTATGAGCAACTCCTTTCAATTCTGCTATTACTTTGTTTGCAGCAATTGCTTTTTTTAGGATTTTTGGGCTTTCCGTAATTCCTTTAAGGGGAAGTTTTGGTACTTTGTATGCCATATTTTGCAATGTATAGTATTTGATACAATTTTATCACCAAATTCAATCTATGTAAAGAAAATTGATTTTTTTATACATAGATTGGAGTCTATATATACTTAATTTACATTAATTAGTTCTGTATAATTTTGTGAATACATATATTTTTCCTTCATATAAAACAGAAAACCCCTCTTTGGATGCTTTCATTTGATTCCTTTCAAAAAGAAAGAAGAGGGGAGATATGTTATACAACTGTTACATATACGACATCCCATCACTCTGCGCTCTTTTCTTTTATGATAAACTCATATTAATCTAACAAACCTTTATGGAACTCCTCCTTGTTGCTCTACTAGCTGGTATGCTGACGGTGCTGACCCCTTGCGTCTTACCAGTACTCCCGGTGATCTTGGGAGGGGCTTTGTCGGGATCGAGTAAGTGGAGACCGGTGGTGATTTCATTTTCGTTGGTGGTGTCGATCTTTCTGTTTACCTTGCTCTTGAAGGCGAGCACTTTGCTGATCGATGTACCTCAGGTGTTTTGGACAACAGTTTCTGGTGTGATTGTGTTGATCTTTGGTCTGAGTCTTTTGTTTCCTAGTGCTTGGTCTGCTTTGTCTCAGAACTTGGGATTTACGAAGAGTGAAGGGCTCCTCCAAAAATCTGCTCAGCAAGAAGGTTGGCGGGGGATGGTCTTGCTGGGGTTTGCTTTGGGACCAGTGTTTGCGAGTTGCTCGCCGACTTATGCTTTGATCTTGGCTTTGGTCTTACCACAAAACTTTGTGGCTGGATTATGGGCGCTTGTTGCCTATTGTTTTGGATTGTTTATTCCGCTGTTTTTGATCGGGTATGGAGGACGTCGAGTCTTGGGAGGATTCAAATGGTTTGCTGATCCGACTTCTTCTTTCCGAAGGGGTTTAGGAGTTTTGCTGATTGTCGTCTCACTGCTTCTTTTGACGGGGTATGAAAAGAAAATCGAAGCGGCATTGCTTGATAATGGACTGTTTGATTTTACAAAAGTAGAGCAGGAGCTATTGGAATCTTTTGGGACTTTTGATGATATCGAAGATGAACGTTCTTCAGATGAAAAGCCTTTGCTGGAAGAAGACCCAGAAGTACAAGAAGATCCTGTTGAGGCACTTTTAAATCATCATTACTCTGCGCCTGAGCTTGTGGATCCAGAAAACTGGATCAATGGAGAGGCGGTGACTTTGGCTCAGCTTCAAGAGGAGGGGAAGGTGGTTTTGGTGAATTTTTGGACCTTTGGCTGTATCAACTGTATTCGTTCGCTGCCTGCTTTACGTGAATTGAACGAGAAGTATGCTGATCAGGGTTTGGTGATCCTCGGAGTGCACAGACCCGAGTTTGCTTATGAAAGAACCCTTGCGAGTGTGCAGGCGAAGGTGAAAGAGTATGGTTTGGAGTATTTGGTTTTCCAAGATAATGATGCGAAGACCTGGAAGGCTTATAAGAATCGATATTGGCCGGCGAAGTACATCATCGATAAAAAGGGGAAGGTGAGATACACGCACTTCGGTGAAGGGAAGTATGAGGAGACGGATGAGGTGGTGAAGTATCTGCTTGCTCAGAGTTAATCTCACCCATTCGCTAGGGCTCGTTTCCCTCTCTTTTTCAAAAGAGAAGGGCTAGGAATTTTAGAGTACTCAGGAGTAATTGCTGAGTTTCTTTGAGGAAATAATCTCACCCACTCGCTAGGGCTCGTCTCCCTCTCTTTTTCAAAAGAGAAGGGCTAGGAGTTTTAGGAGGACTCAGGAGTAATTGCTGAGTTTCTTTGAGATCCAGATGATGAAGAAGTAGTACGTGATAGAGCTGAGGTAGCTGATGAGTGTTCCGATGATGATCCCGTAAGCTGGGAAGCTGATCATGGCGCTGAGGGCGTAAATGACGAGTATGAATGAGCCTAGGGGGATTTTTCTGCAGGTCCTGAGGAGGAAGTCACTGGAATGGTGGAAGTGGAGGATTAAGAGATTAGAGAGCCCTACTGCTGGAAACATACTAAAGATTGCTCCCCAGAAGGGGCCGAGGGTTTTGGCTAGGATGACGACTATGGAGATGCTTGCTCCGCCGATGAATGCTCGGGTCAGTTTTTGTTTTCCTGTATAAGTAATTTGTACAGGATTGCTTGTTGTGTGGTTGCGGATATCGAGGAAATAATGAGCGATTGCAGTGAGGATGAAATACCCGAGCATGGAGAGGCTTAAAGATTTTAGTTCGAAGAAGGCTAAGGGGCTCGCCATGATGATGAAGCTGAGACTTGCTACGAGTGTGGAGATGAAGAGAGAGTAGGATTTCTTGCCTAGCTTCCGACTGGTCCAGATGTAGATCACGGTGAAGAGCTGTGCTATTCCGAGGGTGATGGGAGTGACGGGGATGATATCTGCGACAGCTGCTGGAGAGAGGCTGAGGCCGATGAAGAAGAGGCTGATGGTCAAGGTACTCGGAAACATGAGGATGAGGCCGGCGAGATTGCTGGGAGCTCTTTCTGCCATGATAGAA
This sequence comes from uncultured Candidatus Peribacteria bacterium, assembly GCA_964352145.1. Classification (GTDB taxonomy): domain Bacteria; phylum Patescibacteriota; class Gracilibacteria; order JAUYGZ01; family JAUYGZ01; genus CAYGQA01. The sequence continues at coordinate 29,737 of CAYGQA010000012.1, forward strand.
AGGACCGCCACAAAGAGCCCACCGATGAGAAATGCGGAGAGGATTTGGATGATGAAGAGCTGATCCATAGAGAAGGTGAAGAGAAGTTAGGATAACATTTTTTTGATTTTTTTTAGAGGTTTTTTTAGATTGTTGAATTTAGGGGCAAGAAGCTTGTTTAGAAAATAATCTCACCCACTCGCTAGGGCTCGTTTCCCTCTCTTTTTCAAAAGAGAAGGGCTAGGAGTTTTAGGAGGACTTATGAATAGTTCCTCAGTTTTTTTGTCTTGTCTATCATGATAGCATGCTTGGGCTTTTTTTAAAAAAATATGTCTCTTTCTCCTGTACCTGATTCTCATGATGTTTTTGAGAGCGCTGAAAAACGTGTTTGCTTTGATTTTTTAGCTTTGCCGAATGTACATAATATTCCTTTTTCTGCTAATGATTTAGAGCTTCACTTTAGTTCAGTTTTCCATGCTTCAGTCTATGTGAACCCTATAAAAAAGAAGGTAGGTGATTCTTTTGATCTTAGCTTAGAAGTTCCTGAGTATTTGCTGCTGGGTCGTGAAAATTTTTTACAGGAAATTCTAAAAGAGTATTATCGATATACGAGGCAAAACTTTCCAAATACTTGGGAAACCCGAAGCAGCCTTTATGAGAAGACTCGTGATCGTTTGTTAGGCTTGTTAAAGTCTCTTTATTAGGTTAAAATGGCTTTCTTATAAGCATTTTTTGATTCTTTCTTGTGCTAGAAAAATTTTCTCAGATCAAAGGTCCCTCTTTCCGACAGAAGCAGGCGCGCCAGGCTTGGTTTGATCCTTCGATTTCAGGATGGTCTGATGTATCTACCTTTCCAAAATTTCTTCGTGAAGATTTAGAAGAAGAGATTCCTTGGTCGTCTTTGAAGCAGGTTTCTCTTCAGCGTTCTGATACAGCCTTCAAGGGACTCTTTGAGCTTGCGGATGGTAAGAAGATCGAATCGGTCTTGATGATCAATCCTAAGGAGGACTGGACGGCTTGTGTGTCATCTGAGGTTGGCTGTGCGATGGCTTGTGACTTCTGTGCGACGGGGACGATGGGATTTATCAGAGATCTGACTGTTGATGAAATCATCGACCAGGTTCGTTTTTGGCGACATTTTTTGTACAAGAATCCAGATATCGAAGGAAGGCTCAGCAATATCGTCATGATGGGAATGGGGGAGCCCTTGAATAATTATGAACCTGTACGTGATGCGATGACGAGTTTTGTCGAAGATATGGATTTGGGGAAGACGAAAGTCACAGTTTCTACTGTTGGAGTGAAAAGGGGAATGGAAAAGATCTTGGAGGATCCAGAGTGGCCAGATGTAAGAGTGGCTATTTCATTGCACTATGCTGATCAAGCGAAACGTGAGCTGCACATGCCAGTGTCAAAGCAGCGTTCGATAGAGGCTTTGAAAGATTGGTGTAGACGATATATTAAAAAATATGGGAACAGGAATCACTATATTACGTTTGAGTATTTGATGTTGGAAAACAATAATGATGGTCCTGAGGACATCAAGGCTTTGGTGAAGTTTTTAAAGGGGATTGATCGTTATAAGGTGAACTTGATCCCTTGGAATGAAGTAGGGGATCTGAAGTATAATCGAGCATCGGAAGCGAGGACTGAGGAGTTTCAGCAGCAGTTGAAGGATCAGGGGATTGATTCGACGATTCGGAAGAGTCTGGGGAGGGAGATAGATGGAGGATGTGGGCAGTTGGTGGTGAGTCGAGACGAAGTGTTGGTGGGGATAGGGGAAGGATCTTAAGGAGCGTAAGGATTCTAAGGATCTTAAGGATGTCATGGTAGAGAGTCTAGGGTCGGGCTTATTGCTGATGGCTTTTTGCATTAGTCATTAGAAACTCGTAAATAGTAACGAGTTGAGAGAGGGGGAATATTGTTTGGGATTTTGGAGTTTGGGGATGGAGGAGGAGCTTGAAGCTTAAGGCTGGAAGCCAGAGATGGGAATGGAATGAAAAAGCTAATGGCCTATAGCTAATGGCTGAGGGCTTTTTGAATTTGGATTTTGTTTCGAGTTTCGAGTTTTGTTTTTGGAATTTTTTTGAATTTGGGTATGTTGAACAACGCTGCCCGGGGGCAGCGTTGTTAATAGTTCTTTTAGTTTTGGATTCTTAAATCCGAAAATACATTAGTTCCTGGGAATATGCCCGCGCTTATGTCGATTCCTAGGTATGCAGCCCAGTTTGATCCTGGACCATTGTTGGTTACTCCGAACTGGTTTTGGCCAGTAAGGCGTCCAGCGAATTCTGGACTATAAAAACCTGAGACCTCAAAGATCCAGACTTTTAGTTTTGCTTCGGCGCTGAGGATTACTACGTCAACTTCAGTTAGGAAACGCTCTAACCCGGAATTCACTCCTAGGTTTTGTACAAAAAAGGTGGTTCTATTACCTAGCTCTATTGTTAGTGGGAAATTTCTTAAACTTAGCCTTACACCAAGTCGGATTTTTCCACTCGCATGAGCAGCGTCTGTTCCAAGCCGACCGTTCACTTTCACTTGGCTATAAAACCATGTTTCAGTGTACTCATTTCGACTTATCCTGAGATCCATTAAGCTGCTTACGGAAGCGCCTGCAAGGAAAAACTTGTCTTCTACAGCTTCTGTCCGTTGGACTGAAGGTGCGAAGAGCATTCGTAGTAAGAAGCCATTTTCGTAATCTCCTATGGAGATGCCAATGATCCCATTTACGACTATGGTTTCAGTTTCCATCGCTTCCTGGGCCTGTGTTCTGCCACCGGAAGCATTTGTGACTTCTTGGTCAAACCCTTCTAGCTCGAACCCGAAAATAAGAGGTCTGCTCAGATTTTCAAAGTCTTTTTGTTGTAAGAAGCGAAAATCTAACCTTACTCTTTTTATATCGAGATTTTCGGCTTCTAGGTTTTCTACCCCAGCGGAACTTTTGATCTCGAAACCATCAGCTGATGCAATTCCGGTCCAGAGCAAAATGCTCAAGACTACGGTGAAAAAAGGAAATGAACGCATAATGGCGTCCTTACTACCGGAGAAATCCGGATCTAGTTGTTGTTTCTGAAACGTCAAAGAACTCTGCTAACAGAGTCCCTTGCGCCTCGCCAAAAATAAATATGACACACGCAGGGCAAGCCCTGTTAACATCGCATACTTTACTCTATAATCTTTATTTTGTCAAGCTGTGCTGACACTGTTTTAGGAGTTTCTTTTCCTACTTCATTATCCATCCGGACATCACTTCCTCGTGCTTTTCGTTGTCCTTGGTATTTCCCACGGTAAGGGTTGTCGGTGGTTTGGTCCATCTCTGCAAACACCAGTTGGCAGATACGTCGTCCAGCTTTGAGTTTGATCGGGAGTGAGTTGGCGTTGAAGATTTCTAGGGTGATTTCTCCTTCGAATCCTGGGTCAACCCAGCCGGCATTTTGGATGAAGAGTCCCATACGACCTATAGAGCTGCGACCTTCGACGAAAGCTGTCATGTTGTCTGGGAGTTTGATGTACTCCATCGTCGTTGCGAGGATGAATGACTTCGGTGGGATGATGATTTCGTCTCGGCTGATGTCTCGGTATTTGATCGGTTCGTCCATGCTGATGATACCCATAGCATGTTCATCTACTGTCAAAAAATGGTCTCCAAGTCTCATGTCGATCGAAGCGGGTTGGACTTGGTAGTCTTCGATAGGGTCGACGATGATAGTACCGTCAGCGAGATATTTTTTGAGAGTGATGTCGGAGATAATCATATTTGAAGGAACTTAAGGATTCTAAGGATCTTAAAGATCTTAAGGAGGGGAAATAGGAATTTTTGAATTATCTAATTTTCAATTTTTAAAGAGGGAAAGAGTCGAATACATGAAATTTGAGTATTGAATCTTGAATGGAAATTCTAAATTGAAAATTGGAATTTTTTACTTCTTACATCTGTTGTAGACTTTTGCTACTTATTTGTCAAACATGGAGCAAGTACCAGTTCGGATTACCTATCATCGACAGAAATCTTCTACTGCTCGTATTCGAGGAGGTCAGATTCATTTGAGGATTTCGAATCTTGTTTCGAGGGGAGAGCAAGCGAAGCATGTCGAGGAATTGACTGAGAAGATGATGGAAGCTTGGGGGAGATTGGGGGATACGAGGGAATTGGTGAGTTTGAGAGGGGTGTTTGAAAAAGTTTCAAGTGATAAGGGACAAGGGCCAAGTGAGGAGAATGAGGATCGTAATGAGCTTAAGGATCTTAAAGATCTTAAGGAGCCTAAGGAAGGAGATTTAGGAGGAATATTAAGATTTAAGGAAAGGGTAGGGGTGTATCCCGGAGTGTTGCGGATGAGTACGGGGGTGGAGTATGAGGTGAAGCTTCGTAAGGTCCAAGGGAAAAGGGCCAAGGTCCAAAAGATTGGATCTGTTGTAAATGTGTTGTGGCCTATTGATCGAGAGTTTGATGTCGATGATGCAGAGAAGTGTCTGTGGACTTTTTTGGCGAAGGATCAGGTGGGTGTTTTGGTGGATCGTATGAATGAGCTTAGGCAGGGCTGGATTCATGAGGAGTTTTCTGTTTTGAAGCTGAAGCAGGTGATGACGAGGTGGGGGAGTTGTGAGAAGCAGCGAGGGATTATCATGCTTTCTGTGAAGTTGCTTTTCATGGATCCGAAGTTGTTAGATTATGTCTGTGTGCATGAGTTGGCACATCTGAGACATGCGAATCATTCGGATTTATTTTGGGATGTGGTTTCTGAAAAAATGCCTGATTGGAGGGTGCAGAGGAAGAGATTGAGGGGTTTTGAGTAGGGAGAGAGCTGGAGGCTAGATGCCGGAAGATTGAAGCAGTATTTTTTGAGAGTTTGGAGATTTGAAATTTGGTTTTTGTTTTGCATTTCA
>CAYGQA010000012.1:34702-49162 GCA_964352145.1 uncultured Candidatus Peribacteria bacterium
GCAGTATTTTTTGAGAGTTTGGAGATTTGAAATTTGGTTTTTGTTTTGCATTTCAGATTTGATATTTGTTATTTGAATGAAAATTAAAAACTGAAAATTATGACCTCTTCTGATATTCGTCTCGTAGCGCCGTTGTACTTGCTTTTTTGACTACATAAGTTATAATAACCCTCTGTTCTTTGATGTCTCGGATTTTCGAAAGAAGTGATTCTGCAGCTAGAAAATGGCTCTAATAGCGTTTTCTGGCTGCAGGATTACTTCTGTGATCCGAAGGGATCTCGATGATGATGTAAAAACTTTGCAGAGGAGCCTGAAAAGGCTCTGATTTTTGGTGTCTTTTCAGGCTTCTCTGCGTGCACTTGGTGTGTAGGGATTTATTGTGTTGAGCTTAGCCGGTTCATTTTTCTAAAGGAGGGCTTTATGCCTGAAGCTGGAACCCCGACCCGGCGCTGGAAAGTGCCGACCGCTGTGGCCGCGATTGCGGCTCTCATTGGATGGGCTCAGTATGAGGGGAAGATCGATTTGAGGAAACTCAAGGAAGTCTTCGTCTTTGCTGATAAAGAAAAGCCGGCTGAGAAGCCGGTGAAGAAGACTGAGTCCACCAAGAAGACTCGTCCGGCTCCGCTGGCATCGAGTACGGCTGTTGTGAGCTCAGCGCAGCTCTCAGCTGTGGTGAGTCAGATAAAAGTCGAAGGAAAGGCTCAGGCTCGACGAGCTGATCGGCTTGAGAAGCGTCTTAAAGAGGCTCTTCAAAAGCTTGAGGTGGAGAGGGCTGCTTTCGTAGTCCGTCGACAAAAAACAGCTCCAGCTAAAGCCAAGAGCTCGCCGAGTTCGTCTGAAGCTGAAGAGCTCAGACGACGTGAAGCTGCTCTTGACAGGGTTCGAGAGCTTCACCTTCGTGAAGAGATTGATGCGCTTCGCCAGAAGCGTGAGGCAGCTGCTCGTAAGAAGAAGCCGCAGCAGCCCAAGAAGCCTAAGCCTAAGTCTAAGGACCCTCTGGGTTCTTGCGATGAGCACTGAAAGGACATCATCAGCGAGGTCATCACCGCTTCGCCCTATCTCCGAGAGGAGAAGGGCGAAGCGGTAGACCATTATTTGGAAATATCAAATTACACATTCGAAATCTGAAACAAGTTCCAAAATTTCAAATATCAAAATGACTTCCAATCATATCTTTGGGGTTTCTTTATTGATGTTTGTTTCGCATTTCATTTTTGATATTTGGGATTTCTCTTTAAGTGATCCCAATCCTCGACTCAATCTCTTGATCGACAAAAACACGCTTCCTTCCATATTTAAGCCGACAGTATTCTTTGATGATTTGAGCACCTTTATCGTTTTCCTGTGAAGTATCGTAGATGGTTTCAAGACTGAAAGGTCTGGAAGGAGCTGAGTTGATACTCATCTTACAGTAGGCTTTGTAGTTGGAGATATTGATCACATCTTGCTCGGAGAGTACTGGAGCGAATTCTTTAGCCATGTATTCTCCATCTTCAGCACCGATCTTGAAAGAGACGAGTGTCCCGGCATTACCGAAGATCGCATCTCGGATAGCGGTACTGGTTTTCCCAAACTTACTGACCGTCAGTTGGCCGATGTATTGATGAGCCATCACCAGTCCTAGCTTATACTTACGAGCCTCAGAGAGGATGCTACAGAAGCTATCAGTGGCGAAGTTTTGGAACTCATCCACGTATAGGTAGAAAGGTTTCCGATCTTCTTCGGGCGTGTCGACACGACCCATGGCTGCCATTTGGAGTTGAGCTACGCAGATCAGTCCAAGCAGTTGGGTATTGAGATCTCCCATCTTTCCTTTAGAAAGGTTGATCATGAGGATCTTCCCTTCGTCCATCGCTTGACGAAAGTTGAAGGCTGATTTTGGTTGTCCGATAGTGTTCCTCATGATGGTATTCGTGATGAAGGGACCAAATTTTGAACTAAAATAAGGGATCATTTCTTGTTTTTCTCGTTCACCGGTATTGGCGTATTCATGTTCCCAGAAGGATTTCACGACTGGATTGGTGACTTTTGAGACCTTGTATTTCATAAACTCCTCATCGACAAACATTCGTGGGACATCGATGAGTGTGGCTCCTTCATCTTTATCTTCCATGAGGGTCAGACAGGCATTTCGGAAGTAATGCTGGATACGAGGTCCGAAGATTTCGTCACCAAAAAGCTTGATGAAGATCTCAGTCGCTTGAGAAGAGACCATATCCATTTGTGCAGGATTATCTGCTTGGAGGATGTTGAGTCCCATTGGCCGTTCTTGATCTGCTGGATTGAAGTGAATGGTGTCTTTTACCCGTTCTTTTGGGATGTATTTCAGACAGTCTTCGATCAGGTCTCCATGAGGATCTATGACACAACAACCCGCTCCATTTTGGATATCTTGTCGTGCCATGTAGTTCAGAAGCACCGATTTACCAGAACCAGATTTACCAATGATATACATGTGTCGAGTCCGATCTTTCGGGAGTATGTAGATCGGAGTTTTTTTGTTTTGATAGATATTGTTTCCGATCAGTACTCCTTCAGTTGGTACATTTGTAGGAGGGGGGAGGAGTTTATAGTCCAGCCATTTGATGATTGGAGTGAAGTTATATTTACTCGTTGGGATATGGTAGAGCGAGCTGAGTTCTTCTGGGACGAGTATTGATCGTTTTTCACCATATGCTCCTAGGCGCATCTTGAAGTTCATCAAGAGTATGAAATTATTGATACTGTCGATGGGGATTATTCTTCGGTTTTGAAACCAGTTTGATCCTTGGTTACTGAAGACATTGAAACCCAGTACGATCGAATCACAGATCTGTTCAGCGCGAGTTTTAGTGGGTGCTGAAGCAACGATGCGAATAGTCGTATCGAATCCCTCTTGATGAGATTTTTCCCCCATTTGTTTGAGCACCTCTTCTTCTGCTCCGATCATCCGGACATAGCTGTCTCCAGACCCAGCTCCAGGGGCGTTTGTCGGAGCTTGTCCTTGTACGACGATGTTAAAAATTCCTCCGAAGATTGATGCAAAGAGACCAACGAGTGGAATCTTTTTGAGGGTGTAATACAGCCCGATGGATTGTTTTTTAAACAGTCTGCCGGCGATATCTTGAGCTTCTTTGTTCCACTTGCGTCCTCGAGGATTGATATGGATTTGAATGGCGGCTTTGTCGTCTTTTTCAAGTTTTGAAAAGACATTTGTCATCTCGTTCAATGGATCACCTGCCATGGTTTTGTAGGTTCGGATCGGGTAGAAGGTCAGTTGAGCGAGGTACATGAAATAACTCTTTACTTTGTAGCCTTTTGGGAAGAGCTTGTATGCTTCTTGTTCACTTACGTCAGCGTCTGGATAGACGGAGATGATTTGACGTTGGATGAGTTCGCTATAGCGTTTATCCGTGACGATATAGAAGTGAATGGTTCCTTCCTCGTAGACGAGCTCAAAAGAGGCGTAGTCATTATTCCAGATGATGGTACGTATTCTGTTCCAAAAATTGAGTTCTTGGATTTCGTAGATCGATCGATAGATTCCATCCATTATCGCTACTTTTTCTTTAAAATCTTTTTCGGTTTGTTCTTCTTTGTCTTTTTTAGATTCACCTCTTGGGGTGATGACTTTGATAAAGGTTTTGTTTTTGCTTTGCCACATGGCATAAAACATCCTTGAGAAGAATACGAAAAGTTTCCAGCCGATATAGATGAGGACCAAGAAAATGATCCAATTAAAGCTGGTGGCACCGGGATTTGTACTGAAATCTCCGAGGAAGTTCATAAAAATTTTTGGTTTTGTTTTTTATTTTTTTAAGGAATTTTCTGTGTTCTTTTCCTTTAATATCCTCTTATTATAGCGTAAAAATGGATTTTTGGGGAGGGAGGGGGGCTTGCTAAGATATGATGATGTTGCTTAGTATTTTTGTTGATTTGCATGCGTGTTGCTTTTTGCTATGCTTCCAATACTTTTTAAACTTGTTTCATCATGATCACAGCTGACCAGATACAACCCTTCCTTCATAATTGTCTAGAAGGGACTGATATAGATGGTTTTTCCGATGTGTATATTGGTAAAGTTCGTGATAATTACATCACAAAAGAGGGGAAACGAGTGTTGGTGACGACTGATCGACAGAGTGCTTTTGATCGTAATCTTGGTCTTATCCCTTTAAAAGGTCAGGCACTGACTCAATTGGCTACTTGGTGGTTTGAGAAAACAGCTGATATTGTTAAAAACCATGTTCTTGAAGTGCCGGATCCGAATGTTGTGATCGGGCAAAATGTGTCACCAATTCCTATTGAAATGGTTATTCGTGGTTATTTGACCGGTTCTACCGGTACGGCTTCTTGGACTGCTTATGAAAAAGGGGAACGGATCTATTGTGGTCATCAGTTGCCTAATGGGATGAAGAAGAATGACCCTTTTTCAGAAGCTTTGATTACGCCTACGACAAAATCTGATGTGCATGATGAAAATATTGATTTTTTCACGGTAAAAGATTCTGGGATTGTTGATCCAGAGATTTGGGAACAAATGGTGTCGGTTACCCATGCTTTGTTTGCTCGTGGACAAGAATTGGCTAAGAAAGGAGGATTGATTTTGGTTGATACGAAGTATGAGTTTGGTCTTGATCAAGAGGGAAGCTTAGTGCTTATTGATGAGATCCATACTTCAGATTCATCGAGGTATTGGAAGGCTGATACTTTTGAAGAAAAAATCGCTGCTGGTCAAGAGCCTGATAATTTTGATAAAGAGTTTCTCCGTTTGTGGTTCCGTGATCGATGTGATCCTTACAATGACGAGACTCTTCCTGAGATGCCTGATGAATTTCGGACAGAGGTTGCTTTGAGGTATATCGAGACTTATGAAAGAATCACAGGTAGGGACTTTGAATTACCTGAAGGAGATGTTCAATCAAGAGTGGAAGGGGTTTTGCTGGCGATGCTGACGTAGACTCAGCTCAAATTCCAAAAGACAAATTCGAAATGCGAAACAAATTCCAAAATTTCAAAAACCAACTTTGTGGATTTAGATTGATATTTGGTCTTTGATATTTGTTTCGTATTTCGTTGTTGGTATTTGTTTTTTGAATGATCTAAGATTATTTATTGCTCCCCAAAACCAATCCCCAAACTGTTTTAGCTCTGGCCTTCTTTAGTGTCTTACAGCATTTTTCAAGGGTTGTTCCGGTGCTAAGGACGTCGTCGATGAGGATATATGTTGCAGAAGGGTCTATAATGTCGGATATGTGGAAGGCGTTTTTGAGATTCTTAAATCTTTCTTGGCGAGATTTTGTAGACGCTTGTTGAAGGGTGTTTTTGGTTCTTTTTAAAAGTTCGTAGTTGCTAGTGAGTAGTGGGTAGTGTTCTTGTTTTATTTTTTGTATACATTTTTTGATCAATAATTCAGATTGGTTGAATCCTCTTTCCTTGAATCTTTCTTCGTGGAGTGGGACAGGGATGAGGATGAATTTTGAAGCTCTTGAGTTTAAAAATGGAGTGAGTGTTTTTGCTAAAAGGATGCCTAAATGTTCATCGATGTCTTCATGGATACTTTTATATTTCATTATTTTGATAGCTTTTTTTAGTATTTGGTTTCCGTTGTAGTGAGCTGCTATCAAGAGTCCATCAAGAGTACTGTGTGATTCTTTTTCGAAATGGAGATCGCAAGTTTTACCGTGTAGAGAGGTTTTAGCGCATCTGTAGCAATGTTGAGTTTTGTTGCTGATGATTAAGGAAGCACAATAACTGCAGAGATTGCTATTTTTTCTTCTGCAAGAAAGACAGTGTTTAGGGAAGATGAGATTTAGGAGGGAGGTGTAAATTTTCAATTTTTAATTTTCAATCAAATTTCAATTATTAATTATCAATGATCACTTTTCTTAGAGACAGTTGTGAAGATTTTTTGGAAGATGAGTGTTAATTCCTGGGCTTCTTCCCAGAGTTTTGATATTTCATTTATAAATTTTTTGTCATAATTCTTTAAAAGCCTTAACCAATATTTACTTTCTTGGATTTCTTTTTTACAAAGCGATATTTTGTGGCGAAAATCTTTTTTTGAACTGGCTCCATTAGCTTCACAATAGTTTGCTCCCACGCTGGTAGCTGATCTTAAAAGTTGGTTTATTAATGGTTTGCTGATTTCTGATTTATATATTTGCTTGGATAAACTGATAATGTTTTCTGAGAAAATAGTGGTTCTTTCTTCAAGGTCATATTTGTTCATTGTTGCTTGTTTATTGAATGAAAATTAAAAATTGAAAACTGAAAATTCTTGAGAATTTGTTTCGCATTTCGACTTTGTCATTTGGAATTTTAAATAATACTGAATACCTCTACTATAGACTCAGTAGATTAACTAAAGATTAAGCTTACACATGATTTTAGGGATTGATTGCTCACGAATGGCGGCTGTGCAGCCAACAGGAGTTGAGTTGTATACAGATCGAATAATTGAGGGACTGCTTGGGCAGGCTGATCGATTGGGGTATGAAGAGATTCGTTGTTATGTCAAAAATGCTCCTCAGTTGGAAGCTCTTTTGGACCTTGCTGGGAACTGGAAAAATCTTGAAATTAAGCCTGTATTGATCGAAAAACAAAGCTTATGGACTTTTTTTTGGCTGTCTTGGGAGATGATGCGGCGACCGGTGGATAAGCTTTTTGTGCCTTCACATATGCTGCCTTTGATGTGTCCTCAGCAGACTGTTTTGACTGTTCATGGGATAGAATCTCTCCTTATTCCTAAAGCATATACTTGGAAGCAGCGATTTTTGCAGCGTTTTGCCTTATGGCAAGCGAAGCGGAAGAAGACTCAAATTATTTCAGTTTCTAAGATTGTGAAGCAGCAGCTGATGGAGCGAGGATTTAAAGAGGAGCGGGTTGAAGTGGTTTGGAATGGATTCGATTCCATCACTATGGAATTATCAATGAGTATATCACAATTAGCAAAGGGAGAGAATATTGTGAAAGGAGAGTATATTCTTTCTGTGGGAAGACTTGAGGAGAGGAAAAATCAGAAGCGACTTGTCCAGGCTTTTGAAAAATTGGCTGAGGAATACCCGAACTTGAAACTCGTCTTAGTCGGTCCAGATGGATATGGTGCTGATTTGATTAAAGCCTACCTCGAAGACTCTTTAGTGAAGGAGCGGATTATTTTAGCAGGGTATTTAGATCCCATTTTAGTGAGATCATTGATGAAATCTGCACATATTTTTGCTTATCCCAGCTTGTCTGAAGGTTTTGGGATTCCTATTTTAGAGGCTTTTTCTGTTGGAGTTCCGGTGCTGACATCAAAAGGTTCGGCTACTGAAGAAATAGGTGGAAGTTCAGCTGAATATTGTGATGCTCTGGATGTGGATTCTATTGCTCAGGGGCTTCGTCGTCTTCTTGGAAATCATACATTGCGCGAGCAAAGAGTACGAGATGCTTCAAAGCGTTTGGATCTCTTTTCTTGGGAAAAATGTGTGGAGGGGGTAGTGGGGGTTCTTAGGGATGAAAGATGAAGAATGGACGATGGATGATGAAAAATGGAATTATTGAAAAGGATCGTAAAGACCCTAAAGATCTTAAAGAAAAACCTTCTTATATAGCTGATAAAATTCAGATAATTCGATAATTCTTTAGTCCAACTGCTCCAAGAAATCGATCATCATTCTCACTCCATATCCAGTCCCCATATTTGTCTCGTAAGGTTTTGGATTTTTGGTAAATGCAGGACCAGCAAGGTCTATGTGAGCCCATTTAGATTTCCTGACGAAGTTTTTTAGGAAGGCAGCTGCTCGAGAAGAGCCAGCATATCCATGATCCCCAGCGATGTTTGCGAGGTCGGCTATTTTTCCTTTCATGGCTTTTTCATCGACGTCCGTTATGGGGAGATTGCATACCGGTTCATCGGTGTTATCTGCTGATTTTTTGATTTTTTCGATGAGTGTTTCATCGTTTCCAAAGACACCTGCTGTGCGGAAGCCAAGAGCTACCATGCAGGCTCCTGTGAGGGTAGCGAGGTCGAGGAGATACCTTGGCTTAAATTGTTCGTCGCTGTATGTCAGTGCATCAGAAAGGATCATACGCCCTTCTGCATCGGTGTTCATGACTTCTACGGTTTGACCAGAGTATGTCGTGACGATCTCCGAAGGTCGATAGGCATTGTTTCCAATGGCGTTGTCTGTGATCGGCATCACACCTATGACACGTCTTTTTATTTTGAGTTTTTTCAGGAGTTTGAAAACACCAAGAACCACCGCTGCTCCAGCCATATCGAGTTGCATTTCGTGCATGTGTGTTGGTGGTTTGAGGCTAATTCCTCCGGTATCGAAGATGATTCCTTTCCCACAAATGACAATTGGGTCTTCTTTTAGGTCTGCGTTGTGCTCGAGGATCATCATGTGAGCTGGTTCTTCAGAGGCTCTATTTACTGCTAAAATCCCTCCCATTTTGAGTTTTGTAAGCTGTTTTTTGTTGAGGTCGGTGATCTTGTATTTGAAGGTCTTGGCGACTTCTTTGATTTCTTTCACAAACTGATTGGTGCTCAGTTGTTTTGGACCGCAGTTGACGATGTTTCTCGTGTAGTTTACGACTTCGGCTATGTCGTTTCCTTTTTCAAGAGCTTCTTCATGATCTTTTGTCCATTTTTCAGAGATTAAATGGATATTTTTAATGCGTTTTTTTTGTCGTTTTTCTGCTTCTTTACCTGTTTTAAAGACAGCAGGGTTGTATTGTCCCATACCAAGCCCTTCAGTGAATGCTTGGAGATGCTTTTGGAAAGCCTCAGGGATAATGATAGCGATACTTTTTTCTTCCCAGTTCATCGCTGCTTTTATGATTTGAGCTGCTATATTTCTGACGGATTTCTCATTGATATCGGTGCTCTTGCCAGCGCCAAAAAGCATGATGTGTTGGATGCGAGTGCTGCTGCTGATATGCGTGCCGATATTTTTCCCAGCCTCTCCAGTGAATGTTTTTTTCTTCAGATGCACTTTTAAGAGTTCATCCTTTGATTTTCCCAGTGTTTTGATGGATGTTTTTTTATCCGATAAGACGGCTATGACAGTAGGGAGTGATGCGTCGGATTTGGTGCTTAATTTGTAGAGCATAATGAGGAGCTTAAGGAGAGATATTTGGTCTAGAGTCTAGTTTTCTTCTCTCGACCCTAGACTCTCGACATATGATTTATTGCTTGCTTATCTTACTTTACCTTAAACAATCTGTCATATTCTCCTCCTTGCTTTTTTGGTTTAGGGTTGAGTCTTTATCAGTTATCCTAATTTTGAATTATGGAAAGAGTTTTTTTATCCATTGTTCACTATTCATTATTTATCATTCATACACATGGCAGTTACAATTGGCGAAATCTACAAGTATGCAGTTGAAATAGGAAAGAAACATGATCCTCGTTCAAAAGAAGATTTGGCGGCTTACATGAAAGAGAAGAAAGAGAAACTTAAGAAACTGAATAAGGCTCAACAAAAAATCCATGCAGATTGGGATTGGAATCCTTACGATGATACTCGAGTGATCCATGGAGATTTGAAGAAAAAAGTGAATGTGGTATATGTAGGGATTGATGTAGAGACACAAGAGTTAGCCCTTATTTCGGCTCTTAATATGAAAAGAGTTGCTGAAGGAAAGGCTCCGATCGATTTGGCTTTGGCACATCATCCAGAGAGTCATGCTCTTGAAGGTCTTGCAGGAGTGATGGAGGATATCCAAGTGGCAACGATGAAGGAAGCTGGAGTGCCACCGAACCTTACTTCGGGGACTTTGAAGGAAAGAATAGGGGATGTGGTAAAGAGTGTGCACAGTGACAACCTTCACCGAGCTAAGAGTGCTGCAGAGCTCCTCGATATACCGATGCTCTGTGCTCACACCATTGCTGATAACTTTGCTTACACAGTGGTTTCGAAGATCGTAAAGACATTGAAGCCTCGGAAGGTCAAAGATGTGGTAGAGGCTCTTGAAAAAATTCCACATTTTAAAAAGGCGGCTGAGCTCTATTCTGAGCCAGTATCGGTGCAGACAGGTTCTCCTGATGCCTGGGCTGGGAAGGTTTTCGTAGAAGGCTATACCGGTGGGACGGATGGTTCAGCAGCGATTTTGAAGTACTTGAGTCGTAATGCTCATATCGGTACGACGATCGCTATGCACAAGAGTAAGGCTCATCGTGATGAAGCGAATAAACATCATATGAACAGTATCATTACGAACCATATGGCTGCTGATGCTCTTGGGATGCAACCACTCGTTGACTGGCTTCGTTCTCAAAAAGTTGAGGTGGTGATTGGTTGTGGGATGATCGATGCGAAGCTTCCATAAATGGAAGAAGGGCCAAGGGACGAAAAGGCTAAGGGTCAAGAGATTCAATCTATTGTTTTTCTTGTATGTCTTTTAGGATGTCCTTCATGAAAGGAGCCTCTGAGATGCGAACAAAGTAATTGCTTGAAAACACTGGCCAATCATCTACAGCATCAAGCTTTTCTAGATCTTGTTCTGTGATAGGGAAGATGTCGGTATTCGGACCTATCCCTCCTTTTTCATCGAGACTATAGATCAGGAGTTTTTTTTGTTCGGGAAAAAACTGTAAAAACTTGAGCCAGTATGATGATATACCTGCTGGGATTGGGTAGCCTCGGCCAGATAGTGGAGGGATTTTAGCGTTCCTTTGGAAAGTGCTTTGTAGGATGCTGTCGTCGATATCCTTGAAGATGTCTTCTATTTTTTCTTTCTTCATATGAGGAGAGAGGATGTTTCTGAGAGTGTCTTTCCAGGTCATAGGGAGATGAAAAAGGATGATGTTTTTTATCCTATCATGGATTCTAGAGAATTTTTTCTGGGCTTATTTTTTAGTAAACCATTTTTTGGCATTGGGCTTGCGATGAGGACATCCAGGCCAGCAGCATGGTCTGCGTTTTCCTTTTAAGAGGTCTTCTTGGAGACGCTTCACATGATCCTTACGAGTCTCTTCTTTTTTCACGATAGTCGTCCAACAGATCCATTCGTTTCGGGCTAGGGGAGTGAGGCTATTCCATTTTTCCAGGATCTCTGGCTTGGCTTTGAGGACTGCTTCGATATCATCTGGGATATCGTGTAGTGTGCTGATGGAGATTTCTTTATCAGCCATAGGTTTGTATTATTGTCGTAAAATTTTTTCCATAGCTCTTCCTTTGGCTAGTTCGTCGATCAACTTATCCATGTAACGAATTTTCTTCATAAGAGGGTCTTCGATGTCTTCTACTCGGTATCCACAGATGAGTCCAGTGATTTTTGACGCATTAGGGTTCATTTTCGGTGCTTTTGCAAAGAAATTTTCAAAATCGACTGCTTTCTCTATTTGGCTTTGTAGTTTTTTTGGACTGTAGCCGGTTAACCAGCAAATGATCTCATCTACCTCTGCTTTTTTTCGGCCTTTTTTTTCTGCTTTTTGGATATAGAGTGGATAAACTTTGGCAAAAGGCATGCTGAATATTTTTGTGTTTTCCATGATTTTTTTTGATGAACTCTTTACTCTCATAATAACATTTTTTGAAACAGGAGCTATTGGTATATGATGTTTGTATTCCTTACTTTTTGATTATGAAATCAACAGCATTTTTATTGGGATTTTTGTCCCTTGGACTTACTTTTTTGACGGCTTGCCAAACGACTCCTGAAAACTCAGAGCTTATGGAGACTGAGGCTTCAACAGTAGAAACTTTTTTTATCGAATCAGAACGGCAGGATTGTGTCGGTGTGGCACCGATGAAGTGTCTCGTAGTCAATGGTGAATTTTTCTACAATAGTATCGAAGGTTTTGATTTTGAGCCAGGTTTTGAATATGAGCTTACTGTTGAGAAGCAACTCGCTTTTGGTACAGATGATCCGAGTAAGATTCCTGCGGATGCTTCCATGTATTCTTATGAATTGCTAGAAGAGTTGAGTAAGACAGCAGTCGTCGCTGAAAATCCTATCCCAGATAACTGTGAGTCTTGGTTTGATGGCTGTAACAACTGTAGAGTTATGGAGGGGAAAATGGGAGCTTGTACTCGAAAATTTTGTTCGGAAGAGCTCATGCAAGAAGCGAAATGTTTGAAGTTTGCAGATGAAACAGCTGAGTAGTAGCTTGTATTATAGAATGCTTCTCCTTCTTTTGAAGTATTTCTAAGTCATGATTTTGACTTTGCAATTGGCATGTTTAGGATATCCTTTCTTTCTGAACTATTGTTGATTTATATTTCGTTTATTTATCTCTCATGGGAAAAGGAAAAGATATCAAGAAGGACGTCAAGAAGGTTGCAACGAAGACTTTGAAGGAGAAGCGTGCGGCGAAGCGGGCGAAGGAGAAGAAGGGTTAGGGTTTTCGTGAGCTTGTTTTCGTGTTTATTTGAAGAAGCTAATCACAAAAATATCCTGGAGGGTTTGCGCGGAATATTTTTGATACATACATCTTAGATTTTCCTACTAAGACCTTTACTTCATCCTCTGAGAGGTAAGGAAACATGCGTTCTAATCTATCCTTTTGATATCTTTTTATACCACTTATAACTTCATCTGTTTTTGAATCAGTATTATTTGGCTGATCTTCTATAAATTCTGGATTATTAATACTGTCTTCTTCCATATTGGATAATGAGTTTGTAAAGTGCTGTTATTATATTACTTATGTACAATAAGTCAATTTTAGAGTTTCTAGAGAAGGGAAGCTCTTTCCAGTATTTACTTATAACGTCCCGGCGGTTATCCGATGAATCCCAGTGATATAATTATTGGATCACCGGATATGTTGGATATGAGCCTGTTGTATGATGTTTATCCCGACTGTTTTAGTTTTAAGTTATAAGTGTCATTTTTATGTCTTTCAAAACCGAGGCTTTCATAGAGTTTTCTCGCTTTTGAATTTTCTGGAGTAACCTCAAGTTGAAGGTATGTAGCATTGGCGAAATGAGTACTTGCTAGGTGTTTGATGAAATTAGACCCAATTCCTTGGGATCGAAATTCTGGTTTAATATAGAATTCGTCAATATCAACGATGTTTCCGCCAAACTCGTTACTCCAGAAGTTGATCAAGATTGCATAGCCGATGACTTCTTCATTATTTTCAATCACCATTATAGTTCCACGATCTGGGTGATTTGACAGTGATTTGAAGGTGTTTGAGGCTTTTTCGTTTGTCATTGCTTTTCCACCAGGATCTTCTTGATACAGGTTATGCATCATTTGACTAATGGTTTTGTAGTCCGAGGTTTTGAATTTTCTATAGCTTGTTTTCATGCTTCTATCTTAGAGGAGGGATAAATGACGCACAACGTTTGGCGCCTGATCCGACGAACTGAAATGCTAAAATTGATACTTAGCATGAAGTATGTAGGATAGGCGCCTGATATGTGATGTCAATGTTTCAATATTTCCCTTTAGCTCAATTTGGTAACTACGAATTGAGTTTCATAACCACCTCCTGCATGGTTAATTTCCCTCTTAACTTCAAATCTTCCTTTTGGGCCAAGATCAACGATTTCACTTTGTCCAATGTTAAGACGATATGCGGCACCTATAAGCTCCCCTAATTCCTCTTCCGTATTGCTTATATGAAAGGCTGCTGCCATATCGGCATCCATTTCGTAGATTTTTCCAACTCGTTGTTTTATCGGCCCCACTGATTCTGGTTCGAAAGGTGGTGGATAATCTGGAACTTCACTCATTTTTGTTTGTAGTTATTAGCAGAATTCTTTTAATTATACCATTTTTTACGGAAATATTGAAATTTTGATGTCACATATCGTTTGGCGCCTGATCCGACGAATCGTACTGGTATAATTGTTGAACCAGTGCGATATGTGGGATAGGCGCCTGTTAGGTGCTGTTGATTGCCGTATTAATTTCTTCAAACAGCGATTTATAATCGATGCTTTGAAACTCTGTTGTATCGATGTCAAAAACTTTGCCTCCAATTTCCAGAGGATCGTGTGCTCCTTTTAGGAGTACGTCTTTGAATTCTTCATAGTTTAGATGATCTACGTGACCAGGGTGTCGATCTCCAGACTCAGATCTTTCTTTGAATCGCTCAAAGAGAATTTCGCCGTTGGTTTTACACTGGATTTGAAAGGGGAGGAAGTCGTGCTTATTCTTCAAATCAAGGAATTTCTCGGTGTCGACTTCTGCTTTGAAGTTGCTTTCTAGTATGAAAGGCCTTTTAGCTTTGAGGAGTGAAGTGGCTAGATCGTAGAGTATATCGTAACTGGCTATTCCGAGTTTTTTTGACCACTCACGATCTTTCACTCCGAGTCTGTCGAAGAGAGATTCCTTGATGTCGTCTTTTGAGATTATAGGTAGGCGAAATTCTTCAGCGATCCTCTGGCCTAAGGTTGTTTTACCGCTGCAAGGCGGTCCCGAAATTATTATAAGCAAAGTTTTTGACATGTCTTGATTATAACACGGCAATAATGGCACCTAACGTTTGCGGCGTGATCCGTTGAATCTGAGCGGTATAATGTTGGAACCGCCGGA
>CAYGQA010000013.1:0-47353 GCA_964352145.1 uncultured Candidatus Peribacteria bacterium
TTGAGAGGATTGAGAGGATTGAGAGGATTGAGAGGATTGAGAGGATTGAGAGGATGGGGAGGATGAAGCCTGACCCCTTCGAAGAGGGATCTGTTTTTTGTCTTGATGATCAGCAAAAAGGCATTATACTGGGCCGGCTTTCGATGGTCGAAGGCACACAACAATGAATGAAAGGAGGGGAATTTGGACCCCTATATTCATTGGCCAGATGTAGAAGAGCCGGAAATGTCCGGCGGAGTACTGCCCCCCGAGTACGTACATGTCTAGCCGATAGCCTCGCGACCCCCTGGTTCGTGAGGCTGCTTATTATGCATAAAAAAAGCGAGGATAAATCCTCGCTTTAGCTTACTTTGGAGTGCCTAGAAGGCCTCAAGCAGGGCTACAACCTCGTGTGGCTCTTGTTTGGTGGTAACAACCTTGATAGAACCTTCGTTGAGCTCATAGAGGTCTTGGATGTCCTTCAGAAGGTCGTATCTCGTAAGAAGACAACCCCAGCTCCCGAAACCACCTTGCTCAAAAATAATGGTCTCAATCTCAGGCGTGGTATGGATCCCGTAATGTGAATAAATTCGTTGATCTCCCCTTACTCTGAAAAGTCTAAAAAAGAGCTGCTCGTGAGATTCTTTTGAACCAAATACCGCCGGCCATTGTTGTTGAGTTTCCTCCAAAGCCTCCCAAATCTCAATCGGAGTCGCAGGATCGTAAAGCATCCCCAGATAATTCATCTTCTTTCCATTATTAATCCCAGACCCGATCTCAACTTTTCGAGAAAGATCAGAATGGTCTTCTCGGACGAATTGGAGGGTATTGTCTTCGACATTTGCAATGATCCAGTCTCCTTTTTGGAAGGCCCACTCAGCGGCATTGTCGGGAACGAAATCTGGAGAGACATAGGCTGCAAAAGCTGCAACTGTCATCAACATAGTAGCAGCTGCTACACCGGCGAAAATGGCTACTATACGCTGTAAAACGGACTTCATATAAATGGCTTATGATTAGACTCGACGAGCATACTACACCTTATTTGACTTTTTGTCAATTAATACTTAATACAAAACTTAAATTAAAGATTACATTTGGTCCAGAGTCGAGAGTCGAGAAGCAATCTCTGCCTAGATCTTTGACTATCAACTTCCCACTCTCTTCTTGCTCATTCTCAGTATATTGCCTAGAATGAAGCTATATCACCCAAATACGCATGAATATTGCTGTTTTTGCTTCTACCAATGGAACTGACCTTCAAGCAATAATTACCGAAAAAGAAGCTGGAAAACTTGAAAACGTGAAGATTTCTTTCGTTTTAGTGAACAAAAAAGACTGTGGAGCAGTAAAAAAGGCTCAAAAAGCCAATATTCCGCTGATTTTTATTGATGTTTTTGATGAAAATGGAGAAAAAAAGTCTCGAGAGGACTATGATCTGGAAATCCAAGCTGCCTGCGAGTCTTACAAAATAGATTTGATCGTACTTGTTGGGTGGATGCGAATCCTTTCTGCTTGGTTTGTAAAACAATGGCCGAAGAAAATCCTCAACATCCACCCCTCATTATTGCCAAAATACCCAGGAATGGACCTAAACGTGCACCAGGAAGTGCTTGATAATCAGGAAAAAGAGACCGGAATGACCATTCATTACGTCGATGAAGGTGTAGATACTGGGGAAATTATCTTGCAGAAAAGCCTTTCTGTAGAAGAAAATGATACTGCCGAAAGCCTTAAAGAGAGAGTCCAAGACTTAGAAAAAAAGTGGTATCCAGAAGTCATAAGGATTATGAGCGAGCAGGAAAGCAAAAATACGGACTAGGGGGCAGGGTAGGGGTCTTTTTGTTTGATTGCCTCTTTTCAGGAGTGAGCTAAGATTGTTTTGTTACTTCCTTAGACTTATTATGCATACTTTCTTCCTTGTCCTGGGTGTCATCCTTGCAGGAGCACTAACACTGATTGTTGTCATCGTTATATATGACCGCTTCTTTCAGCGGAAAAACTTGGTCATGGCGAACTTCCCACTGCTTGGGCGGATGCGTTATGTCTTTCATGAACTACGACCCTTCTTTCGGCAGTATTTCGGAGATGATAATGCATGGGCTCCGAGAATCATCATTGATTGGATTCTATCAGTTTCAGAAGGAAAAACCGGGTATTTTTCTTTTGATAAATTTGACACCACTCAACACCTTCATGATGGACATCACCAAATGGTCCACTCCCCAAACCCACTCAATGAAGATGAAGTCGATCCCGAATATCCAGTGATTGGGGAAAAAAGAAAATACCCGATGAGATTTAACAGCTTTTTTTACCGATCTGCGATGAGCCTAGGATCTATCGGCCTTGAAGCTACTCAAGCTATGGCAGCGGCATGTGCCGATGAGAAAGCTCCATTCAATACTGGGGAAGGAGCTCTTTCTATTCATCATCTACCGAGAGTGAAGTTCAGCAAAAAACACAAATGGATGAAGTCTGTGAAAATCCCCACAGCCTGGAAACTGCTTTATACACTCAGCCCAGGCAAACGTCTGAAGAATTATTTGATCGATTTTTTTGGATGGATGAGCATCCCCAAGCAAAAAGTGGATGGAAAGAAGTATAATATGCGAGAGCTTTATCTTTTTGACGAGAAAAACTTTCTTTTTTATACGATCGACTGGGATGCGCCGATTGATGCCTTCCCTAAGCCAGAAGAGCTCACTGATGACTATGGACACATTATCTTCCAAGTGGGTTCTGGCCTGTATGGACTAAGAAAGAAAACAACAGATGGAGCATTTGAATTTGATTTTGATCGTTTCCAAAAAATCTCTAGCTTCGTCAGAGCGATAGAAATCAAGCTCGCCCAAGGAGCTAAGCAAACTGGGGGGATCCTAAAAGCTGCTAAAAACACACCGATTATTGCAGAGATAAGAGGGGTTCACCCGAATATTGACCTCGTTTCTCAAAATCGATTTCCTTTTTATAAAGCTGGAGAAGAAAAGTCTTTCTTTGAATTTCTTGAGAAGCTCAGCAAGCTTGCTGGTGGAAAACCTGTGGGCTGCAAGATCGTGATCTCTGATGAAAACAACGTGCTTCCTCTCGCTAAAGCACTGAAGGCTCATCCTGACATGGGTCCTGATTTCATCACTATCGACGGAGGGGACGGTGGATCTGCTACTGCTCCGATCGCCCTGGGAATACTCTTTGGGAAGAAAATCTATGACGCCCTTGAGATCGCTATCGACGTCTTGAAAAAACAGGGTGTACGAGATCGAGTGAAAGTCTTTGCCTCGTCTAAACTCTATGCTCCTCATATGTCGGCTAGAGCCATGGCCCTAGGAGCTGATGCCGTTGGAAATGCTCGATCAATTATGTTGGCGGGAGGCTGTATCCGAGCTGGAGTGTGTTCTGGAGAAAATGCAGATTGCCCAGTAGGTATGGCTACCATGAAGAAAAGTAAACGAAGAGCCTATGCTCAAACTCTCGATAAAAAAATCTTACAAATCTCAAACTACATCCATGCTCACAATAAAGGCTTGATACAAGTCGCTGCTATCTGTGGAGTGGAAAGCCCTCACTTGTTGAACGAAGGACATATCATGAAGGCTGGGGATTTGGTGCATTTGGGAATCTAAGGGCCAATTTTAAGGGCCAAGGGCCAAGTAAAGAGAGGGAGGACTGATCCTTAAATCTTGATCTCACTCCTTAATCTTCATCTTCTTTCACCTGTTATTCGGAAATCATTCTTTTGGCTTTTGAAATATGAATGAAAATTGAAAACTGAAAAATGTAAATTGATTCGATGCCTCTCCTCGCTGACCTCCATACTCATTCAAAATATGCTCAGGGCTGTAGCCATCGGCTGACTTTGGCAAATATGAATACCTGGTGTCAGATCAAAGGAGTAGACCTGCTCAGCACTGCAGACTTTACTCATCCGGAATGGTTTGCTCAGCTTGAAGAGAGACTTGAGGAAGTATCCGAAGGGATGTATCAGATCAAAACTGAATACTTAAAAAATGCGGAAATCGAAGTGCCAGAGTCTTGTCGTCGGGAGTTGTCTTTCATTTTGGGAACAGAAGTGAATTTGATCTACATGAGACAGGGGAAAGAACGGCGGCTGCACTTACTCCTCTATGCTCCAAACCTAGAAACAGCTCGACTGATAAACCAAGCCTTAGCGAAGTGGGGTAATCTCGCTGATGATGGTCGACCGATCATAGGATTGGATGCTGAGGAACTCATGAAGATTCTTTTGAACATTTCAGATCAGATTGAAGTGGTACCAGCTCATGTTTGGACACCTCACTTTGGAATCTTTGGCTCTAAATATGGTTTTGATTCTCTCGAAGAGTGCTTTGGAACAATGAGTAAACATATCCATGCTCTGGAAACTGGCTTGTCTTCGGACCCTGTGATGAACTGGAGATTGAGTCAACATGAGCACTTGGCTTTTGTTTCGAATTCGGATGCACATAGTCCACAGAAATTTGGAAGGGAAGCCACCTTGTATGATGTCGAATTACATTATGCTGATTTTTTGAAAGCCCTTCGGGAAGACCATCAGAAGATCGCTGGAACCATTGAGTTCTTCCCAGAGGAGGGGAAGTACCACAGTGACGGGCTTCGGACTGAGAAGCTCTGCCTAAAGCCTTCTGAGACGAGAGAAATGGGTTATATGAGTCCGACAGGAAAACACATCACTGTAGGGGTGCTGCATCGTATCGAGAACCTGGCTGACCGTGAACTGGGGATAGAAGCTCCCAATGCTCGACCAGTTTCTCATATCATCCCTTTACCTGAGATACTAAGTGAATTGATTGGAGCAGGGGTCAGCAGTAAACAAGTCCAAGCTCGTTATTTTGAAATCATCGAAAAACTTGGTCCTGAATTTGGCATCTTGAAGGACCTGCCTCTCGATCAGATTGCAGCAGAAGATGAACTGTTGGGAGAAGCGATTCGTCGCATGCGAGCTAAAGAAGTGCATATCCAGCCGGGCTATGATGGAGAGTATGGGGTGATTAGACTCTTTAAAGAAGGGGAGATAGGAAAAAAGGGAAAAGTTAAAAGTAAAAATAGATCGCAGTTGGAGTTGTTTTAAAAAAAGAAAAAAGCCTCGGAAAAAATAGTGTTTTCCGAGGCCCATATACTCTTGAAGAAGATGCTTTGCATGTTTTTAGCGCACTGCTAAATCTTCTAAAAGGTGTATTTTTTGTAATAAGACCACCATCAAAGATGCGGCATCTGCTCTCTTTGCTGGTTCTGTACCAAAGAAAAATGTTTCACGAGGATCTGCAAAAAATTGTTCTTGAAGAGCAAAAGAAACGTACTTTTCGTACCATACCCTGGTCTCAACATCCTCATATGTCTCTGAAGCTAGATTTGGATTTGTGAGCTTAAACTGCAATATCTGCAAAGGAATCTTTAAGAACTCTGCTCTATTTACCGAGTCCCATGGCCTAAAAGTCGTCTTCCCTTGATCTTGATCGGGGAGATTATTTGGATCAATCCCAAGCTCATAAGCGTTGCCTGGTCGGATCACACTATCTCCATTTACGATTCCTAGTTGAGCTGCTTTATCAATCCAAGGAGTGAACCATGCTTCAAGAGGAGTATCGATGAATGGCTTTTCTAGGAGCTGCTCTCTTGGAGTTGGTGAAATACAGAAGAGCGTCAGTACAAATTTTACAAACTCTGCTCTATTGAGACTTCCCTCAGGGTTAAAACGCCCTTCTTCAACTCCTCTCGTCAAACCATAACGAGCGAGAGTTTCTATGTCAGCTTCTGAAGGATGTCCTTTTATATCAGTGAAAGGCATTTTATTTTCTTCACGAACACAGTCATTTTCTTGAGCAAACTGTGAAGGGAATAGGGTATCAGTATTTTGAGCTAATGCTTGATTTGGGTCATAGACTAAGGTGTTGCCGAAGCCGAATGAGCCTCCTGAAGATACCGATGATCCTCCAGTTGAACCTGAACCTGATGAAGCTCCTGAACTAGACCCTGATGAACCTGAAGTACTCGATGAACTTCCTCCCGAAGCTGTTGATCCTGCGCCACTTCCAGATCCGCTTGATCCAGATGAACCTGTTCCTCCACCTGTTGAACCCGTTCCTCCGCTCGACGAGCCTCCACCAGTTGAGCCTGAGTTTCCTGAAGTTCCAGAGCCACTTCCTCCCGAAGACCCCGTTCCTGATCCACCTGAGCCTGAGCTTGATCCTCCGGTAGATCCTGATCCGCTCGATGAAGCTCCTCCCGAACCTGTTGATCCAGTTGAACCTGAGCTGGTACTTCCTGATGAGCCCGCACCCGTTGATTTAGATCCTGTTTCTTTTGATGTTCTTGTGTTTGATCCTGCTGATCCTGTTGAACCTGAACCGCTTCCTGACCCTCCTCCAGTACCTGAACCTGATGACCCAGATCCCCCTGAGCCTGTTCCTCCGCTAGATGACCCTCCTCCAGTTGACCCCGATCCCGTACCAGTTCCTCCTGAGCCTGTTGAACCCGAACCTCCTGTTGATCCTGAGCCGCTGCCTGATCCTCCTCCTGTTCCTCCCGAACCAGTACCTGCACCACCGCCTGTTGAACCTCCAGGTGCAGAGCCCGCTCCATCAGGAAGCATCCCCTCTGCACTTGTTCCCGAGATGTTATTGATTTTCCAAAAGAGGACACCGTTGATCTGATTAAACTCAACTGTCACGGGTTCTGGTACATCCTCAGGATTAGGCTGTCTACCTTCCAAGTTAATTTCTAAAATTTGAGCACTCTTATTGACGAGAAAATTTGGGAAACTGGTCCTCGTACACCCGAGATTTTCTTTCCCTGGACAGATAAAGATCCCTGAGAAGTCTCGATCCTCAACAAACATGGAGAAGTTTTTGATTCCCTCAAATCCATCAAAAGCAAGCGTTCCTCGATCTGTCTCAGAATCCAAGATAAGCTGATCCAAGCGCGCTGCACAAATATCTACATCTGCTTCGATCACTGGTCGAGATCCTTGAGTAAAGAGCACTCGCTGAACACCACTGGTCGCAACCTGAGACAGGTCTATACTTGGATCGGAAGCGAGTCGAGCGACAGTACCTGCTGGGACATTTTCCAGTGTCTTTAAGTCACATGCAGATGAACCATCAGCTCCATCTGAAGTCCCGTCATCTTCATCGTCAGATCCATCTCCAGGCGTTCCATTGTTTCCGCCATTGTCAGATCCTCCTCCCGTATCACCCCCTCCTGTACCTCCCCCTGAATCTCCTCCTGAGCTTCCTCCTCCAGATGGGTCAGCACCTGGCTCAGTAGCATCATCTGATCCATCAGGATTGTCACTGTCTCCACCCGATGACCCTCCCGAAGAGTCATCACCAGCTCCCGGTGTCCCAGGATCGAAATCAATTATTGTTGGCACTGGTTCTGGTTTTGGTTCAGACTCTCCAAAAACAAATCGGCGTGTTTCTCCCTCACCCCCGATGATCACCTCTCCTCTTACAGTCTCCACTGGATTGAAGACGCTACTATCTCCTGTCCAAACAATACCGTCATCTAAAAGCGCAGGCATTCGAGTAAAAATAAATCTTCCATAAGTTCCTTTATCCGGTCCAAGAGCAAGACTGTTAAGACGGTTTTTTACTTCTGAGGAAAGTGCCTGAGAAAGATCTACACAAATATTTTCGATCTTTACAATGGAGTTATCATCGAATATCACCGGGTAGTTTTTCACCAACCATTCGTTATTGATACGATCTTCATTGAAAGCTTGATATTCACCATTGAGGTCAGCGTCGAAAAGGAAGTTAAAGAAGAGGGGACCTTTCCGGAAAGAAGTGAAAACCACTTCATAACAGGTTTGTCCTTCTAAGCTGATTTTTGGCGTGATACTGATCGCATTCCGATCGAGGTCTCCTTGTAGTTGTTCTTCATCAATCCCGTCGAGTCCATAATACGAACTCTCAGCTATAGCCTCGAAATCAAGAGCAGTAGCATGCCGATCATTTTCTTGGAGATTGAAGGCATCTGAAGGATATCCCATATGATAGGGGTAGATTGGCAGCCTCACGAAGGCGAGATCATTTGGAGTAAATCGAAAGACTTGTGGGATAGGGAGGAGATCCAAGAACGCATAAGCCGTATCTATAATCCAAGAAGAAAACCAACTGATCCAGCCCCTCACACCAGACTGAGCTGTTTCAGCTCGACCGTAAGGATTTGGGAAAGTGTTATCTGGTTCACTTGGAAACTCTAACACCAAGCTCTCTGGTGGTGGGTCAATATGTGTTGGATCTAACTGAAAGCGATAGTTTTCCTGCTCACCGACGATCTGGACATCTGCTCCAAAAGGAACAAACTTGTTTATTCCTGGTAAAGCTCCAGACCCACCATTAGCACCTCCAGCTACACCTTGTATTATGTCAGCTTCAAACTCTGCTTTTACTTCATTTTTTACGTTCGCGATATCCAGTGGTTTATCGTGTACCAAAGCCCGACAACTGACCCCATAGGCAGCAGCCACCTTGATATTTATCAGTCCAGGATTATAGTCTTTGACTGTTACTACCCCTTTTCCTTTATAAGGAAAATTATGGATGACCACATCACTTGGGACTGGGATCTTCATGTTTTGAGGAGGAAACCCATAATACCCCTTGAGTGCTGGATCACACCAGAAGCTAAAAAAACCTTCACCATCGACCTTGAATTTGAAGGTGTTGTTTACATTAGGAATTATAGTGGGGGACTTCCCAGTAGCAAGCATTAAGCCGTCTTGATCTGCATCCTTATCATCATAATCAGGGAATGTCTCATGATCTAAAAATTGGCCGAGCTTCGGCTGATTTTTAAGGTTCTTTGGAGCTCCTGGATCAATACCTCCTGGGATGTCAAATTCATTGTTAAACTGATTATTATTGTTCGGAGCAGCTTTAGCAGGCTTCGGTTTATTCTCTTCTACGATGACAAAGGGAAAGAATTGATATCGAGACATCTTTGGAGGAAGCCAAGGAATCATCGTTCCTGGTTTTTTTTCACTGGACCAATCTTTCTTCAGGTCTCCCTCTTTTAATTTTTTTTCAGGAGGATATTGCAATTTTTCTCCTGGCTTGAGCCCTGTCCCATCTTCTTTTAAGAAACGTATTTTGTAAGACTCCAGCTCTCCCTCTGCGAGATCAGCAAAACCAAAGGCCGTGTTTTCTTCATCAAGAATAATCGCCAAGACTTCATCATCAGGCTGCTCACAATACAAAGATTCCTCATCTTTACTATCAAATACACTTCCTCCATCTGGATTTTCTTCTTCCTTAGGTTTCGGTTGAAGAGGATTTGGTTTGATAGGATCTTTATCTGTATCTTTTTTCTCTTTAGGTTTTTTCCCAATAGGGTTGAACTGATTGGCTCCAGCAAAGCCCAGCTCGTACATCGGCTGATCACTCAAGACAAGCCGTAGATAAGCACCATGCTCGAGAACACCATCAGAAAGACCCTTGATATCGATGAAAGTATTGAGCAACTGGGTACCTGCAGGGACTTCCACATTTCTTGCGAACCATTCTTTTTTCTTGTCCATAGCTCCACTCCCATCATCATCGAGGAAGGCATTGAGGAAGCCTGGTTTTTTAGCGGTGAACTCGATGCTCAGAGATTGTCGCGGAGTGTTGTCGTAGAGGACCTGATGTCCATCTTTATCCAAAAGAGTTTTTTGAAGTCCATCTCGGTGTTCATCACTCAGAGGCGGTTTATTTTTTGGGAAATCATCAGGGCTCACGGCTTTCCCGAGCATGAGCTCATCAGAAATTTTCAGAAAAGGGAAGAGCCATCGATAATTTTTTTGAGTGATAGGATTGATCGCATCGCGAGCAGGCTCACTAGAAAAATCTCGCATCTGTTCATCAAGATCATCGGCCCCCGGAGGAGTGATAACTCCATCTTTGTCTACTTTCACCGGATCCACTGGGCACATCCTAGCAGCCTCTTCTCTTTTCTGACGTTTTTCGCAGTACTGAGCGATTTGTTTTACTTTATCATTAGCGTTGACATCTTTGACTTGTTCTTGGTATTCAGAGCAAGGACAGAAGCCTAGCAAGAAATCAATGGACTGTGCATAAGCTGATTTTTTTGCATTGTCTGTTACTGGAGTCTCATTAAAAATAGTGATTAATTTGGGAATAGAATCTTGTAACCTGAAACACACCGGACAATTACTGAGCTTCATTTGGAGAATAATTTCTTGGATCTCTTTATGAACTTCTTGAATTTGCGGCTGGTTTATTTGATTCGTATTGAGAACCTCATTTAATTTATTTACTGCATTACCTAATTTTTTCCTTAAACTCGTACAATCACCCAACTCCACAGCTGCATTTTCACATTCAGGATAGTCCAATAATGGAAGTATTTTCCCTTTGATCAGCTTCGTTCGCTCTGGAGCAGTTGCAGCTTCATCTCCAATAGTGAAGCGTTCAAAGGCTTCGTAGAAAGACTGAACAGTACTGCAATATTTACAATCAGAATTCTTTTTCATCGCTTCTATGATCTTTCCTGCTTCATTGATCAGAGTGACCACTGTTACTTCTTGGCTAATAGTTTCCTTGGATTCTTCTACATCAGCTTTAAGCAAATCATAGGCCTGAGACAGCGCTCGATAGAGCTGAATAGAAAGCTCTGAACAATTCATTTTAGAATACTGCGATGCTGCGTCTGCTGCTCCATAGAGGATCCCCTCATCACCCTCATCCTTGTCTTGGCAGCTTTGATCAGTCTCTATTTGGTCTGCTGAACAGTTTGTCGTTGACCTCCTTCGGGAGCCACCTCCTCCCTCGACTACACTGTAACTATGCGTTGTACTCGTTCCACATATATCGATCGTCAAAGAATCTGTTTCGATAATTTCTATCGGATTAAGGACAAGCGCTAAACCATTGGCAACATTTGCACTTGGAATGCTTGCAACGCCCCCTATAAAGTTCGCTTGATCAGCTCCCACGCTTACCGTTGTCCCACTTAAGGCTGGACTTGCCGCGTTGTTTAAGGTCAGCGTGACGTTACAAGCTCCACCACTGACATCAGTGACGTTCACTGTCCCCACTGTATTCGCCTGCCCTCCGCTTACATTTGGAAGAGCAATCCCATTTGCCAGGCTAAAAACCCCTGCGCTTACTGCTCCTCCAACAGCAGCATTGAAGTCAAACATACGCACAGTTTGCCGAAAACCATCACTGGCCCTGATTGCAAATGTTCCTGTACCGGTGAAGTTCGCCGGGAAGACCCCTTCGATATCTACTGTTGTCTGATCGCCACCGCTTGATACTGGGATGACATTGATCGTCACTGCACCTGGAGTCACAAAGGACCCTAATGTATCGATAGTAATCGTTTCCGGTGTACTATCATCAGTGCTTCCATCTACAGTCAGGTCTTCTATCAAGTTTACTGTTGTAGGATTAAGGGCGTTAGTTGATACATTGAGCAAGCCTGGAGCAGCTGGGAAAATCGGATGAAAGTCTGTTGGAATAGTATTGTTTTGAATTCCGTCACAGCCGGCTGGTGGCCCTCCAATCACACCCACCTGAGTTGTGTTAGCTGTTGTAAGGCTTGCGCCTCCTCCCAACACGGTTGCTCGAGCGGTTACAAAAGTGTTTTTATTTGGCACTGCAAAACTCAGCTGAAAGCCAAAGACCTCAGCTTGTCCCCCAGCATCACTATCATGAGACCTCCGAAACGTGTACTGAGCTCTCTTGGTTACGTTATCAAAAGTCGCCTCTATTTGTGGTCCGAACCCGGCCTGTCCTCCAGATACCAGAGTTCCAAGGATCTTTCCATCTGCTGCAGCTGCTCCCTCTAGGACCTCGACCTCTACCACATAAGGAGAAGGGGGGACAGCATTGTCAGCAGTAGCTGGGAGCGTTACTTGTCCTACGATTGTGGTTCCCGTACATCCATTAACTGCCGCACTATTCATCGAGAGGGAATCAAGACTCACCTCTACAGCCTGAGCCTTCGCTTCGGGTATCGAAGTCACAAGTGAGCCCAAAGATAAGCCTCCAAAGACGCTTTGCAAGAGAAGAGTTAAAACGGAGCTTATGACTATTCCTTTTTTGAGGGTATGCATAGATGAACGTTATATTTTGTTTTTATTTTTTTCTTTTTCGACAATGCCGGACGGGATACCTTTTGAACCCAAAAGCCCCAGTAAAAAACATTGTCATATTATTATAACAAAATCTTTTGCTGTTATCAAGGAGCATTGACCTAATTCAGCTCTCTTCTACATTTTTCTGTTTTCAATAGAAGGTCGTATAAAGTCCTTTTTCTTTCCTTAGAGTTCTCCAACTAGGCCTATTTTTTCCTTTTCTTTTTCCGCTGATTTTTTAGTTTTAGGTATTGTGCATAATGAATATCTCCTATTTTGTGTATGGATTTTCCACCCTTACCTTCTAAATCTTCTAATTCAAAGGAAGCAAGCCCTCTATTACCTTTATAAAAATAATACTCATGACTAGCAACAAGGCCATTCTCCCCAGCCTTACTTAAGAAATTAATGTTTTCTTTATTATTTTCAGCAACTTTCAACTTTGAATGAGACTCTAATACTCTTATGAAAGTAAATACCCTCATTGCAATGACCTGGAAAGACTTTTGGTTTTCAGAAAGACTATCAAAATTTTTGTCAGCCTTCAGAAAGGTCTCAATTGATGATAAATATGGCTTTACAGTGTTCATTAGTCCCATATGGTCCTCCTCTCTAGACAGTGTCTGAATAAATTCTGGTATTGCTTCTGTATGCATTACCTTACTTGCTATTTTTGCAAGCTCATAAGCCTCAGATAAGCCCTCCATTCCTGAGTAAACTGCACATGTTTGATTCACCTTCTCAAGAGCTTTTGTGAGCTTTATCTCATCTGACTCCCCCTTGACCTTGTTCAAGAGTTTTTTCAGATCCTGCTGAAGCCCCCTTAAAACATTTACTCCACTCTTCCAATTCTCTTTTAAAAGTTCCTTAAGCTCTTCTATCTCTTTATCTTGAATAATCTTGAGTTTCTCCTCTGAAAAAGGCTCTATTTTTTCTTCTAACTCAGCATTTCCTTCTTCATCTTCTATCCATTTTTTTGTTTTTAAGAGTGAGTTTTTCTCACTACCTTCATATCTCCATCTTTTCTTGTTTTTCATCACTATCTCTGCCATAGTCATGACCTTCTCTCTCAACATCGTCTCAATCCTTCCATTATAAGCAGCAAGACTAGACTCTACCTCTTCGAGGAGCTTATCTACCTGGCTCAAGGCTTTTTCTTCTTCTTGTGCTCCTTGTTCAGGCAGCACAGTCTCGGTTATTTTTCCCTCTAGAATTTCAGGGAGCGCTATTTTTTCTGCTTCCAGCTCAGGAGCTAAGGCTTTGGAGAGGGGAGTCTCGAGCTTCATCGCTGATCTGTGATCATCATTGTTGTTTGTTTTCTTCAGAGTAATTCTTGCTTCTGGCTCTTGAGACGACTGCTTTGAAGAGACCTTAAGGGCTATTGCTCCCATCATTACTGCAAGAGCCAATCCTCCTGCTGCTATGACACTCTTAAATGTATTTGCTTTATTTCTCCTTGGCCTCCTCGAAGGAGCCAATACCGATCTCGCCCTTGTTCTCGTTGATTTTTTTACTGGGAATAGAGCTGATGAGTCTTGTCTCTCTAAAGCTTTCTTGGTAGCCCTGGGATACCTTTCTCTATTTCTCTATTTCTCTTTTTTTCCATTCACTTCTCTATTAACTATTAAACCTTTTCTTTTCTCTCTTTATATTCAACTGATCCTATTTTTTTCTTTTCTTCTTTCTCTGTTTTTTCAATTTTAGGTATTCTGCATAATGGATATCTCCTATTTTACCTATTGACCTTAATCCTTCATTATCTAGAGATTCTAGCTCAAAAGAAACAAGCCCGCTAGTACCTTTATAAAAATAATACTCGAAACTAATACTAAGGCCATTTTCCCCAGCCCTACTTAAGAAATTAATATTTTCTTTATTGTTTTCAGCAACTTTTAACTTTGAATGGGACTCTAATACTCTTATGAAAGTAAATACCCTCATCGCAATGATCTGGAAAGACTTTTGATTTTCTGAAAGACTATCAAAATTTTTGTCAGCCTTCAGAAAGGTCTCAATTGATGATAAATATGGCTTTACAGTGTTCATTAGTCCCATATGGTCCTCCTCTCTAGACAGTGTCTGAATAAATTCTGGTATTGCTTCTGTATGCATTACCTTACTTGCTATTTTTGCAAGCTCATAAGCCTCAGATAAGCCCTCCATTCCTGAGTAAACTGCACATGTTTGATTCACCTTCTCAAGAGCTTTTGTGAGCTTTATCTCATCTGACTCCCCCTTGACCTTGTTCAAGAGTTTTTTCAGATGCTGCTGAAGCCCCTTTAAAACATTTACTCCACTCTTCCAATTCTCTTTTAAAAGCCCTTTGAGTTCTGCTATCTCTTTCTCTTGTAGTTCTTCTAACTTCTTCTTTGAGTAAGGCTCTATTTTTTCTTTTAACTCAGGGTTTCCTTCTTCGTCTTCTCCCCATTTCTTTATTCTTAAGAGGGCATTTCCTTCATCACGACTATAAGCTCCCTTTTTTTTGTCTACATCCCTTTTTTCCTCTACCTCAGCCATCGTCATGACCTTCTCTTTTAACATCGTTTCAACTCTGCCATTATAAGCTGCAAGGCTAGATTCTACCTCTTCCAGGAGCTTCTCTACCTGGCTCAAGGCTTTTTCTTCTTCTTGTCTTTGTTCTTTAGGTACTACTGTCCCTGTTGCTTTCCCCTCTAGAACTTCACCCTGAACTTCAGGGCGCGCTTTTTTTTCTGTTTCCAGCTCAGCAGCTGGTGCTTTGGGGAGGGGAGTCTCGAGCTTCATCGCTGATCTGTGATCATCATTGTTGTTTGTTTTCTTCAGAGTAATTCTTGCTTCTGGCTCTTGAGACGACTGCTTTGAAGAGACCTTAAGGGCTATTGCTCCCATCATTACTGCAAGAGCCAATCCTCCTGCTGCTATGACACTCTTAAATGTATTTGCTTTATTTCTCCTTGGCCTCCTTGCAGGAGCCAATACCGCTCTCGCCCTTGTTCTCGTTGATCTTTTTACTGGGAATAGAGCTTCAGATGATTCTAAAAGACCATCGAGACTGTCATGCCCTTCAGTAATCTCTTTCAACGATGCCTCCTGAAGCTTTCTCATCTTAGCAGCGAATTTTTGTATTTTTGGATTCTCTTCTCCATGAGCCGTGCACCAAGCTAAAACTGCCTCAAAAGCCACTATGTGTTTGTCTGAGCTGACAAATAAACTTCTGTTTTCTTGTAATTCATCGATACGCTCTGCGTATTCCTCCCAAGGCGAAGCTGAGCCCCTACCTTGTCTCTCACTTACAGCCAAGTTTCGCGCTAAATTAGCCACTCCTGCAAAAACCCTATTAAAACGGTCTGTTGGGCTTTTTCGAGCACCTTTAAGCCTGGAGTTTAGTTGACGAGGACCACCCTGGTAATTTTCTGGATTCATAAATGCTGGAGAACTAAAGCATATGTATCATTGAACTCCTTTTTTGATTGAAAATCAACTGCTTTAGCTCAATATGCTGCCAAAAATGGCGCCTTTTTAGCAGTAAGTGTCCAGATGCTTGGACAACATCTCCCTTGCTTTCTTTCAATTTTTTTGGAAAATAACTGGAGAAGCTCTTGGCTCCTAACAGTTTCCTGAAAATTATCAGTTGTATCCTCTATAATCTCAGCCTGCCTGCGCTATCGCTTGGCTGCCCCTCTCCTTTTCAAAGAAGAAGGACTTAGGCTTTTTTTTACATCATAAGATCTATTTGAGACAATTCTAAGTTTCTTAGACTTTCTCTTTTGAAAAAGAGAAAGAAGAGCTCGCAAGAGCGGAAGATTGAGATTTGTTAGCTTAAATGGTACACCAGACAGGATTCCCTTTCGACTCCTTCGTCGCTTCCTCCTACGTTCTTGCTAGAACTACGAAGGACAGGCAGGGGCAGGCTTCTCATCTCTAAAAATAAGTAAGAAGATTTAGTTGTTTTATGGTACACCCGAGAAGATTCGAACTTCTGACCTTCGCCTTAGAAGGGCGCTGCTCTATCCAGCTGAGCTACGGGTGCGTATGGCTTTTTTACAGCTTTGATATTGTACGGATTTATGTGAAAAACACAATATGGCTTTTAGATAGATGATTAAGGAGGAAGATGCACATTTAGGTTGGAGGATTTCTTGATAGTAATTAGCTGCTCCCAAATATGCACCACTCATTTTTTGCCTGAAAAACTCTTTAGTGAATGCAGAAGAGTGGTAGAGCTTGTTAAGCGAGGCGTATTGGTGAATTTAAAGCAAAACTAAGAGTTGGAAGGCTTTTGTGCCATGCACTTGATACCTTTAGATGTTTATTGTACTTTACACTCAAAACAAGATGATAACACCATTTAAAACCATGTTTACAAGACCTGAAGGCCATTTCGAAGAAGGATCAACTCCACAAACCGCAGAAGCTCTGAAAAATCAGCTCGCGCTCTTGCAGAAGAAAAAGCAAGAAACGAAAGCCCTTATTGAAAGGGTGTTGAAGGGGCAAGAAGAATTAAAGGCATCATCATCTGGTTTTGATGACTATTCAGATGAGCAAATAAAACACGATCTTGAGGCTCTTAATCAGCTAAAAAACCTGACTCCTCAGAAGAAGCCCACAAAAAAAGGGAGGCAAAAAAGAATGGGACAAACGGTAAGCAGTATAGATAGAGCAAGAATACTCGACACGAATCGACGCTTAATGCCAGATTACACATTCGATGAGATAGTATCAGCAATCGAAGGGCATGAAAATGAGCTGGAAAAGAGGTCAAAGCAAGGAAAGCAAAAAACTCGAGCTACACATATCGATAATCTGAGGGCTCAAGAACGAAGCGTTGAAGATGAAATTAAGAACATCAAGGCTCGGATTAAAGAAATTCAAGAGGCTCAAAACCCTAAAAGGTCAGCTGGAGAGGGCAAAACCAGTATTCCTCAGGGTTCTCAGCGGATCTCCGCTGACCCAAATGCATCAACAATCCCTATTGGTGGTCATGATTTTAGAAAATCGGTGATTGAGAGGAGGAATCTGAATGCAGAACAAATCGCTCAGATTACTGAGCATGAAGAACATATTTTGCATGAGATCACAAATAATATCGCCGCATGTCAGAATGCTGAAGCAGAGATCTCAATTGCAAAAAAATACTATTCTGGAGCTGTAGAACAGGCAAAAAGCTTGAGTAAGAAACAGTCTCACTCTCAAGATCATGAAGCTGCTTCTCGAAAATTAGAAGCTCGGAGAGAAGAAATCACTCGATTAGGAGAGAACCTAAGACAGAAGAAAGAGGATCTTAGGAAGCATTTAGAAAAAGTTAAAAACGGTTTGGATAGCCTAATCATCATTCATGATCCAGAAAATATAAACAGTGTAGAAGCACTTTCTCTCGAAGAAGGCATAAAGAAAATGCTGCATCATTACCTCACACAAGGAAGCATTGCTGATCATTTAG
This sequence comes from uncultured Candidatus Peribacteria bacterium, assembly GCA_964352145.1. Classification (GTDB taxonomy): domain Bacteria; phylum Patescibacteriota; class Gracilibacteria; order JAUYGZ01; family JAUYGZ01; genus CAYGQA01. Next base: position 17,502 of record CAYGQA010000013.1, read on the forward strand.
GAGTGTATATGCAGGAATCTACTCCTACTCCAACACCAGCCCCAACCCCTACTGCATCTCATGTAGAGAGAAAAGATGCTAGGGAAGGATTCGAAAGGGTTGAAATGGCTGCAGGTTTCACTGTCGATATCCCAAGATCAGCTCAAGCCTACGAGGAAATGAAAAAGCTAAAGGGCTATGTCGATTTTTATATTCGGAGAGTTAACGCACTTTTAAAGGTGTATCCAAATGCTCATATCCATAATGAATCAACTGCTTTACAGAAAAAAAGAGGGAGAAGTGTGTATTTCCCAGTACCGAAAAGTAATGATGTAACAGGGAGGTATCAAGTGGCCCGTTTGAAGCGTTTAGATATTCACATCCCAAGTGCTTCTGAGCTAAAAAATATATTTTGGAAAAGTCCGGCAGTCATACTAGATAACGCTACTAGTATGGGAAGGGTGTACAAGGCACTCTTTGAATTTCCTCTTCCTGCTGAGAAAGCAGAGAAGTATGCAGAAGTGAGAAAGAAGATGCGGGATTCCTTGGAGTTTTTAAAAGAGGGAGCTGCAGTTCAGGATACACCTTCGGGTAATGGTATGCCTACTGACGTTCCACCTGAAGCTCATGATGAAGATAGTTTTGCTGAAGATGATGATCAGGAAAGGAACAGTGGAGAAGCAGGGTCAGAGAAAATAGACACTCCTGAGCCACCAGTTATCATCCATATTTCAGAGAGCTTGGGTGAAAAGACTCCAGAGGATCTTTTCGAGAACTTTAAGCAACAAGTTCTTGAGGTCCTCACTCAACAAGCCACTAATCAGGCTCAAGCCTTAATTGCGGAGGCTCAAGAGGAGGCAAAAAGAATTAAAAAGAAGGCGAACAATGAGGCACGAGATACGGTGGCCATTGCTAAAGCTCAAAAAGAGCAGTTGTTAGCTGAGTTAGAGATTCTTCGCTCTGGAAAAGCCATTTTAAATCATCCTTTTGTTCAGCAGGCCATCACCTTCATTAAGGGTGACAGTGGTCAGTCGAGCGAGGCATCGTAAATCCTCACAGATGAAAAGAGCTCATTCAAAGATCGAGAATAGTTTGGCTGGAAGTGATGATTATCAAGTTCTCAGCCATATCGCGCAGAGTTATCCTCAGCCTTCTAAGGCTGAGGAAATAGCAGTGGAAAAGAGAATCGTCGCATCGCGAATGCGCTGGAGAGAGCTGCTCTTCAAAAGCCTTCATATGCAAACCCTGGCCTTGGAGAAGTGCCAGTCAGTAGTGAGTGGAGCTCCGTCATATCGACACATGACTCTCACCTTGCCTTCGAAGTCCAGGACTATTGACGACGATACAAAAGGAAAGCTTATCGAAGACACGATTCAGATCCGTTCAGGGATACTTCGGTCAAAAATCTATTCAGCCTGGCTTATGGGTATTGACCCAAAGCAGTACTTACCAAGCTCCGAGAGTGACATTATGAGACTTGCAAAGGGCTTGAGTGATGATGAAAAGAAAGAGGAGTATCAGAGATTAGTGGGGGTGAGAGATCAGGCGATGGGAAACCTCTTGAGAAGGAAAAGAACAGAGAACGATTCTCAAGAAGTTTCGGATTTAGCTTGGGAACAAAGGGAAGTAACAATAGACCACCTAGAGAGGTGGAATATTATCCAGCAGCACCTCGAAGAGTTTGCAAAGGAAGAACTGGTTCCAGATGCTCTAGAGATGAAAAGGTGTTGGCTTCAGGGTGATCAGCAGGGGCTCATTCAGCTCGAGCTTCGGCATGGCTTGCCTTACTTGGCAACAGCTACCCAGCTGGGCATGTCGGGACTTCATCAAGAGCTTTCTCAAGTTCTTTTAGAGTTTGAAAGCTTAATAAATGAAAGGATTCTACAGGCTATGAAGTTACTCCTGTATACCGTGTACAAGGTCTACAATCCCAATAATTCTTCCGGGTTTTCGATGATAGATGTTTTTAGTATAGCTTATCAAGGTGCTCAAAAAGCAGCGAAGAGATGTCGATACCGAAAAGGGGCTGGGTTCTCTACCTTAGTGGTCACAAGTATGAGAAATAACCTCTCCAATGCCTCAAAAAAATCAAACTTGGTGAGGTTTCCTGTTCATATTTTTGAGCTTGCACGCAAAATTCAAGACTTGGCCAGTCAGATTCAAGGTGAAGGAGCTAAACCTCTTACGTTTGATGAGTTGAAAACACGGGTTAACACTACTTCCAGGACCCTGAATACAGCTCTCCATTTCATGAAAAGTCAGTTATCGCTTGATAAGCCTCTTTCAGATGACGAAACGACTACATTAGGAGATGTAACACTCAGTACACAGTCGCATGTTCCAAACACTGAAGATTTGCTCGATTCTGTGGCTTACAAAAAAGCACTTTTTAGGGCTCTTAAAAGCTCAATTGATGGAGAAGCTGCTGAGAGGAATTATGATATATTGCTTATGAGATTTGGACTTCCTCCACATGAAAAACCTCATACTTTAGTCGAGGTTGCCAAGGCTCATAAGATTAGTCGTGAGAGAGTGAGGCAAATTGTAGATAAAATCTTAGAAAAGACTAAAGAGGCCTTAAAATATGACCCTCTTTTTGAAGGAGGGAAATAGTTTCAGGGGCTCTAAGATATTACCGAGCTTCTTTTTATGCTGCAGCTCCTAAAGACTCAGCACACGACTAATCACATGCATCATCTCAGCTCGAGTCACTTGGTGCCCAGCGTCGGAGTAAGGAAGTGCCCCCATCATTTCAAGCATTTGCATGTATGGGACGTACCACTCTTCTCCAGCTCCTGCAGCGCGAATGTCGAGATCGAAAGCGATGGCGATCATTTTTGCTACCTCAGCACCATTGGCTGAGTCTCCCGGACGAACCGTCTTGGGTCCAGAGTCTGATCTTTTATCCCCAGTCATGATCCCTTTATCGTTCGCGAGCTTGAGGTAAGGGAGGTACCAAGATCCTGGTTGGATATCTGAGTAGGTTCCGTCATCCAAGCTAGCGCTCGTGATAGCTGAAGACTCCATGGTCGCCTCGACGAGGATTTTAGCGAGCTCTACTCGATTGATGGGATCATCAGCTTTAATCATTCCGTTTGATCCGCTGACAATCCCTCTCGCTTTTACATCAGCAATTTCATCGTAGTACCTGTGCCCTTTGTCGAGGTCTTGGAAGATGCTTGGTTCTGGTACAGCCATGGCGAATTCCTTGATATCCTTAAGGAAAGATTTGTAAATGAATCCCTTTCCTTTTGATGTTTCAACAACGAAGTATTCTTTATTACGGTCTACTTCGACTATCCTGATGACTTCCCCAGCAGGGACGACTCCTACCGATGTTCCCACTGGTCCTTTGTGATCGTCGCATTCTATGCGCACATTTGTCGCAGATGAGACGGTGGCGTGCCAATCTACATTACTTCGATTGCTACAGTCACCGGCGAGGGCTTGTGGTATTTGAAGAAGGCTCAGCGCGAGGACTGAAAGGAGGAGTAGTTTTTTCATTTTCTAGTGCTTAGTAAGTAGTTTGTAGTGAGTAGGAATTAGGAATTAGCTTGTAGGAGTTCTGGGCCAGAAGCCTTAGCTTCTTAAGATCCTTATTTTCTTTATAATCTTTAAGATCTTTTTAGTTTTTACTTTTTCATTATAACTTTTTTCCCTCGCTGTTGAACAATAAAAGTCTTCGATTAAGCCACAAAAACCCGTGACAGGACTGACGAATTTGCTATACTATAATCCGATTGTAATTACGCAAGTGTTGCGATGAATAGCGTCAATACATCGCTCAACTTAAGATCTATTTTACTTCTGTAACGTTTCTGCAATGGATGACCAAGGACAACAAGATCCGGCTCAAGCTGGAGGACAATCTCAAGACCAAGGACAAGAACCTATGGCTGGTCAAATGGGTGATCAGACTGCTCAAACTCAAGGTTCTCAACAGTCTGGAGGTCAAGCTCAAGGAGATCCAGCTGCTGAGACTCAGGCTGAAGGAGAAGCAAACTATCTCCGTCCACGTCCACCAGATTCTGAGCTTGGGATAGGAACAAGTGGAGATTTCAATACTTCTATCGCTGTCCCTGCTCATCCAAATACGAGCTTTGATGAAGTCTACTTCTTGAAAATGCTCTCGGGATCTATCTCTTTGACTAAAAATGAGAAAAAGAAGATCGTTGAGTCGATCCCAAAACTTTCTCAGTTTCAAATCGACGAGCTGATTAAAATCTTTGAAGAAGAACGAAGAAAATTTGCTGAGCTAGACGAGAAACACCAAGTAAAGATCCGCGAGCTTCAAGCAAAACAAACGGAAGACTGGAGAGATCTCGAAATGGCTGAACAACAAGAAGGTCGCCAAGAAGAAGACACTGCTGCTGCAGAAGCTCTCAAGGCACAACTTATGGGTGGAGGAGCTGCTCCTGCGGAAGGAGAAAACCAAGAACCACCAGCTCAAGCTGCATAAGCAGAGCTTAAAAACTACAGTTTAATCAATTTCCCCTGAGCTTTGTGCTGAGGGGTTTTTGTTTTTAGCAGTTCTTCTGGAAGACGAATGAAAATGAGATGATGAATGATGTCTCTTAAGATTGCCCTGTCTGCGATTGGGTTTTCTCTCTGAGGGTTTGTTTGTTTTTCTTCATCGTTTAAGCTAAGGGTTTCTGTGATGGCCAGCCTAAAGATAGTCGTCATCTGCATCATGACATCGGCAATCACGTGTAACTGAGCAGCCTCTAAGCTTTGCAAAGCTTGAACGAGTTCTTTTAAGACTTTTTTCTCACTTTTTAAAAGATTTATAATGCTTGGAACTGCTTTGATATCCTCTAGAAAGAGCGCTAGAGCAGCTTCAAGTTCTTGATCATCCTGAAGGTTCTTTTTCGAAAAAGATGGAACTAAAAGAAGGGCTCCTTTTTTCTCAGGTTTTTTCTTTTGATGATTTGTACCCTCTAGCTGCTCCATTTGTGACAGTTACTTTTTTGGCGCTCATCCTAGCAGAGCACTGTTCTTTTTCAAGCTTGAAGCCTTCTGCTCTTCTGTTACAGTGGGCAAGCCTAGCTCCTTAACTCTTCTTTGAAATGAAATACTTGGCTGATCTTGAACTCAATGGAAAGAAAGTCCTTTATCGAGTGGATATCAATAGTAACATCGTGAATGGAGCTATAGCTGATGATACGAGGATCAGAGCGATAGTCCCGAGCCTAGAGTTTATGCTGGCAAATGGAGCTGCTCAGGTCATCCTATTGGCACACCAGGGACGACCTGATAAATCCCAAAGACCAAATCCCAAGGACCAACTGGATTTACATGCTGCTCGACTGAGTGAATTAATAGGTGAGGAGGTGTTGAAACTGGATTCTTGTCGGGATGTTGAGATTCCAGAGGGGGCGAAGTTAGTGATGCTGGAGAATGTGAGACTAGATGATGAGACAGAGAAGGATGCAGAGAAACGAGAAGCTTTTGCCAAAATTTTGGCTGAATACGGGAATGTCTATGTGAATGATGCTTTTGCAGCTTGCCATAGAGAACATGCTACGATTTCTGAACTCCCTAAGATGATGGCTCAGAAAGCTGCTGGACTCTTGCTCCAGAAGGAAATTGAAGCCTTAAAACCCCTCCTAGAGGGCAATATAGAGCATCCTTTTACGGTAATCGTGGCGGGAGCAAAGATTGATACCAAGATTGGAATTATTCAGCAGTTTTTAGATACGGCTGATCACTTCTTGGTTGGAGGAGGTATTGCGAACACCTTCCTCTTTGCTGAAGGATTTGATGTCGGAAACTCCCTCTATGAGCCTGACAAGATCGACGTGGCTCAAGAGATCGCCCTACAGCTCGAAGGCAAAAAAGATGGTCTGGTACTGCCTACGGACGTCGTCTGCGCTGATGAAATTGGTGAAGAAGTCCCTATTGATGAGGTCCCCGTAGAAATTGTCATGGATAGAATGCGAATCTTGGACCTTGGAAAAGAATCAGCTCAGCGTTTTGCAGAAATCATCAATTCGTCAAAGACTGTGATATGGAATGGACCGGTAGGCTTGACCGAGTTTAGTCCTTTTCAAGGAGGATCGAAGACCATTGCAGAAGCTTTAGTGTCTTCTGGAGCGACAACTATAGTCGGAGGAGGGGAAAGTGTCGGGGTCATCAATATGCTAGGTATACCCCATGATGCGTTCAGCCATGTTTCGACCGGAGGAGGGGCGATGCTGGAGTATTTGAGTGGGAAAGAGTTGCCGGGCTTGGCTGCGCTAGAAGGCGCAGAATGATCAATCTGAATCAATGAGCCATCAATGATCAATTTCTTTGTGAATTGATGGGCCTTGGAAATTGATTATTCGTCGTCACTTAAATATCTAAAAGACCGCATTTCTGCGGTCTCTGAGTGTATTCGAAATGTCTAAAATGACGACTAGTATCCTCCTTTTACTTCTTTTGCTGTATGAGTGGTATGTTTTCGACATTTTGAACAGTATTTGTTTCTTGTGAACCCCTTAATCGTATCTTTAATAAGACGAATAATGTAGTTGTCTGAGCTGTTTTCACATTCTGGACATCGAAGTGAAGTGTTTGTTCGTTTTCCTCGTGGCATGATGTAGTTGGTAACTGATTATTTGTAAGAGTCCAATACTTGGACTTAGCTTGACTATTTTAGTCATTTAAGCGCTTTTGTCAAAGAAAAAGAGCCTAGAGGAGGGTCGAGCTCTTTAAAGACTACGTTCTTTGATGTCTTTCACGACTTGAGCGACGAATTCCTCAAGCTTTTGCTCGGCTTCTTCTTTGGTCTTGTAAGAACGAACGTTGACGGAATTAGCAGCGATCTCTTTGTCTCCAAGGACGAGCATGTAAGGCACCTTCGCTTTTTCAGCATTACGAATACGCTTCCCGAGACTCTCATCGAGAGCCTGCTCTACTCGTACTCCTTCAGCACGTAGAGCATCGTAAACCTGCTGAGCGTACTCTTGGTGTGGCTCTGCTACTGGGATGATGCGCACTTGCTCTGGAGCGAGCCAGACTGGAAATGCTCCAGCGAAGTGTTCGATAAGGAATCCAATGAGTCGTTCGTGGGTAGAAAGGGGGGCTCGGTGAATACAAAGAGGAGTTTTTTCTTCTCCGTCTTTGTCGATGTAGGTCAGGTCAAACTTCTTTGGAACCGAGAAATCGAGTTGGTTGGTTGCGAGGGTAAACTCTCTCCCGATAACTGACCAGATCTGAACATCGATTTTTGGACCGTAGAAGGCTGCTTCGTCTTCGACTTCGATAAAAGGGACGCCTGATTGCTCCATACAGTCTCGAACTTCTTTTTCTGTTTGAATCCAGAGCTCTGGTTCGTCGACGTACTTCTTCCCTAGACCAGCCTTACTATGCTTTGAAAGCCTCATTTGGTACTTTTCGATACCAAAAAGAGTGAAATAATACTTGTACATGTCGATCACCGCGAGGAACTCAGCGTGGAACTGCTCGGGAGTACAGTAGATATGGGCATCATTCATATTGAGTGAACGCACCCTCATGAGCCCAAAAAGAGCCCCAGAATCTTCGAAACGATAACAGTTACCGTATTCAGCTAAACGAAGCGGAAGCTCCCTGTAACTGCGATTACGAGCTCCAAAGATCAAGTGGTGATGAGGACAGTTCATGGCCTTCAAGTAGTACTCTTCGTTATCGAGCTCCATCGGTGGGTACATCGAGTCAGCGTAGTAGGGGAGATGACCAGATGTCCGGTAGAGATCTCCTTTCGCGATATGAGGGGTCTTCACCCGACTGTATCCTCCTGCATCTTCTGTTTCTTTGGCGAGCTTTTCTATTTCTTCGACAAGGATAGATCCTTTTGGAAGCCAGAGTGGTAGTCCAGCTCCTACTCGTTCGTCAAAAGCGAAGAGCTCTAGCTCTTGACCGAGTTTACGGTGGTCACGCTTCTTCGCTTCAATCATCATTTTTTCGTATTCTTGGAGTTCTTCAGCTGTCTCGAAAGAGATTCCATAGATTCGTTGCATAGAGGCGTTGTTTTCATCGGCTTGCCAGTAAGCGGCTGAGACGTGAGAGAGTTTGAATGATTTAGGGTCTATTTCTTTGGTGTTTTCGACATGTCCTCCTTCACAGAGATCGACGAAAACTGGCTCTTCTTTTTGCGCGATGAAGTTTTCGTAGAAGCTGACTTGTTTGATGCCTTGCTGCTCTACGAATTTATTGACCAACTCGACCTTAAAAGGTTGCTTGATCTTTTTGAGAAAAGCGAGAGATTCTGCGATAGGCTCGTCACGACGCACGAAGTTTTGTCCTTGTTGGACATATTTCTTCATTCTTTTTTGGAGAAGAGGCAGATCCTCCGGAATCAGTGGACGAGGTAGCTCAAAATCGTAATAAAACCCGTGCTCCGTGACTGGTCCGGTACCGAGCTTCGCTTCTGGAAACATGTCGAGTACTGCTTCGGCGAGCATGTGTGCGAGCGAATGGCGGATTTCGTAGAGTTTAGTTTGTTTATCGGGCTTCATAATTGAGGAGAGAGTTAGTAGTTTGTAGTGAGTAGAAGCTAGAAGCTAGAAGCTAGAAGCTAGAAGCTTTTTTATTGTCTATCGTTCATTATTCATTCTTTTTCTGGGAACAGCTTAGACAAAAAATGCTTAATTGGCGAGCTTAGTCTGTGACTTTATCGTAATCCCATTTTTGGAGTTCGATGATGTTGTCTTCTGGGTCAAGAGCGTAGGTGAAGGTGATTACCCCAAGTCCTTCTACTTTTTTCTCTACTATTTCCCCATGCTTCTTTCCTCCGTACTTAAGGATGTTTTTTAACACTTGATCAAAGTCATCGACTTGGAAGGCAATGTGACCGAAGCCTTTGCGGTTTGCGGCGGCTGGTAGAGGTTTTTCGAGCATCTCTTCATATTGATAGATTTCTAATGTTGGGCCGTTTTCACCGTGTCCCGGGAGTCTCAAATGTACTCCCTGAAGATGAGCGTTCCTTACTGCGGTCCCTTTTTCAAGCCATTCACCAGATTGATCTCGCTTTGGTGGTACGAGCTTGCACTCGAAGACTTCTTGATAAAACTCAGCGACTTTTTGGTAGTCTTCGCAGATGATATTTGTGTGTCCGTATACTATTGCCATGATAAATGCGTTATACATATAAAAAAACGACCCCTGTCGAGAGATCGTCTGAAAGGTATTACAAGAAAATACAACAGATCGACCTCTTAACAGAGGGTGCTCGTAGTTGTCGTGCTGTTGATTTGTTGAAACATTTTTTTCTTTAGCTTGATTTTAGTATACCTTTTTTAGCGGCTTTGCTCAAATTGCAGGCGCTGTGCGATTTGTTTGCGCAGCTCTACGAGCTCTGGGAAGCGGTAGAAGAACTGAATTTTTTGGTCTGCCACTGAGTTTCCGCTGGGTTTGGTTTTCATGACGAAGGCCGTCCAGCTCTCTGCTATATCTTCTCCAAGATTTGTAGCAGCGTAGTCTGTCACGAAGCGATCTTGATATTTTTCGTAGAGCTCGAAGACTTTATCTTCCTGTGCAACGGGGTCTTCTAGATTTGAAACAGCAGCCCATTCATCGACGAAATTTCTCCAGTATTCTTTGAAGAAAAGGTTAATGTAGGCATTGGGTTTTGAGCAGCCTTCATCGAGCATATGATTTGGGAAACAACTTTTCTGTTGTTGTGCGAATGCCTCTTCGGTCTCAGTGTAGGGGAGAGGCGTCACTTGCTCAGCAGAGAGGGTGAGGACATGACCGAATTCATGGATAAGAGTGTGTGGGAGCTCTCGAGTCTCGAGTTTCCCGTCCTGGAAGGCATCTTGTATATCTACGAGTAATTGCCATTTTTTTGGATCTGATTCGAGAGCAGAGACCGCTGCTAAAGTGCCATCTTTTTCATCAGAAAAAATGACAAACTCCGTGATCATGCCTCGAGCTTGAGCTGGGATAAGCGATGCAAAGCTATCCCAGATCATCTGATGTTCTTCTGTCTGAGATTGGTATATCTGAAATCGAGTATCGACCTGATCGTTTTGTTCTTTAAGAGTGATATTGTTTCCCTCTACGAAGTAGCTCGTGATGATTGTCCCGTCATCTTCATCTAGATCAAGTTGCTTGCCAGAGTTTTCTTCGTAGAGCGCTTCGTTTTCGGCGTACCATTGTTCTTCAAGAGCAAGACATTCAGCCTCTGTATCACAGTCTATTTCTATATAACAATACTGAGTTTCAGGATCATATAGCTCTCCCTCATAACAATCTTCGGGAGAGAGTTTTTCAAAGTTTCCTCCGGCAAGAGTTGACCCAGATTGCTTGGAATAAAATTCGTCGAAATCGATTTGGTCAGACATATCGACTTCTTCACTGCTCATCCAGGCGATAAAATAAGCCATCTCAGCTCGAGTGAGCTTATGAGATGCTCCACCTGATGGGTTGAAATAGAGCATACCGATCCATTCGGAATGAGAGAGATACTGCTCGTACCATTCTCCACCTAGATCTTCGACTGGCTCTTGGAAGGCATTGAAAATAATCTTCAGAGCTTCTGGCTGAGTGATCTCTTGGCTCGGCCGGAAGCTAGCATCTGGATATCCACTAAGGATAGCTTCATCTTTTGCTAGACAGACATAGGGAGCAAACCAGTCTCCTCTCTTCACATCTGAGAAGCAATTTTCCCCATTTCCAAATGGTCCCTCAAACACCGCTTCGATGATGATTTTTGTGAATTCTGCACGGTTGATGAGCCTGTCTGGTTGATAACTCCCATCTGGATAACCTCCTATGATTCCTGATTCTTCCAAGTACTCAATGGAATTGAACCATTGGTGTTCATCAATATCTGAAAAATTTGCTAAAGAGGGAGCGAGGCTGATACTGAGAACGATGAGAATTATAAATGCAAAGCGTATTAGAGTCTTCATTTAATGAGGATTATTGGGATTTTTAGGAATGTTAGGGGTCTTAGGATTAGCGTCCTTAATGGGCCTGAAGGGCTTATTCTTTCCTATTATAGGGAAATGTTTTTCGTGCTGCGAATGCCTTAGACATACTTCGGAGAGATTTATTTCTTTGTAACATTACTGCAGGAAATGCGTAGTATATAGTGCACGATTTACTATCCTTAAAAAAATAATGAATAAAAAGATGACTTATAAAGATTTTGATAATCAATTTCGAAGTGAACGAAGAGCTCTCTCTATCGCCTTCCTATTACTTATGCTCCTGATAATGTCTGTACACGCCTACAACAACCCTTTAGAAGCTGCTCAGGCGATCGAACAAACTACTGATGTGTTTAGCTCTATCATACGAGGTATCTCAGATTAATGCGCTCTGCTGAAGCTAGGGCATAGGGAAGCGTCTCTCTTCCTTACTCCCTCGTTTCGTCAAAACGAGGATAAACGGTTTCTGTCGTACTTGGCGCGATCAAGTATGAACAGAAAAGTCAATCGCCTTGCATAAGCACCAGAAGAACTCTTCATCCGAAGGGTTCTTTTTGGTTGTTGATCACACTCTTTTATAAAGGATTTATACCTCACCCCTATTTTCATCATCACTACTGCATTTTATCTGCAGGGGAGTAATAAGATTTGGCAAGACTCGCTAAAAAGTTCTCATTTTTGAGAAGATATAAACTCCTTCATATTCTCACAGCTTATATGCTTGTACTTGTTCCTTTTTTTATGAACGAAGGATAGATCTAATACATGAGCCACAAGTCCTAGCTCAAAAGAATATCCTTTAGCAGCTGGTAGTTTTTTTTGATGACCGTTAACTCTCCTCTTTGAACAGCCAGCTCTGGCCAGCTTGGAAATTGCTGATGGGTGATGGATTCGAGAAGAGGACGATATTTATAAGGACTACCCGTCATGACGGCTATACCCTTTGTTTCAGGATGATTGGTTTGATAATCCAACAGTGCTTGAAAGCTGACCGCACCGTGTGGATCGAGGATGTATGCAGAAGTTTCGGATATCTGTTTGATTGTTGATCGTATCTGTTCGTCGCTTTTACTGACACCAAAGATTGTTTTGGAAAGCTCTTGATGATCTTCACCCAAGTAATGCCGAATGCGCTCCCAGTTGCTGGGGTTACCGATGTCCATGGAGTTGGCAATCGTAAGCTGAGAATCTTTGATCTGATATTCACCAGTGGTGAGAAAGTGAGGGACAATGTCGTTGATATTTGTAGCGGCTATTATTTGATGAACGGGGAGTCCTTGTAATTTTGCGATCAAGCAGGCTGTGAGATTACCGAAGTTTCCCGAAGGAATAGAAAAAACAATTTTCGAATTTTCGCATTTTCGCATTTTCAAAGTCTGTAGATAGGCGTAGATGTAGTACCAACTCTGTGGGATCAGACGACCAATGTTGATTGAATTGGCTGAGGTGAGTTGAGCGTCTCGTAATCCAGGATCCAAGAAGGCTTGCTTCACATTGGCTTGGCAGTCGTCGAAGCTGCCGTCTACGGCGTATACATGGACGTTTCCTTGCAGTGAGAGCATTTGACCTTCTTGGAAAAGAGAGACTTTCCCTTGAGGGTAGAGGATGACCACTCGGATGTGCTCGAGCCCCGCAAAAGCTGAAGCCACTGCTACTCCAGTATCTCCAGAAGTGGCGGCTAAAATGGTGAGTTGTTTGTTTTGACGCTTCGCAAAATAATTCATTAGCTGAGCTAACATACGAGCTCCGAAATCTTTGAAGCTTAGCGTAGGTCCATGGAAAAGTTCGAGTACTGATACTCCATCAGAGACCTGTTTTAGTATGGGTTCAAAGTCGGCATACGCTTCATCTACCATACGGCGCAACTCTAGTGCTGGGATCTCATCTCCGTACCAGAGCTGAGCTAATTCAAAAGCGAGATCAAGGTATGAGAGATTTTGCCAGCTTTTGATCTGCTCTGGACTGATCGGAGGCAATGCCTGAGGCACATACAAGCCTCCATCAGGAGCGAGGCCCTGAAGGATGGCTTCATCAAGAGTGGCGGTGATAGTACTGTCACGAGTGGATTGGAAGAACATGTGAATTTACTCAAGAATAAAAGCGCCTTCTGAAGATACGGAACAAAGTCGGGTTACAGCTGCATAGCCGCCGGCCTCGAAGGCATCATACATTGCCTGACCCACGAGCTCAGCAGTTTTTTCATTTGGGACGAAAGCGATCATAGTCGGCCCTGAACCAGAGATCGTAAGACCCCAAGCGCCTGCTTTTTTAGCAGCCCTTTCAACGCTGGTGAAGAGGCGTCCGCTACCTGGATACAGGGAACTGCGTCGGTCGCGCAGACCTGATTCATCAAGAATAGAGCCTACGAACCAAGCATGGATTTGTTCTATGCGTTCGCTGTAGCGTTGCAAATCTCCAGAGCGTAGTGCTCCGAGAGCTTCACTGGTCAAGCTGCTGTTCTCTTCGGGAGCGCTGAGCCCCTGTAATACTTCTCGAGCTGTCTTGGTGACAATCCCAAAGCCCTTCGGCGTTGCTAAGACGTAGAGGAGATCGGCTGGTGCTTCGATTCGTTCTAGAGATGCCACCTCGTTATTGTCTGATAGCTGAAAAATGTTCAAGCCCCCAAAAAAAGAAGCTGTGGCATTATCAGGTACTCCGAAATCACTTCTCTGAAGCATTCGAGATATCTCTTCTCGATCGAGTTTTGAAGTGACGATATGAAGTTTCTTCAGTAAGGCTAGCAATGCTTTCAGAGCAGCAGCTGGCGTCGCTCCACTGGACCCCAAACCTGTACCACGAATAGAGAGCCCCTTGCTGACTTGGATCTGGAGCTGAAGCTCTGAGATACCCGCTTTGAGTAGGTCATTTTCAAAAAACTGCAAGGTTTCAAGCACTATTCTGCCGGCAGTATGCTGCTCAACACTTATCGTCAGAGGATTAAGGTCCTTGTTTTCATCTTCCTCAAGTTCTTCGATCCTGTTTTGGATACTGATGAGAGTCTTTAGTGTTTTTACCGTTTCCTTAGGATCAACTTTCTTTGCTTCTAGATGAATTACTACTGTGTCATGGAGGTCTTCCCAAGATGGAGAATGACCAGCAATCACTCTGTGCACCTTAAGGGCAAAACCACCGAGGTCGAAGCCTGGTTGATTGGCGACTGAACCAGGGGCTTTGGCAGTAGCGGTATAGCGAAAGCTGCTCATGATGTTTTTACAGATTGAGAGAAGTCCAAGTGTGTCCAGTATGACTGAGCAAGGTAGAAATACCAGATGTTTTGAAGGCGATGGTCGAGGTATTTATGGCGGGGTGAGACTGAAACCATTCCTCATCAAGAAGCTCTTGATCAACATACACAGAGCTTAATCGTTCTGTGTCATTGACTAAGGTAAGTAAGCCAACGGATCCTGGCTCGACTCCGAGTACTTTCATGAGCCTTTCTTCAGAAGCAAAACTTAGTCCGTTTACGCCTAGTGTATTGGAGAGCTGTTTGAGATTTACCTGCTTGTCTTGAGCAAGACTGATGAGGAAATATTTTTTCCCTTTTCGATCACGGAGGAAAAGGTTTTTATTTTTCTTTCCTGGCATTGGAGGGCAGAGCTGCTGAGATTCTTCACAAGTATAGACTGCAGGGTGAGTGAAGTCCTGATGGGGGATAGCGAGTTCTTCGAGTTTTGTAAGAATTTTTTGTGACTTGGACATGTGTTTTGGGACTGATAGAGCTTATGAAAAAACCTTTAACAGTATAGCAACTTTTCTGATAGAAATGGGCCACATTATCTTCGCCCTTTTCCTATCTTGATCACTCCTTCGAGTAATCCATCAGCCGTTTCCTTCCTCCCTGCACCTGCGCCCATGATAGTGATAGGGACGCTGCTCCTACTGGTGGTGAACTGGAAAAGATTTTCTGTGCCTTGTAGGCGTGCTGCCGGATGGCTTTTATCTATCGCTTGTAAGCCTACTTTTACGTTTCCATCTTTCATTTCCGCTACGAAGCGAAGTGCTTTCTCTTCACTCTGAGCTTTTTGGTACAGCTCTTGGAAGTGTTCGTCACGTTGCCCTAATCCTGTCAGAAAACTCTCAACATCTTTAGCTTGTTCATCAGCTTGATCGAGGAGGCTTGCTACTTCGATATCTGCAAGCTCTATTTCTTTACCAGTGATACGAGCTAAGACGAGGATTTTCCCAGCTACATCCATACCATTGAGATCCTTACGTGGATCAGGCTCTGTCACTCCCTCCTCCATAAGCTGTCTGACGAGCTGACTAAATGGGACTGTCCCATCATACTCGTTAAACAACTTACTCAGAGTCCCCGAAGCAATAGCAAAAATTTGTTGGATGTCATTACCTGTTTCGACTAGTCCTCTCAAGGTGCCAAGGACGGGAAGAGATGCCCCAACATTTGTTTCAAAATCAAAAACTGTGTTTCCTTTTTTTGCAGCCTCTTGTGCGAGACGGCATTGCTGCATTGACCCAGTCATCAGAGCTTTATTTGCGGTGACGACCCCGATACTTTTTTCTAACAAACGCGGAGCTAGTTGAGCTACACCTGCATTTGCTGTCGCATCTACCAGCACGCTGTTGGCAAGATTTTCTAAAATAATTCGATTAAAAAGTCTTTCAAGATCAGTCACTTCTCTCACCGTATTTTCTCCCTGTTCTATATTGCCTTCTTCATCGACCTTTAATCCTTCTGTGAAGTTCCAGTGTGTTTCACGAGAATTTGCGATTCCTACCATCTTTAACTCGAGCCCTTCTTTTTCAAGAATACCTGCGTGATTGTTTTGTATCTCTTGGATCAAAGTCCCACCTACTCCTCCCGGTCCGATGACGATGATATTCATTGTCTTAGCAGCAATGAAAAATTCGTCATGCAATGCATTTAATGCTTTTTTGAGATTTCGTGAGTCAATGATGCTGGAGATATTTCGTTGGTCAGAGCCTTGTGCAAAGGCAAGATTATTCACTCCGTTTTCTGAGAGGGTGTTAAAGAATCGTCCAGCTACCCCTTGTCTGTCTTGCATATTGTCTCCAACGATAGCAATGATGGAGCAATCTTGTTGCACTTCAAGAGGACTTAAAGATCCTTGAGCTATGCTTTCTTTGAAATGCTCATTTACCTGCTTTTTAGCAGATTCGGAATGACTTTTATCCACTGCGAAAGTGATGGTGTTTTCTGATGAAGATTGAGAAATCATGATCACATTCGCGCCGGCATCACGCAAGGCACGAAAGAGTTCTTCAGCAGCTCCTATTTTTCCTCTTAAACCTGCTCCCTTGAGAGTCATCAGGTGTACATCGGTGATCGTGCTAATACCTTTGATGACTCCGCTTTCTTCTTCTTCTCTATCAGAACTAATGACTGTTCCTTCGAAAGCAGGATTCATGGTGTTCATGATTCGAATAGGGACATCGCTCTCCATCGCTGGAACCATGGAGGGGAAATGAACAACCTTCGATCCAAAACCAGCCATCTCCATCGCTTCTTCGTAGGAGAGGTTTTTTATGGACACTGCTTTTTGTACCTTGCGCGGATCACAGGTCATAAATCCATCTACGTCTGTCCATATCTGTACTTCTTTTGCGTGAAGAGCGGCTCCAAAAATGGCTGCGACGTAATCTGAAGCTCCTCGGCCTAAGGTCGTGATACGTCCTTCACTAGAGCGTCCGATAAAACCGGTAATCACCTGGAGAGCATTTGTATTTTCATAATGAGATCTAATGTTGCTATTACTTTTCTCAAAATCAACTACAGCTTCTCCGTGTTGATTGTCTGTACGAATCACATCTGCTGAACTCAAGTATTCTACTTCTTTTCCTTCTGACTTGAGGAATTCGCTAATGATGTAGCAAGACATCCTTTCACCAAAACTCCAAATCTCATCGAGCACTTGAGATGAGAGACTTTCTGTCACATAGCAGGCTTTCAATAACTCTTCGAGACGATCTAAGTCTTGTCTTATATGATTCTCTATTTGTTCCTTTTTCTCATTAGCAAAGAGCTCTTCTATAGCGCCTAAATGTCGTGTGCTAATCTCTTGGAAACTTTGAGAATACTCTGAGTTCTTTTCTGCTGCCTGCTCTGCAGCTTTTTTCAATACATCACTGGTCCCTTCCACTCTTTCTTTACCCTCTTCATCTCGAATCCGCCCCATTGCAGAAAATACTACTGAGATTTGTGCAGTGGTCTTTTCCTGAATATCTTGAATGATTTTTGCTACTCCACGGATGCTGTCAGGACTTGCTACTGAGCTCCCACCGAACTTGAGGACAAGATGTTCCTGCTCTTTACTTTGTTTTGATGGAGCATTTGATTGAGCAGGGGAGAGTGTTTGGGACATAATATAAAAAACTAAATAAGGAGATTGTAGGGTAGGGCTTCCTCAGCTTATGTCAAGAATAAGCATTGCTCCTGCAACTAGGAGTGATATAATCAATCTCCCTCGGAGAGATGGCGGTACGCTCTCGTAGCGTGCTGAGGAAAGTCCGGACTCTACTTGGAAAACCTAGTCGCTAACGGCGACCGTATCGTATGAAAGTGCGATATAGGAACCTTGCCACAGAGACGAGCCCCGTACCAGTCACTACGTTTCCGGTACGGGGCATGTGAAACGCCCTGCTTCGCGGGGAAGCTATCGGTGACGATAGAGCTTTGGCTAAACTCTAGGTGGAGCAAGTCGGGATGGGAGATTTGGAATCGGCTACCAAGAGCCCCAGGTCTGCCCGACGCATGACTCTGTCAGCAATGACTGAGCTAGATAAATCATCTCACCCTTGTACCAGTCACTATGATCCGGTACAGGGCGACAGAATCCGGCTTATGATGAGGGAACTAAAAAAACTGCATTGCAGTTTTTTTAGTAATGATCAATCTGTAACAATGCGCCATCAATTTTCAATAATGGCATTGATCATTGATTCTTGATACAGATTAGATATTACTTTTGCAGCCCAAAAGTTATTTGAATTTATCGACTGGGTAAGCCTTGTGAAGCTTAAAGAGGAGCTCGGCGATCAGTCCTCGTTCGGCTGGTCGGCTTGGTTCTACTAGAGCGATGGTAGCATCGACGTAGCTGGCGACGGTTTGGTAAGGCTCGTACCACTCTTGGAATCCTGTAATGTCTTCTAAATCACTCAATAACTCGATACTTAATGATGCGTAGGATTCTATCACTAGCTTCATCGCTTCAGCAGCGTTCAAGGTATCTCCAGGTCGGTAGACATTGTTGTCGACGATGATCCCGTTTTGAAACAAGTAATAGACATCGTCTCCGTACCAATCTCCAACGGTGACATCGTCGTAATTTACTGATGTGGATGCTGGGAGATTTACGAAAGGACCAAAAGTTTGGAGGACTGTGTTTTCATCGCTCAAGATAAGGCTGGTCACCTTAGCTGCTTCAGCGCGATTGAAGGTATCAAACTCTCGGATCACCCCACCAGAACCTTCTATGACTCCGTTACGACAAGTAAACTGGAAGAAATCGAAGGTCGGGTCGACAGCAGAGAGGTCGAGGAACTCACATTGGCGCTCGGCAGCAAATCTGAAATTTGTCTCGATCTCCGGAGTCTGGATCTTCAGAGTGAAATCGATAGTAGCGGTATTATTAGTTTCAATGATTTGATCCGCTTCTTGCTTGATCCTTTTAGCACTATCAAATACTGCGATACTTACTGCGTACTCTCCTTGTTGATCGGCAGAAGGAACGAAACGATAAAAGGCTTCACCAGCATTTACTTGTAGAAATGTCGATCCAGTAGGGGACTCTCCCGTGAAGCTATAGCGATATGGAGTGATCCCTAAACCTGCCCTAAAAAATGCTTCACAAACTTGCCCGACAAAACACAGGTGTTCACCTGCTGCAATACTGGTGTCTATATCGAGCCCAACTGGGTTCCCAAGGGTATCGTGGACAGGGATTTGCACAGTGAAATCAAGGGTCTGTGTCCCGTCAGTGACGAAGAATTGGTAGCGATAATTTCCTCCCTTTAGTGAGCTTGGTTCACCGATCAAGCTCCCATTTTCTTTTAAAACTAATCCTGAGTTTTCTAGTGGATAGGCTTGATTTACGTTTGCTACGCGCCCTTGGATACCGTAGCTAAGGGAAGAATCTCCACCCTTGCTTTTGAAATCAAAGCGATACTGGAGTTGCTCTTGAGCTGGAGGAAGGACGACTAAGTACTCTGTCCTGAGATCTGCTGTCTGGATAGTTTCAAGATATTGACTCGGGATATCGAGACGAATGGGTTCTGGTCCAGCAGGGTCTGTCTCATCTGTATCAATCGGGTCTTCACAACCTGGATCATCAGGATGATCTATTTTCCCATCTCCATCATTATCAAAGTTGTCTGAGCAAGCAGGGTTTGTAGGTGGCGGTTGGACTACAGATGGTCCAGCGACCTCTTGAGCTTCTCCGTTTTCATCGAAGAGAATGTTCGAGCTTTCTATAAAAATCGGGAAGTCTTGGTAAGGCGGAAAGCCATTACTTGGCAAACTCCCGAAATATATTCCACGAATTTCAAATTGTCCTGCTTGAGTAGTGCTGAAGGGCAACTCTGCTAAAGTACCTGCTTGAGCAGCGAACTGACCTTGAGGAAAGATCAAAGCGAGCTGTGCTTCAGTCGGATCAGCGGAATCTACCAGATTAAATACTGTTTCGTAAGCAGATGAGACCAGGAACGGACCGCTTGTGTTTGTAGATTGAGCCTGAGCTGAATCTACGAGTTTGAAGGGATTCTCATATGCAGATGGCCCTGCTGGAGCATTAGTGACATTTATGAACTGTGCTTGCGGTGATGCAATGACTAGCCCAAAAACCCGAGCGTCATCGAGGAAGCTGGTAGGTCCTGTGCTAATCCTTAGAGTCCCTGCTTCGGGGATACTGAATTCAACAGCTGTCGAACTCAAGCGGTTGAATGTTGTCTTTAGACTAGAGCCTTGTAACACTGAGCTATCTGGGAAAAGCCCACGCCATAGTCCCACTAAGACAACACTTATCAGGAGAAAAACGACTCCCAATGTGAGTTTTTTTGAATGGCTTTTCGAATTGGTAGAATTCAGTATTGAGATAGAAGAGGGGGTCTAGTGGGTAGTTTGTAGTGAGGAGAAGATGAAGGAGGAAGATGAAGATTTAAGGGTTAACGCTGACAGAGCGTTAACATCTCGATCATTTGTTGAAAAAAGAAGGCGTTGTCGAGGTAGAAAGGAACAGCAGAAAACCGATCTCCCATTTCTTGAGCACAACTACTCAGATCTGTCCCAGCCTGGAAATATTCATGCCAAGGTGAAGGAGTAAGAGTATCATCAGCAAATACAGCTGCATCCCAGTACCTCCCTTGAATCACAGAGAGATGTCCTCCTCCTTCTGAATCTGTTCCTTGGAGCAGATAATAATGAATGGAGGCGTTTCCAGGTTGAGTGTTAAAAGAAGGAAGTAGAGTAGGCGTCATGCGTACCATTTCAAAACGGTTACCGACTCGAGACTTCACAAAAATTTCATTTTGACGATTAGCTTCTATCCCTAATGGGTAATTGTTGTCACTCTCATCGACATTGTTATTTCCTGAGCCAAGGTTGATGGTGATGACTGCTGCTGGATCTGTTTCATCTTCGTCACTAGAAGAATCACAACCTGGATCTACAGGGAAATCAATCTTCCCGTCTCCATCATTATCGAGGTTGTCTGAACATTTTGCATCTTGCTCACTATCGTCACTAGAAGAGTCACAACCTGGATCTACAGGGAAATCAAGCTTCCCATCTCCATCATTATCGACTTTGTCAGAGCACTCTGTTGATTCTGAATAGAGTACTCGCGTCGGAATCACTTGTCGTGGTGTTTGAGGTCCTTCGTATTCTAATTTTATAACCGCTATGTCGATTGATTCAAAGTAATCAAGATTGATGTCATATCTCTGACCCGCTTCAAAATCAATCACCCCTCTATTTTCTGTTGGGGGGTGCTCATTTGGATCATTGATAATAATCTCGTTGTCTATTTTTAAGACCGCCCCATCATCATTTGTTGTGTAGAAAGTATATGTTCCTGTTTGCTCTGCACGAATCTGTCCCGTCCAACGAATTGAGAAGAAGTCACTGGGAACTTCTGGAGCTGGAGATCCTCCACCGAAATTGAAATTTACCTCTGTGTCTTTTCGAATCAAGACTGGATTTGTGAAGCTCGTATTTTTATAGTAGGTCCCTATCAAACCATCTCCAGGTACTACAGCCCCCGCAGGACTTGATGGAAGACTTGCTAAAAATGATCCCTCGGGGATTAATGTTTTCTGTCCTACTAATACAAGGGTCATCATGACCATTGTCATGGCCATAGCGCTAATGAAGCCGGCTTTTAGTCTTGGGGACATCATAAAAATTAACGTTGAACATTAGTGTACTCTTTCCCATCTCCTCGGAAGATTTGGGTGTGTGTTTCGAATCCTTTACCGTTTTTAGGTTGAACGACCACTATCGTGTAGCTGGTGGTGTTCGTGGCTGAATCAATAGATTTTGCTGTGATCACAAAACCTGCATCTGCTAATGCTGTCCCACCTACGTATTGCGTATGGTCTGGAGAAGTCGTCACGGTACAAGTCGAGCAAGGGGGTTCAAAGACGAGTATTTCTCTTTCCTGTAGTGCTGCTTGCGTGATCATCTGAGGACGTGGGTCTGTAGAAAAGCTTACCGGTCGATTAATCGGTGGGGGAGGTGCGTCTGTTTCGTCACCGTCATCTGCGCTCGAACAACCAGGATCACTTGGGAAATCAGTCAATCCATCAAGATCATTGTCTTTCCCATCAGAACACAAGGCTGGTGCACTACACTGAGTGAGGTCGTAACCAGAGCAATCGTTTTTACAGCTAATAGATCCATTGAAGCCTGCACCTTGTTGAGATACACAGGTTTCTCCTCCTAAATCTGATCCATCACAGACTTCTCCTGCTTGGATGAAGTTGTTTCCGCACTCAAGCTTACACTTCCCAAACTCTCCTGCTTGAAAGATAGCTCCTATCTCACCTGCTGAAAGGGCTTTGTTGTAAATACTTAACTCATCAACTTCTCCTTTGAAAGAATGCCAACCTCCGACTCCACCTTTCCTCCCTGAGGAAGCCCCAGTACCCAATTGATAATTGTATATCTGAGAGTAAGGTTCTTGGTTTTTTTCTGTATTTCCAATATTTGCTCCATCCAAGAAAAGCATTTGATTTGTCCCATCGTAGACAATGGCAGTGTGATGCCATTTACCATCCTTCACTGATTTGTTTGAATAAATCGAAGGCCGTGAATCCCAAAACATCTCAGCTCCAAGATCTCCATCAGTCCCCACAAATGCTCCCGGAACCCAACCAAAATGACCTTCAAAAGGTTTTGCTGTTTGTTGACCAAAGATCACTCCATCGGCTGTCGTCTTAAACCAGAACTCAAATGTAAAAGGGTTGTTTCCTCGTTGAGTCGTCGGGTAGGGGAAGAAGTTTTGAGGAAAACGAATAAAACCTCCAGTATTATCTTGTCTTTGGTTGTTTACGAAAGTATTCCCCGGGAAGCTAAAAGCATTCCCAACCTTACCAGGGACAATCGTTACATTACTCATCGTCCCATCAGATGCGCCTTCGATATCTTCAGCAATAGTCCCAGAGACACTATCTGCATCGTACCAATTGGTCATCCCATCGATAGGATCAATACATTTTTGTCCAGATTGCGCTGATATAAGCTGTGTTTTATACGTTTGTATAGGCATCAAAGTCATGACAATCATGAGTGCCACTCCAGCTGATATGACGGGAAGGTATTCTCGGAGCATAAAATAAAAAGGCTACTTAGCTACAGTTTACGTTAAGATCTCCTGCTTTGATCTTTTTTCATTTGACTGAGTGGGTGATTGTGATGTGAAAGTAGATGGGAGGATTGGGAGGATTGGGAGGATTGGGAGGATTGGGAGGATTGGGAGGATTGGGAACTAAAAAAGGCGAGGAATTCATTCCTCGCCTTCTTTGGGAGATTGTGAGTGATTATTTTTTATCTCCCTCTTCTTTATCATCTTTCTCTTCTTCTTTTTTCTCCTCCTTTTCCGAAGATTCTTCTTTCTTTTCTTCCTCTTCGACGACTTTAGCGTCAACGATATCTTCTACTCCGTCTGCTTTTTTTACTTCTACTCCGTCTCCGTCTGCTTGAGCAGCATCTGATTGTTCTTTGTAGACCATTTCCCCGATTTTTTGAGAAGCTTGCATAAGCTCTTCCGTAGCTTTTTCGATTTCCTCCTTATTTGCATCATCTTTCTTTAGGATTTCTTTAAGGCTCTCGAGTTTTTCTTGAGCTGGCTTCTTCTCTTCATCTGACAGTTTATCTCCGAGGTCTGTAATTGATTTTTCTACCTGATACACTGCTGAGTCTGCTTTGTTTCGTGCTTCTGCAGACTCTTTACGTTTCTTATCTGCTTCTGCATGCTCTTCTGCATCTTTTTGCATCTTCTCTACTTCTTCGTCTGAAAGTCCAGAGGATCCTTGAATAGTAATGTGTTGTTCTTTCCCAGTTCCTTTGTCTTTTGCTTTTACGTTCAGAATCCCATTAGCATCGATGTCGAAAGTCACCTCTACCTGAGGAACACCACGTGGAGCTGGTGGGATACCATCGAGGATGAACTTCCCAAGAGATTTATTATCTGAAGCCATCTCACGTTCACCTTGGGTGACATGGACTTCTACAGCTGGTTGGTTGTCCGCTGCGGTAGAGAAGACTTGTGAATGACTGGTAGGAATCGTGGTATTTCTCTTGATCATAGGCGTTGCAATCCCACCCATTGTTTCAATTGAGAGAGATAAAGGACTTACATCTAAGAGAAGTACATCTTTTACATCTCCTTGAAGGATTCCTCCTTGGATAGCAGCTCCGAGAGCTACTGCTTCGTCTGGGTTTACCCCTTGAGAAGCTTCTTTACCAAAGATTTCTTTTACTTTTTCTTGTACGGCTGGCATACGAGTCATCCCTCCTACAAGGAGTACTTCATTAATGTCTCCTTTACTGATACCAGCATCTTTCATCGCTTTTTCACAAGGACCTACTGTACGAGTGATGAGGTCTGAAACGAGTTCTTCGAATTTTGCTCGGCTCAGTTTGAGGTTTAAATGTTTTGGACCAGAAGCATCAGCAGTGATGAACGGTAGATTAATATCTGCTTCTGTTGTAGAAGAGAGTTCTTTTTTCGCTTTTTCTGCTGCTTCTTTGAGACGTTGCATTGCCATTGCATCTTGGCTGAGGTCGATACCGCTATCTGATTTGAATTGGTTTAAGAGCCACTCAATAATGGCATGATCAAAATCATCTCCACCTAAGTGGGTATCACCATTCGTTGAGAGGACTTTTGTCACTCCATCTCCCATCTCGATCACAGAGACATCGAATGTCCCTCCACCAAGATCAAAGACGACTACTGTGAGCTCTTGGTCTTTTTTATCGAGACCGTAAGCAAAAGCGGCAGCTGTTGGTTCGTTGATAATACGCTCTACTTCGAGTCCAGCGATCTTCCCAGCATCTTTAGTCGCTTGTCGTTGAGAATCGTTGAAGTAGGCAGGAACTGTAATAACCGCCTTTGTGACTGGAGCCCCAAGGAAAGCTTCTGCATCAGCTTTAAGTTTTTGAAGAACCATTGCTGAGATCTCAGCTGGTTGGTGTTGTTTTCCATCCATGATGATCTCTGCTTCTCCTTTTGATCCTTTTACTACTTTGAAAGGGAAGTTTTTCTTTTCATCTCCCACTTCGTTTTCCATACGTCCAATGAAACGTTTCGCAGAAAAGATCGTGTTTTCTGGGTTTACTACGGCTTGGTTTTTCGCTGTCTTCCCGACGAGTCGTTGTCCTTCACGGATCGCTACAACTGATGGGGTAGTGCGTTCTCCTTCTGCATTCGTGATGACTTTTGGCTCTGTCCCTTCGATGAAGGCGATACAAGAGTTGGTGGTACCGAGATCGATTCCGATTATTTTAGACATAGGAATTAGGAATTAGGAATTAGGAATTAGTTTGTAAATTGTGATTTAAATACTTGAATGAAAACTGGAAACTGAAAATTGGGATTTTAAAACTAGCACTCTCTATTATAGAGTGCTAGAAAAAAATGGTCAAGTGCTTTATTTACAAGCTATCATACTCTTTAGGCAGCTTTTCTCATTTGCTCTTTCTTTTTTTCAGCATTTTGACGCATTTGCTCTTGGAGTTTGTTTTTATCAGTATTTCGCTTAAAAATGCCTCCTAATCGTGATTGAGTGTTTTGTTGTTGCTCAAATTGAACTACTTGTTCACTGCGGTTTTGACTGATGAGGTCTTGTCCTACTTGATTTGCACTGATTTCTTGAGCTTCTTGTTTGTGAAGCGCTGCATTTTCGTGAGTAATTTTCCCAGCTCTTTTAAGTTCATCTATCTTTTTGAGACGGCTTTCACTTAGTTTACTCGCGAGTTCTTGTTTTATTTCCTGCTCTGTTTGCAGTTCTCTTCCATCTTTTGTGAGTTTAAGCTCTGCCTTAGAGCGAAGTATGTCATCAGCTTTCTGCTCGTCCATTTTCCCTTCACCCTCCTCGTTGATGGAAACTTTTTGATTTGAAAGTTCTTCAGAAGATAAGCTTTGTGCTTCTTGTTGGGTTATTTCATCTTGGTTTGAAGCTTGAGGCTGGAGGCTTTCGCTGCTTTCTTCGTGCTGTGTAGCCTGCTCGTCGACGAAATTGTCTTGAAGGTCTTGTTCTTCTTCTTTGTCCGCTTGGTTAAAAGGGGATGAGTCTACCTTTTGTGGAGTTTCACTGCTTTGCAGCCTATCTGTTATTACAGGCTCTTCTTTAGTTGATTCATCTTGAGTGTCTGTAAGACCTTCTGCAGAATCTAAGGCAGCTTTTATAATGAGTTGATCTCTTTTATCAGAAGCTTGCTCTTGATCGATGAGGTCCATTTCTCCATCGAGGATTTGTTGTTCCTCAGCTTGTTCTTCTTTTTGAAAGGTCTCGAAGACGTTCTTTGCTTGGGCTTCTTCATTTTTCACTTTAGTGAGCATGTTTGTCATATATGGCGTTACCCATTTATCAGCTCTTTGTTTCTCCGGAGAAGACCCTTCTTGATACTCTCCATTTTTACCATCATATGTCGTTGAAATAATCTTTTTCATCATCTGAACGGCTTCAGAAGCACAATTTAAAGCTGATTCATGATCCTTTCCTTGGAAACATTCTTGAACTTCTTCACGCTTATCATTCATTTTTTCATTCTTCAATTGTTCGTAAACGGCATTATTGTGGTCTCCTTTAGCAAAATCATTGAATTCTTTTAGGCGAGCTGAGTCTGGGTATCTTTCACAGGTTTTACTGTTTTTCTTCATCAATCGAGCGGCTGTTTCATAGTTACCACGGACATAGTGTTCATTTGCGACTTGATACCTTTCCTTACATAGCTCGGAGAAGCCATCAAACTTTTTAATCTTTCGAATCAATCGTTTTTTCAGCACTAGTTTTTCACGATCGTTTATAATCTTGCTGTTATGCTCGTCTAATAGAGACTGTCCTTCCGCTGTGAGTTTTCCTTCGTGGAAAAAATGAGGGGATTCTTCTAAAAGAGCAGAGAACTCTTTTTTTACCATCTTCTTCATCTCCAAACGCTTTGGCCATTTTTCCTCCATCTCTTTTTGTCTCTCCTTCCCGGGCATCTTGTCGTATTTCTTCATAAACTCCTTATGCTCGTCTACTGACATAAGACCATTTGATACCGCATCATCGAGCTCTTTGCTGTACTCCTCTCGTTTTTCGCGTTTTTTACCAATGTATTCATCTAGGATTGATTCCGCATTTGCTATCTGAGCACTCGTCATCTTATCCATCTGGGCATAGACCTTCATCCGGTCTTCACGACGAAGTGTCCCGTCTTTAACCGCTTTATCCAGTTGTTCGTCAGCGTATTGGAGTTGTTTTTCAGAAAGTTGAGGTTTTTTCTTTTCTGCTTCAACACTTTCTATATCGTGTTTTTGTTCGAGGTTTGATGGAGGCATGTAGTGGTGAGTGATCTTTTTAGAGAAAAGGGTGAGGGGGAAAGGGAACATGGACAAGTCACGACTTGTCCGTACTTATCTAGGCTTTCGGCGAGCCCTTATTGTAGGTTTTTTTAGAATAAATGCCAAGGGAAAGCTGTTGTTTTTGTTGAGTAAAAAGCCATTTCAAGTCATAATGAAGCTTGTTTAGGGAGAATGTCGTATTTTTTCCTTATTATCATTTTTACTTATTACTTTTCATATGGCTGGTCATAGTAAATGGGCAAATATCAAACATAAAAAAGCTGCTGCTGATGCTAAAAAAGGGAAGGTTTTCACGAAAATGGCTAAGATCATCACGGTAGCTGTCCAACAAGGAGGCCCTGATCCAGATATGAATGCTTCATTGCGGATGTCTATCATTAAAGCTAAGTCTGTAGGTGTCCCGAATGATAATATTGACCGAGCCATTAAGAAAGGAACTGGTGAACTCAAGGGCGATCAAATGGTGGAAATTACTTATGAAGGATATGGTCCAGAAGGGGTGGCAATCCTTGTGAGGTGTTTATCGGATAATAATAATAGGTCTTATACGAATGTCCGAACCATTATGACTAAAAATGGAGGAAGCTTGGGAAATAATGGCTGTGTGGCATGGATGTTTGATAGGAAGGGGATCATCGAAGCTGAAGGAATCACTCAAGATCATGATGAATTTGAGCTTTCTTTGATCGATGCTGGAGCTGATGACATCCTTTGGGATGAGAATGATGTGCAGGTTTTAACCAGTCCTGAGACTTTTGAACAGTGTTTAAAAGTTTTCAACATGGATACTGTTCGAAAGTCTGAAATAGGGCTTGTACCCAATGAAAAAAAAGAAATAGATGATGTGCAAAGTGCAGAAAAGATTTTGAAACTTATCGACCTTATCGAAGACGATGATGATGTAGATGAGGTTTTTACCAATGCTGAGTTTTCAGAGGCAGTGTTGAAAACTTTAGAAGCTGTGTAAAAGCTGTTGAAGATGATTTTAGGAGGATGTGTAGAAGAGGAAAAGTTTTTGTTTTCAGAAGAGAGGTTCTCCTCAAAATGTTTAAAAGTGATGTGCGTTTCTCTCGTTTTTGTTTCTCTTGATGCTTAAGTTTTCCACATGATATCCACAAGTTCTCCACATTTAATTACTATGAATGGCTTAAAGACCCCTTTTAAAGCTTTGATGAGTTGAAAAGATGTACTGGTCTTTATGATGATGATGATATTATATTTTTTAAAAATTTTTCTTTAATACATGCAGAAAAAACTCAAAAGAATACTGAACACTTGTTTTGCACTCTTCATTTTATTTAGTCTCTTAGCAACACCTATAAAGGTTATTGCTCAAGAAATCGAAGAAGGTATTGAGCAAGGAAATACTTTAGATCAAGATTTTGAAGTATTAAGCGAAGAAGAAGAGATTGCTTTTCAGGCGCAGATAAAAGGCGCTGATTCTGTAAAAGTTGGGAAGAACATCATCTTAAGTCCTGACTTAAAAACATTAGCTGAGACAGCGACGGTCGAAGAGTATCTTTGGGATTTTGGAGATGGACAATTTTCATCTAAGGATGAAGTGGTACATATCTATCGTCAGCCAGGGAGGTATAATGT
The DNA here is from genome assembly GCA_964352145.1 of uncultured Candidatus Peribacteria bacterium. GTDB lineage: Bacteria > Patescibacteriota > Gracilibacteria > JAUYGZ01 > JAUYGZ01 > CAYGQA01. The sequence continues at coordinate 46,024 of CAYGQA010000013.1, forward strand.
AAAGCTTCGCGTCACTTGGACTCCTGCAGAAGGAGAGATTCGAGAAGTTTCTGAAGTGATAAAAGAGATTTTTGTATTTGAGCGTTCGTTATTTTTGATGACAGATTTACGACAAACTCAAGATCGGATTGAAGCTTTGGAGACAAGAGCTGCTGACCAAAATGTCTATCTTGACCACATCCGAGCTGATGTGAATCTTCGTTTGAAAGGAAGGTTTCTTCAACTCATAGAATCAAGTATCGATAGTATTCAAAACAGTGATACGATCATCATCTGGTCTGACCAAGTGGAGCTTCTCAGTATTTTGAATAGTTTTTCACAACGTATAGAGTTTCAACAAAAAAACCTTGTGGTCATCACTGATGGAAACATAGGACTCGTGAAGAATATCCTTTCGGGTGTTTTTTCAATACTTGAGCCTCAACGAATCGTGATCACGAGACGTGAAGCGATCGATGAATTCTTCACGACTACTGAAGAGCAAGATGTGGTCTCTGTCATCCGTGACCGAGGATATGATCTCGATGTGATTAACATGCAATCGAATGAAGAGTTTAATCTTTTTGCGCTCCCGACATATGGGATCAGTTATCTACAAGAGCATAGCGTAGAAGACTCTGTGATCCTCGCTGTGCTGTTTTTACCAGTCATTGTGACAGTTGTTACCTTTATGAGATTGGTGATCGGTTTTGCTTCATTAGGATCACGGATGCCTATTGTGTTTTCTTACACCTTCTTAGTGCTTGGGGTGAAAGTCGGAGTCGTATCGATTGTCCTACTCGCGTTGATTAGTTATCTTTTTAGAAGGATTCTTTTCCGGAGTCATTTGTTGTACACCGCTAAGGTTGGTGTCCTGACGTCTATCCTTGGAGTTGCTTTACTCTTCTTGATCGGTGGAGTGACTTATCTCGAGTGGGGAGTCTTTGATTTTACAAATGTCCTCATGCTGATCTTACTCGCAACGATGGTTGATCGAGTGGCGAGTATAGAAGGGGATAAAGGATGGTGGTCGACTTTTCGAGTCTTCATCGAAACCCTGCTCATAGCAGGTGGATCTTTCGCTGTGGTGTCTTGGGATAGTCTACAAGTCTTGATCCTTTCTCATCCAGAGATCCTCGTCCTCTTCGTCGCTGCGAATGTCTTCATGGGAAGATTTACCGGTCTTCGTCTGATGGAGTACTTCCGTTTTCGAGAGGTGTTGAGGTATTCGGAGGAGTAGGGGAAGTAAAAAGTGATAAGTGGAAAAAAAGATGATGATGTTACCTAACGTTTGCAGCGTGATCCGTTGAATCTGAGCGGTATAATGTTGGAACCGCCGGATATGATGGAT
>CAYGQA010000014.1:0-43041 GCA_964352145.1 uncultured Candidatus Peribacteria bacterium
TCCCTTTGAATTCGAGATGAATAACGACTGTAAGGAGGAAATGAATCCGAAGATATTTGGTGCCCGGATGGGTACCACTCGAAGCTAAATCCATTCGCGTTTTCAACATTCCCTTTGAATTCGAGATGAATAACGACTGTAAGGAGGAAATGAATCCGAAGATATTTGGTGCCCGGATGGGTACCACTCGAAGCTAAATCCATTCGCGTTTTCAACATTCCCTTTGAATTCGAGATGAATAACGACTGTAAGGAGGAAATGAATCCGAAGATAATTGGTGCCCCGAAGGTGTATTCAAGGAGGCGTAGGGTACCAGCCGCGAAGCCAACCCAATCACAAACTCAAACATTCCCTTTGAATTCGAGATGAACAAGGAGGAACGAAGAGCAAGTCAAAAATGGGAATCAAAAAAATCAAGCACTAGTTCATTTTCAAAGCAAAAAATTCCATTCTCCATAAAGAATGAATTGCTTTTTTATGCAAAAAGCTCAAAATGAGTTTCGATATCTCACCAATTCCATTGAAAAAAATACTCCATGCTCTTCGAAAAGCACTTGAAAAAATAAAGGTTTCCGATCCAGAAATACAAAAATTTCGACAGTCTTTACTGAAGAGTATTCGCTCATCACAAAAAGCAAGCCTCGCAGAGCAAGTGGAGATGGTACAAAAAGGTCGTCGACTGCTGCGAATCATCCGAAGTGGTATCCATAAAAACAAACATGCCATGGACCTCTTGAAGGAGTCTAATGATCTCCTATGGACGAAGACCAAGGGGATATCTACAAAAAGTCAGAACATCAAAAAAGTGGCTACCCAACTGTTTAAATCGAGCAACCCTGGACCTCGTGAGCACGTATTGTTGAGTGTTTCTCCACGAGTGAAAGAGATTTCTGAAGAGCTTATCCGAATCTGTCATGAAAATGGCGTTGATTTTGACATCCATTTTGAAGAACCACATTATCTTGCCCTCCTCTTAAATCAACTCAATGAAGAACGCATCCAGTTTTTAGCCGAAAAGAATGGAGTAAGGATGAATAAAGCCAATAAAGTCATCGGTGTAAGGACAAGTGTACCCTTATCAGCTATCGACGAGATGGATCAAGAATCCTACCTGCTCTGGAAAGAATATTCATTGCCTTTTCAAAAGAGGATCAGATCTGGTGAAGTGTATTTCACCAACACTCGTATCCCTACTCCAGAAGATGCCAAGATTGATGATATTTCTTACCTCGACTACAAGAAGATGTATTTCCAGTCCTGCGATCAGCCCTGGAAGATGATTGAAAAAGCTCAGGCTATCCTTATAAGACACTTCAACGAAGCCAGATCACTGCATGTCAGCAACAGCGATGGGACCAGCCTCACCCTTGATATCGATAAGTTCACCTTCTGCAACAGTGTCATCGGGAAAAACATTCCCGGTGCAGAAATCTTCTCGGCTCCTGCACTCAAAGGAGTCAACGGGACACTGGTTTCCATGGAAAAGCATCGCTACAAAAACAGCCCCGTGATAGAAAATGTAAGGCTGGAGTTTCGAGAAGGGAAATGCATTTCTTATTCAGCTGAAAAGGGACAACGGGCACTGAAAAAAATACTCAGTACAGATCCTGGAGCTCTTTTCGTAGGAGAGATAGGTATTGGCACCAATCCACATTTGAGACGCTGCTTCACCAATATCGCTCTTACAGAAAAAATCTCAGGAAGCTTTCACATTGCTCTAGGAGCTTGTTACACCTTTAAGAAATACGACGGTCAACTGGTAAAGGTCAACAATAGAAATAAAAGCTTAATCCACTGGGATATTACGACTTTACTCAGAGGAAAAAATGGAAGGATGTTATTGGATGGAAAACTTATCCAAGAAAATGGTAAATGGTTGATTCCCAAATGTGAGGTGCTCAATGAAGGTTGGGATGCCCTTCCCAAAAAAGATCAACCAAAATGGTGGAAAGAACATTTTCCTAAAGGCTATATTTCCTAAATCATTACGATGACTATTTGGATTCTCAGCAAAGCAGATCGCCTGATGAACTTTCAAAACCAATCCTTGATAGAGGAAGCTAAGAAACTTAAGGTGAAAGTCTTACCAGTGGCAGCACAGGATTTCGATCTCTTTGAACCTGCTTTAAAAGAAGGGAAAATCATGCATAAAGGTCAACAGATTGATCTCCCTGACCTGGTGCTAACTCGGCAAACGGGAATGACTGAATATGCTCATGCACTACTCCTCCACCTAGAAGCTCGCGGCGTGAGAACCTGCAATAGCTCTCAGAGTATTAGAAGTGCCGAAGACAAACTCTTGACCACACAATATTTAACTCGTCATCAGGTTCCTATTCCTCACACTCTAGTACTCTCTGAGTACACAAAATATTCAACTATAGCTACTAATATCGGATATCCAGCCGTCTTTAAAAACTCCTTAGGAGCAAAAGGTGAGTCGGTTCACTTAGTCTCTTCTGATGAAGAGCTGAGGAAGATTCACAAATACTATATCGATAAGGGGTCTACTGCATGTTTATTACAAGAGTATATCGAAGAAAGCAGCGGACATGATGCCAGAATCTTTGTCATCGGAGGAAAAGCTATAGCAGGAGCCCAACGAAAAGCTCAAGGAAAAGAATTCCGCTCAAATGTCGCTCTAGGTGGTATTGATTCATACTTTGAAATTGATGAAGCAGCAGCATCTCTTTCTGAAAAAGCAGCAGCCTCTTTGGGCCTCGATATTGCAGGCGTGGATCTCCTTTTTGGTCGAGATGGCTACCTGGTCTGTGAAGTAAACTCTTCTCCTTGCTTTGAAGGATTCCAAGAAAGAGCTCGAGTCAAGATAGCTCCACTTATCATGGAATATTTAGTCAGTCTTGATCTGAATTAAAGACTGGTAATGCAGGCTTTTATTTTTAACTTCTTCATAGCTCTTAGCTGTGATGTGGAAGCTGAGCACATTTGCGTACCCTTCTTTAGCAAGGCCTACCTTATCCCCAATCTTATACTTTTGAAGGATGTGATGCACCTGTGGATCATTCTTGAGACTTTCATAGCCAATGATTTCTTTCATGGTGCCTGTACTCGTTGGGAAAATCTCCATCATTGAAACAAAAGTTTTTGCTGCCTTTCTCGTTTTAAGGGTCTTCCCAATAGATGATTTAAGGAGCATTTGATTTAAATTGAGATCATAAGATACTCTGTACATCCGAGGTCGGTAACCTCCCATTCTACTGGCCAGCTCGATCAGCTTTAACTCACCATCCTCTCTGAGGATATACTCAGCATGAATAGAACAATTTTTAAGTCCGAGTATTCTCGCTGCATTCTCAGTGACTCGTTTGGCTTTTTCTTGAAGGCCTTTGTCTTGATGAGATGGAAGGATCCTGAAAGCCAAAAAACTATCCTTCCTACCGATATCACGAGCGGTATACACATCACAAATCGAAGGAGCATGCCAGATATGATGATTACCGACGAGTGATGCGACCGTTATCTGCCGTCCAACTTCTGCTTTTTCAACCAAAAAAACTTCTCTTGGGTTTGGATATAAAAACTGAAAATCACAAAGCTCATAATCATCATAGAGGTCTTCATCGAGCTTTGAGAGAGCTTTTTTAAGCATGCTAAAAGCAGTTTTCATACTCGCTTCACTTTCCACAGAAAACACCAACTGACTTTTCACTCCGGCAATAGCTTTCAGATACACTTTCCCTCCTAAATCTTTGAGAGCAGCTATAGCTTGAGCAGGATTAGTCACAGTAACAGACTCAATATTTTGTTTAATAAACTTCAGAGCATGTCGTTGCATGACTTTGTTACGAGTACAACAAGCACTATAAATAGAGGTGGAGGGAAGTCCAAAATGCTCGGCAAAGAAAGAGCGATGAACGACATAATGCTCATAGTTACTCATGACACCCTTGACTCGATAGGAGGATTTGATCTCAGGAACAAGTTTTTTGAGGGCTTCCATATCCAGGATATTTTCTTCAAAAACCTCATCAAAATTCTGCTGCATTTCAGGAGTTTTGTTTCGAGTAAGCAAGAGGGTTTTATATCCCTCTTCTCGAGCAGTTCGGATAGTTTCCAGCTTATGACGGAAACCAATAAAAACAATAGCTGGGGGTTTTTGTTGAGTCTTGATCACGGTATTTTTATTGAAAACATATGGCTAAAGTGTATCGATCATTTACGAGACTGCAAATAAATCCATTAGATTCTTACTCTAGAAATTTCGTGTCGATAATTAAGAAAAGTCACTAATCAACTTAAAGAAAAAAAGTCTCAAAAATATTGTATTTCTTTAAAAATATCCAAGACACAGAAATCATTAGCGCAATTCCCCCAGATTCAAAGTGTCACTCATCTTGATATTTTCAACGAACTCCTCCATATGGGAAACAAGGATAATAGCTCCTTCAAAATCATCAATCGCTTTGGCAATAACAGGTAAATGTCGGAAGTTAATATGATTCGATGGCTCGTCTAAGATAAGGAGAGCAGGCTCTTGCAAGACAAATCTCGCATAACAAAGCAGCCCCTTTTGCCCTTCAGAAAGGGATCCAACAGTGTTTTTCATAAGCTCCGATGTCAGCAGGAAATGGGCACCTGTAGCATAAATCTTTTCATTTTGCGGAGCCTCCATCACTTCCTCCAAAGATTCATACACCGTTTTCGAGAAGTCCAATCCAGAGAAATCCTGTTGGTAGTAGCCTACTTTTACCCCTTCAGTAATCTTCGCTGCACTAGATTCGCCTCCAGCAAGTTCACGAAGAAGAGTGCTCTTCCCTATTCCATTAGGACCAGTGATCTCTAGCTTACTCGTCCGGAAAAGTTTCACATCTGTTTTTTTCTCAACTCTTTCTTGATCTCTTATGACTCCAACGGAAGTAATATTCACCACTGCTTCCGAAAACTTTTGAGCAGGGATTCTAAAAGCTCGGATAGTCTTATCATCACGTTTTACATCTACGATATTCGCTTCATCTTCAGCTACTTCCTCCTTCATTTTACTCGCCAGTTTACGCATTTTCCCTCCTTTATGAGAGAAAAAGTTTACTTTATCTTTTCTATCTTGGATATTCTTCAATAACTGAGCATTCTTTCGTTGATCCTTTTTCACTTGCTCTGAGATCTGCTCCACGACATCAAAATAATTTCCTACATACTGTTCTACCTTTTTTGAATACACATCGAGATTTAAAACCCCTTCAGTAAAACAGTTCAAAAATGCAGCATCATGTGAAATAACAACAACTGTCTTTTGATACCCCATCAAAAACCCAGTGAGATGATCAATACCCTCTTTATCCAAATTATTAGTTGGCTCATCTAAGAGAAGAATATCTGGCTCTTGAATCAAAGCATAAGCCAAGAGTAAGCGAGCCAATTGCCCTCCTGAAAACTGCTTAATTTTTTTATCTAAAGGAGTGCTCAGCTGCACTACTTCCAGCACATTTTTAATATCTCTTTCAATGGCATAATTTTCTTCAACAAAAGCACTCTCAAAATACTCCAGCACCGTATGCTCAAAAAACTTGTCTGGCATGACCTGTAAAGCAATGGCTATCGTTGCATTATCAGTGATATTCACCCTCCCAGAGGTCGGACGAAGTTTCATATCATCGTTGATATCACTTACGGATTTCGAAGCGCCTAAGAGAAGCTTAAAGAGCGTACTCTTCCCAGCTCCATTTTGGCCCATGATAGTAATCTTTGAGTTCTCTCGTATTGAAAAACTCGTTTCCTCCATCAGGGGTTTCTTTTCAGAATAAGAAAATGAGACGTCGCTAAATCGAACAATGACATTTCCGTGGTCCATACAGCTTTTTTATGAGGATGAAATCCAAAACAGTATACGCTATTTTTCATAAAATACCGTATAGGAATCAATCAATCTCCTGATAAGCAGATCTAAACAGTATCCTCTATCACTCGCACAGTCCCCTCAGATCCATTGACTTCTAGCAGCTGACCATCTTGAAATCTCGTCGCCGCGCCTTCCACTCCCGACACACATGGAAGCCCATACTCCCGAGCAATCACAGCACCATGCTGAAGTACTCCTCCTACCTCTAAAACCACAGCTCCAGCATTCATAAACAGTGGTGTCCATCCAGGATCAGTAGCACGTGTTACCAATATTTCCCCTTTCTTCAAGGGTTTATCATAGGGATTATCCAATATCTTCACCCTCCCACGTATAACTCCAGGGGAAATAGCATCACCAACGATCGCTCCCTCAACATCCTCACGGGGAGCTCGGAAGATTTTTCCTCTCGAATCAACGACACGAGGCCAATCTTTACGATGAGCTACTCTGCGAGTATAGCTGGTATTCTTTTCGACCAATTTTTTGAGGTCCATGCTCTTCTCCACTTCAGCCGCAAAAAGCTCCTGAGTTTTAAGTGAAAAAACATCTTCAACCTGATCTAAACGTCCTTCTTTTTTCAGTTGTTCCCCTATTTCAAGAGCTTTCCTTCTGAGGACATCGATCAGCTTTACCATCACATATTTCGGTACTTCTCGATACCCAGCCAAGTTTCTGATCATATCGGCGTGATACTTCAAATCATCCTCTTTCCCAAGATTTTTAGCAATTTTTTTGAGTTCAGCATAAGCTTTCTTTTGTTGTTCTTCTGATTTCTTGAGAAGACTCTTCTGTCCCTTAGCAGAAATATGGATAAGAGAAAGCTGTTGAAAAAACTGCTCTGGATCCTCATAAGGACGAGGAGTAGCCGGGTCTATTTCTCGAATGCAGCGAAAACCAAACTCCTTCATATACTGCTCATAGGCTTTCATCACTTTAGGTGAAAACTGTGCCTCTCGTATTTTTTTAGCAAAGATCTTAGCATTTTTACATCTACGGATCTCTGGCATCTTAGCGAGCGCGTACATTTCTCGTCCCATCTTAGCGGTAGGGTTACCGGGAAGGTTCATCTGTAATCTGACGAGGAGATCGTTGATATCATTTCCTTTAAAAATCCTTCCCAGTCGCCAACGTGAATACAGTGGTCCCATCAACACATCAAAAATATCCAGCATGTGATCAACCAAGATATTAATAACTTCTTTTGACACTTCTTGAAAACTCCTTCCTTCCAACTGAAGATCGTCAATACGTTTGATATCAGTCCGATAACGTCTCTTGTACTTTTTGATAACCTTCTTAGGAGAAAAATACACCCTCAGAAAACCGATTCCCGTTTTGGAAAGGATAGGGAGCAGTTTAAAAATCAATCCTCGAAGCTCTTTTGGTGTTTTTTTAGGGATGTACTCTTCATAATCAATCTTTTCCATGATCTTCCCCGTTGGCACATCAAAGCTCCCCATCATACTATTAAGCCCACTCTTTCCGAGAGCCTTGATCGTATTAGAAGCATTGAGATAGGCTTTCCCATGGAGAGTCATCATAATACCCTTTTTTGGGTCAGAAAGAGCCGTAGACATCTGAGGACCTACCATCACCTTGATCATATCGTTATAAATATCTGTACCCATGATCGACATCGGCTCTTGAATTCCCTGCTCCATCAGCAGAGCATCTTGATAAAGATACTTCTGAGCTCCCGGCTTCGTGATCATCTCAGGAGGGAGTGGCAGATAAGCTGTAATCGGTCGTGCCTGAAGCAGATAAAGCTTCTTTTTTGCATAAGCCCACTCGATATCCATCGGTTTATCGAAATACTTTTCCACTTTCTTCACCAATCGAGCCACTTCCTTCACTTGAGTACTTGTAAGTGAAGCCTTCTTAGGCTCCAAGTTATCTCTCTCTTCCGTTCCCCCATCTTTTGTAAGCCACAAAGCATGACTCTTGTGAGCAATATTCTTTTCAAGAAATTTCTTCTTCGGCATCTCCACGATGAAACTATCAGGTGTGACCTGTCCTGAAACGATCGTTTCACCCAAACCAAAACTCGAATTAATCACCACTTCATCATAACAATTGTTCTGCGGATTGAGAGAAAAAGCTACTCCACTCACTTCTGAAGCAATTTGCTGCTGTACAATCACAGCGATACGAGGATTATCCGTCTTCATACCATGTTGCATCTTGTATTTCACGATCCGTTCGTCATAGACAGAGACAAAAGAGTGAAGAATAGCCTGCTCCAAAGTTTTTACCGTGACTCCGAGGCTCGTTTCATAGCCACCAGCAAATGAAGTTCCTTCAAGATCTTCTTCAGGAGATGAAGACCTGACAGCAAAAAGAGTCTTCTTAGGCATTTTCTTTACAGCCGATTGGAGTTCTCTTTTCTGAGCCGCTGTAAGCTTAAATCCAAGGCAGCTCTTTTTTAGAGCATCACAGTTTTTTTTAAGTCCAGCCTCAGATGACTTAAGAAACCTCTTCCAAGCCGCACTCTTCTCCACTTTTTCAAACCAAGGCTGGAAAAATCCGACCGCCAATACAAAACCTGTCGGAACAGGAAACTTTTCTTGGGTCATCACGATCAAAGATTGGGCTTTACCACCTACTTCCTGAAGAAAAGGTATCTTCTGAGACGAAAATAAAAAGAAAGTTTTACTCATACCTTTCCATTATCTAGCAAATGAATGATTTACCAAAGATCCCCTCTTGCCCAATAAAAGTTCCATTGTCCCTGCATTGTTTTGTTAATCATTAGCTCTAACTCTAGAAGAGGCTTCTCCACAAAGAAAAGGGAAGATTATTTCGGGTAGAGAAAATCCTGAGTCTTCTTTGTCTTAGCCGATGAAGCTTATATAATAGAAACATTCACAACTCATAAAAAAAGCCCAATGAACGAACTCGTCTCTATAATCATATTGACCGCTAGCATATCACTAGTGTTAAATCTTCTCTTTAAAAGAATCAACGTCCATACAATCATTGGATATATCATTGCTGGAGCGATCATTACAAATGCCTTTGATTTTTTAAGTACGAAAAGCGAGATGCTCAATATCATTGCAGAGTTTGGGATTGCTTTTTTGATGTTTAGCATCGGCCTGGAATTTTCGATCAGCAAACTCAAAACCATCAAAAAAGAAGTCTTCGTATATGGAGGATTACAAGTGCTCCTAACTTCATCATTTTTCTACCTGGTTTCACGTTTCATGTTCGGATTGGGTGACCAGATCTCTATCATCATTAGTCTAGGACTGGCCCTATCATCCACAGCTATCGTCCTAAAACTGCTCAATGATAGCCGTCTGATCTACAAAACCTACGGAAAAAACGCTGTAGGAGTATTGCTTTTCCAGGACATGGCGGTGATACCGATCATGCTCATGATTTCGATCTTTGCCAATACACAAAACAATGTAAATGAACTTCTTCTAGGGACCTCTATCAATGCCCTCATAGTACTAGGCGTATTCTTTGTCCTTGGTAATTACATTCTTCCAAAGTTTTTCGATATCGTCACAAGTAGCAAATCTGACGAGCTCTTTATTACCTCTATTCTATTATTAGTGATTGGATCAGCTCAATTTGCACATATTTTTGGTTTTTCTTATTCTCTTGGGACTTTTATTGCAGGGATGATTATTGCAAAAACAAACTATAAATATCAGATAGAAGCAGATCTTATACCTTTTCGAGATCTCCTCCTTGGGATTTTCTTTATCTCCGTAGGGATGCAACTCAATTTTGCGATCATTCCACCCAATATCGTATTAATACTCCTACTCCTTGTTGGGATCATCCTTAGCAAAGCCCTGATTGTCTTTGCTATTACCCGGTTCTTTTACAGATCACAAACATCATTTAAAACAGCCATACTGCTAGCTCAAGCAGGTGAGTTTTCTTTTGTAATCTTCGAAATCGCAAAACTAAATGGCATCGCCCTCGAACAAGAAATGAGTCAAATAATGCTCGTAGTGATTATTTTCTCGATGGTTTTAACTCCATTTATATTCAATAACCTCAACAACATCAGTAAGCTCTTTTTAAGAAATGCTGACGAAGAAGATGAAATACCTGAAAAAAACACCATTACCGATCACATCATTATTTTCGGGTACGGAGGATTAGGTCAAAAACTCGTGAATAAAATCAAAGAACTTAATGTTCCTTATTTAGCCGTCGAAAGAGATCGTAAACAAATCAAGAAAGGCTTAGAAAGAGGAGATTTTGTAATGTACGGAAATGCGAGTAAAAAAAGCATCTTAGAAAAAGCCAACATTAGTCAAGCCAAGGCAGCCATCATAGCTATGAGTAACGACAAAAACATCTACTTAGTGAGCAAAGCAATAGAAGATGTCTCCCCAGAGACTATCGTAATTGCTCGTGCTGCAAACCTCTACCACAAGGCCGAGTTAGAAAACAGCCATGTCGATTTCATAGTAGATAATATGGAAATCACATCTGATGCGTTTCTCAACTACATTGCCAATGAAGTGAATTAAAAGAGCTAAAATCCATCATCTTTCTTAAGTAAATAAAGATGATGGATTTTCTAATTCTTCACGGATATCTAAATAATCAATGTGCTTATCTCGTTCTTTCAAAAAATTATTCAGTCTTAGTCCATTTTTTTTAAGGATATCAGAAATATGATGTCCACTCAGCTGATGAGGCAAGACCACATAACTCGCCCCCATATCATAAAGCTTGACAGCATCTTTGATTTTATCAGATACAATCACCGAGATAATCTTCTTGTTCGCTTGAAGAGCCTTACTCACGACAAGCAAACTAGTATCAGTATCCGGAATAACTGAAATGATCATCTTCACGGTATCAAATTTCAATTCATCCAAAAGATCTGAATCATCGGCATCTCCATAACGACATTCAATACCTCGCGCTTCAAGATCCTCTATGACTTCCGGATCGTAATCTATCACGAGAAGCTTCTTTCTTTTTTTCTTAAAAAAGTTTAATAAATTTTGACCAATCCTATTGTATCCAAAGAGTATGACATCATAACTACCTTCATGATGATGACTTTTTGCATCCACCTTCTCTCCTTTCTTTTCAAAAACACTCAAGAAAATCGCAATACGATCATATATTTGTTCTGAATAGAGGATAAGGTATGTCGAGCCTGCAATAGTAATCAATCCAATAACCGTCACCATACTCAATATTTCCTCTTGCACATGACCTACACTCACTCCAAGTGCCACAAAGATCAAAGAGAACTCACTTATTTGAGCAACGGTTAAACCGGCCATAAATCCATTTTTCTTGGTATATCCGAGTAGTCCCATGATGATCACCACAATCAATGGATTACCAATCAATATAAAAGCAGAAAACAACAGTATCGGAAGAGAGTACTGGCCGATATCTGCAAAAACCATTTGAGATCCCAGCAGAATAAAAAACAAGACAATGAAGAAGTCCCGCAGAGGCTTCATCTTCGAGCTAATCTCAAAATGGTAAGGAGTCATAGCAAGCGTAACTCCAGCTAGCAGAGCTCCAATCTCAATAGAAAAGTCTAGATAGTAAGAAAGTGCAGCTAGGGCCAAACACCACGAAATAGAAAAGAGTAACAAAAATTCTTGAGATTTAGCTACTAATTTGACTATGCGTGGTAGCAGGTACGAACCAACCAACAACACCAATGAGATAAGACCAAGACCTTTCACAAAAACACCAAAGAGTAGATTAGCCAAATCAAACCCTTCTGATAAAGAAGAAACCACCAATAAAGCTAAAACAACGACTAAATCTTGTACTAATAAAAACCCAATAGAAATCCTTCCATATAGAGTTTCCGTATCCCCCTTATCAGAAAGGAGTTTCATAATGATAATAGTACTACTGAAGGTCAGCGCGACAGCGATATACACCGAACTAATAGAAGAAAATCCGAGGGTAATACCTAACAAATAACCAATCAAAGAAGTAAAGGCCACTTGCCCTAAACCCGTAATCAATGAAACCTTCCCCACCTCTTTGATGACTCTTGGATTAAGATTCAGACCTACTGTGAATAAAAGGAGAGCAATACCAATATGAGAGAACACATCCATCGTCTCTCCAGAATCCATTGAAAGATTCAAAATTGAGGGACCTATGAGGATACCAGCAAAAATATAACCGATGATCAAAGGCTGCTTTAAAAAACGCATGACTCCGGCAACAAGAGTGGTAATGAGGATAATGAAACTAATCTCTAGAAAAACATCCATAAACAGGAAATATCAATAAATACCATCAAAAAAAGGGTATCATTTTAGTGGCGAAACATTTTAAAAAAAAGGTGCTAGATAGTGAAGCTTAGTTTCTAAACATAAAACACCTTAGTTTTTGGAAATAAACATCTCGAAAATCGAACAGAATATCACTAAAACTCTCAAGGGTTACAAATCAGACATTTCGAAGGATCTGCAGAGCTATCATCACCAAAGGCTTGAGTCACCTGAAGCCCACAAGCATAGCAATGAATCAACTCAGAAGATGGGACCTCTGTAAGAGCAAAACACTCACGACAAGATTTATTTCCTACGAGAGATCTAGGGATAAATCCCGGTATATCACAATTAGGACAACAGGATTTCATCTTTCTGATCAAATCATGAGTAGCCTCTTCTATAACTTTCATTCGAGTAGGATTCCTATTCGCCCTCATATCAGTCTCTATATAGACCCTGTTAAAAAAAGGTACTGAGAGCATCTTTTCTATACGATCTTTTAAAACAGATTCGGAGCTAAAATCTTTATAAATTCCAAAAGGAAGATGCTTGTGAAAACGAGCAATGAGGCCGTGTTCAGGGAAACCAAGCTTTTCAGCAAGTTCATCAAATTCTTCAAAATTGTAAAGGTATTGAGCATGCATATTTGTATCCGAAGAAAGAGCTTGACCACTAAGCTCTAGAGAAGTATCTCTGTCTATCAAGAGTAAAAACTCAAGATTTGAAGAAATAAATGGAAGTGAAGGGTGTACACCAAAGCTTCCCTCACTTGCCAACACAAAATCTGCATCATAAAGATCCATACAGGCTTTTGCCTTCCTATAAGCAGCTTCTCGCTGAGTCCCATCACGCTTCACTTCACGAGTGAAAGTCCCAAAACGATCTGTATCAAAATCTTCTGGAACGATTACATCCATATCAAAAGCTTCCTTAAGCAATGGAGCAATGACAGACTCTTTGCCATGCTTAGTCGCTAAAAACACTTTTTTACCAGAAAAATACGTCATACTTATATTTCATCGGTCAAACCTTCAGACTCTTTACCTGCGACCAAGTCAGGGATAACCCAAGATTTTGGTACCAAATGATTCCAAAGCATAAAGAAAATCGTGCATCCGATCACTGCGAGGTTAAGACTAATCATCACTGTAGAAACAAGCACTGCAATGACAAGTATTAACTGAGCGAAACGCTTCGGATGCTGAGTAGAGATAATCGACTTGAATGAAGTAAAATCAGCTACATCTATAGCAATTTTGATAATAATACCACCGAAGACTGCACTTGGTATGAATTGGAGAATATCAGCAAAAAGAAAGGTCAAGGCGATACACATGAACGCTAACAACAATTTTGAGTAAGGATGATGATTCTTCTCCTCAACCATCATCATCGAAGGAACAGTAGATTGAGCTCCAGGTAAACCTCCAAAACTACTCAAGGCTAAAAAAGAAAGAGATTGCCCAAACAGCTCTCTCCTATGTTGAGTCTTCATACCTGTCTTCTTATCTATGATCACAGCAGTTAACAAAGTATCAAGCAGAGCTATCAAGGCTAATTCAAGTGCTAATACAAAGATGATCCAAATGGTCTCAGAAGAAAAATATTCCCAAGTCCATCCTCCGATATCTGCGAAAGCAAATGTTTGAGTCAAATCTAAATAACTGACTGGAAGCTGAAAGAAAGAACTGAGCAAAGTCATCAAGACGATCACTCCAAAAGAACTCGCAAAAATCCTCCACACCAGATGTGATTGCTCATTATCCCATCGAGAAGCGAGCACACTCAAAATCAGTGTCACAATCATCAAAAGAGCATCATTGAGACCAGCAGTAGCCGAGATCTGAGATATCAGGATCAAGACCGCTATACCGTTAACAAAGCCAGCTATTGCAAGTTGAGGCACCCATTTCACAGCTTTGTGAATACCCAAGAAAGAAAAAAGAGCCAGCAATAAGCCAGCTAATAAAACGATTATATTCATCAAAGCCACCGGATCGTATTCTGGATAATAGGCCATAATCCACTCTTGATCAGCCAAGAGTATCACCGCCAATGCCGCGGTCATAGGACCAGTCGGTGATGTAATCCCATAACGAGATCCTCCCACTAAAGAGGTGATGAGCACCATCAAAGCTGCCGAAAACATCCCAATCATCGCTCCTCTCCCCGACAAGACCCCAAAAGCTGCCCCTATCGTGACCACCACTATAGCCACACTCAAAACCGGCAATATATGGAGCCGCTGAATCGAGTCAGATGTGGGGTATTTCATAGGCTACTCAGTGCTAGCTTCCATTTTTTTTACCATCTCCATTACTCTCTCCTCCTGAGAGACAAAAAACTCTCGTAGAGAAGTCTTATATTGATCATCTTCAAGAGCAAGTATGCGTAATGCTAACAATCCAGCATTCTTAGCATTGTCGACACCTACAGTAGCCACTGGCACTCCTCCTGGCATTTGTATGATGGAGAGTAATGAATCAATACCATCTAAAGAATTCGACGATAAGATAGGAACTCCAATCACTGGAAGAGGAGTAATCGAAGCAATCATTCCTGGTAAATGAGCAGCTCCACCAGCCCCAGCAATGACCACCTTAAGCCCCTTATCCTCAGCAGACTTCCCATATTCCATCATCCGATCTGGTGTACGATGCGCAGAAACTACTGTGATCTCATAAGGAATGGAAAATTGTTCCATGATATCTGCAGATTTCTGCATGATAGGAAGATCAGAATCTGATCCCATAATGATTCCAACGAGAGGCTTGTTATTCATAGCGACAAATGGTTAGTGATTCACGGATACTTGGTATGCAAGCGAGTGCTTTTTCCACATCAGACTCAAGGATCAAAGCGTGACCCATCTTTCGAAAAGGTCTGACCTGATTTTTGCCATAAAGCATATATTGAACATTAGGAATCGTAAAGGCCTTATCAAGGCCTTTATATTGCGTCGTCCCAGCCTCTCCTTCTCCAAGAAGGTTAAGCATCACACAAGGGCTCAGCATATCAGTCGACCCCAGAGGAAGGCCAAGGGCCATTCGGATTTGTTGTTCATACTGAGAAGTGACATTTGCAGAAAGAGTGTGGTGTCCACTGTTGTGAGGACGAGGTGCAATTTCATTCACATACAACTGATCATCTTGATCAAGGAAAAACTCAATAGCGTAAAGGCCTCTAAAGTCGAGTTTTTCTGATATCTCCTGAGCCAATTCAACAAGTCGGGCTTCTATAGTTTGATCTATTCTTGCTGGAGCGACCAAATAATCCACTAAATTTGCTTCAGGGTCGAAGACCATCTCGACGGGTGGATACACAGCCACATTTCCATTTTCATCACGAGCTATGATGACACTCAGCTCCATCTTAATATCGATCAATTCTTCAAAAACAAGATCAACATCATCTAACTTTTTAAAAGCTTCAGCGTTTTTCAAAATTTGCACACCTAGACCATCATAACCTCCTTTTCTCCATTTTTGGACAATAGGAAAAGATCCTGAATAAAGCTCACCAGCGTCGACAAGTTCATACTTTGGTACAGGGAAACCAGCTTCATCAAGTTTCTTCCGTTGCACTCCCTTATCTTGAATCCATTCTAATGTCTGTGGAGACGAATACACTTTCTTTCCTTGAGCTTGGAGCTCTTTCAATGCTTCGAGAGAAACTTGCTCAGTCTCAAAGAGCAAGACATCACAAGCTGCAGCAAACTTCAAAAGGGCTTCTTTATCATCGAAACTCCCTTGGGAAAAATTCTTTGTAAAAAAACTCGCAGAGCACTCTGGATCAGGATCATATACGGAGACATGTGCCGGGAACGGTATAGCCTCCTGCAATAAAAACATTCCCAGCTGACCACCACCGATGATACCAATTTGAGTATTTCTCATAGATGCTTTTTTTTGAATGAGTGTCTTTAAAATGAAGAATACAGTATAACAAAAAAAAATGCATGAAAGAAGTCCTGAACTCAAAGAATAGACTCAAAAAGAATAAACAGTACTATAGAAATACAATATCTTTCACTATTCATGATGATCGACACTCTTGCTCAATATTCTTCTTTTTGGTTAACCCTTCATCTCTTTGCCATGGTACTTGGACTAGGAGGCGCGACGTATTCAGACATCCTACTGATGGATTTTTTAAAAGATCTAAAAATCTCAAAAAAAGAAGCCTCTGTCATCCATAGTATGTCCAAAATCATCCTTATCGGTATAATATTAGCCTTTATCAGTGGATTTTTTCTCTTTTGGCCAGAATCTGAAAGACTCCTACAGACTCCAAAATTTCTGGTAAAAGTAATGATTTTTAGTATCCTAACGATCAATGGATTTCTCCTTCACAACATTATCCTGCCAAAACTGGTTCATTTTTCTTTTCACAAAGATCACTTCATTAAAAAAACAATCAATTTACGACATCTTGGATTCAGCATGGGAGCCATATCCTTTATCTCTTGGTACAGCATCTTCCTTCTCGGAAGTTTTAAAAACATTCCCTTTTCATTTCTTCAACTGAGTGGAGCATACTTCCTCACTCTTCTATCATCTATCTCCGTCTCTCTTTTATTGGAACGATATATCAACAAATCAGTCTAATAGAGAATATCTACTGACATAATGAAGATTTTTTCATATTGTATGAAAAGTGAAAGAGCGAAAAAAACACATTCACGTTTTTAGCTTAGCGACAATGAAAACGATATAAAAAAATTCGTCAAAAAAGAACACCAAAACAGATTCTGTTCTCTTTGTGACATAAAAATCAATAAAACAACACATTAGCCCATAGGCTTCATTAGAAAAAACCTTACTGCCCAAGATACACTAATAAAAAGAAAAGGGGCTTTTTGTATTTTTGTTTACAACAAATGGAGCAAGAACCATTTCCAAATGATCAAGGGAAAAGCACTCCAAGAGCTGCTTATTCAAGGATAGCGTATCATAATGCCAGTGAACGAATCGAAGATCAAAGAAATCTAGAAAAAGAACAACATCCACTAAGAAGAACAGCTAAACATCGTTTCATCATCCCAGAATTCTTTCCAGAAAAAACAAGAAATCAACTCCCTGAGATAATAAGACTCAACCTCTCAATAAAACTCAAAGAAGTTTCAATAACAATTTTAGAAGTACTCAGAAACTGTTATCCAGAAGCTTCTATCACTAGCTTCCTCTACAAAGATGAAGACAGACGAGGAATTAGCTTAGATTGTGAGATAAACCTTTCTGATGAAGAAAGAAAACAATTCAAAAAATATATCTCAAGACAATCTAAACAGTATCTAAAAGTCTACCTTGATCATTTAGCGAGATTATTCTTCGATCGTTGTGGACTAGGAGAGTTGGCAGATTTCCCGAGTAGTCCTATCGATGCATGTCTTCCCCTTCGGGAACTCAGAAACGTCCCAGAAGAATTAAGCGTCTTTGAAAGCGTCAATCGCCAAGGTACAGAACGCCTCGAAATATTACTCTTTAATACATTTGAAAATAAAGAAGAAAAAGAACTCTTCGGCACAGCTCTCAAAGCGATAAGCAATCCTAGGACTCTCGGAATACCATTAAATGGCTTCAGCGCAATCACAGGATCCTACAATGATCACTGTGGTTATTGCAGACTAAAAAAGGAAGACTGGGGCAAATTTCACTTAATATGGAAGATCTTAAAACATAAACAAAAAAGAGCAAAAACAGATACCGAAAAAATCACAAGATCAAGAAAAAAAGCTCTTAGATCAGACTCTGGGAGTCATGCAATGGCAATGGCTCCATAAGCTCCAAAAAACCGACGAATTCCCGACGGAAGGACACTTAATATACGAAGGTCCTTAATTTTTTGATATGGCTCTTCAACAACTCACTCCTTCAGGGAGACTCCCAAAAGTTCTCGATAATAAGACCTACCAGAGAGATCGCTCTGAAAGAATGAGAAAAGCACATCAACCGATAGAATCAGCTTCAGGACTCGTGAGAGCTCAAATCATGAAAATGGTCTGGGAGCAGAATATAGATGGTCAAAAATTTCAAATCGGATTTATCAAGCATTCTCCAAGTTTAAAAAATGCTCTGGAAGAAGGAAGACTCGATGTCATTTTAGAGAAACTTTCAAACACCTACCGAGAAGTCTACGGAGATGCACCATGGGAAGAATATCTCTGCTGTAGCAATCCTGCATGTAGTGGGAAACTCTCCATCCAAGATGCCTTCGTAGGAAGAAGCGATGAAAAAATCGAAGACCTAGAAGCCAACCGTTATATGGATCCTCAAGATTACATCTGTCCCGTAGATGGATCTCCAATGGAGTACTTCTATGACCCCGAACAACATGTTGAAGAATTAAGCAGCAGCTTTAATCAAGAAATCTTTGCCACACTACTCTTCGTAGACGATCGAGAGCTCATGGGCTTTTGTATGGGTTTTGAAACCAGCGTCAAAGATGGATGGGAAGACAAGGTCATCTCTGGAAATGGGGATGCAGCACGAGAAAACATGCCTTACGAAGAATATCTCGAAGAAGCTCTCAGGCTCTTTGGTAATGGCACACAAGAGACTGATATGACCCTCAATGTAGCAGAATGGGGAGCCCATAAATCAACTCAGAGAAAAGGTGCTGCACTAGCCCTCATGAGAGCTCTCTACACCGAGTCTTTAGCAAAAATGCAAGAGCATCCAGATCATAAAGTACCTGTTTTCGCCCACAGCCTCGATGGATCAAGAGCCTTCAAAATCACCAGTAAAATGGGATTCCAATGGGGAAAAACCCTCCCTTCAGGAGAAAGGAGAGCCTATCTCGACATCCAAAAAGCTATCAAAGGAATCGACAAAATGATGGCCTTCAAATCAGTAAAGACCATACCTGTTAATCAATCTAAAACCGCTGAAATACCAGAAATAGAGAGAGACACACTCGTCATCGAAATGCTTACCAATGAAGCTGTTGGCACAGATGAAAGAGGTGATGCCAGGATTCACGAGTACTTAGCAGATCTTGCAAACATGCTTGGACTAAAACCCCTAGCAGATTCAGCGACTCATCTTTCTCCAAAATATGGTCTCTCAGGATGGTTACCACTAGAAGCTGGTGGAGCTATACACCTCTATGCTTGGGACTATGAAAACGAAGAACATACTCCGTTCATCAGCGTAGATATATCCATACCTGGAGTCATCAGCAATCCTGAGCTTATCCGAAAACACGCCAAAGAGTTTTTCAAGGCAAGCTCTCCAGTAGTACAAAAAAAGATGCAAGACTCAGAAAATCCTGATTGGCAGGAGCTTGCTCCACAGATCCTCAGACAGCGTATCAGTATCTCTGGTAATCCGAGCACAAGTATCACTGCAGATACTGTACGAAATTATCTTAAAGACCTAGCACCTGCTCTAGACATGGTTCAACTCAGTGAACCACTGGTGATAGGCAATAGCGCTTGGATTCATTGGGAGACATCAGGAGTCGTGATCCATTGGGAAGAGGGTAAGTTTAATGTAGATATCTACACCTGCAAAGCCTTCAATCCAGATGATGCACTAAGATTCACCAGCGATTCCTTTGGCCTGCAAAACACTCATCATAAAAACTTCTAATAACACATATTCAGTGATAGTCTCAAACTTGATACTTCGATTTATCATATTATTAAAGGGGTTTTATGTTTGATTTTCTCTATCTCAGCATTGCCATTGTCTATGCCTTTTTGGCAATCTTTGTCCTCAAACAAAAACTCGAAACAACAGACAGAAAATATTTCTTTTTCTTTCTCGTTTCCTTACTCGCCTGGCACCTCACCCTCTATCTCTACCTTTTTATACCCCTAGGAGACTGGCTCCTCTTCGTAGGAAGGCTAAACTATGCCACTGGTCCCCTTTTCACCTTTGGGCTCTTAGGCTTCTTCTACCACTTCCCAAAGAAAACCTTCAAGGTCTCTAAAAACACTGAGATCGCCTTTTGGGTATGGACTATTTTTTTAGCAGTCATTTCTCTGACAACAGACCTCATCGATAAAAACGAAGTCTATGTCGAAGATATCGGCCCAGTGATCGAGCTAGGCGAATGGATCCTTATCTATATGGTCCATATGTTTGCGATGCCACTCCTCACCTTAGTCCTTGGGATCAAAAAGAATTTTGACCTAAAAGGTCTCGCAAAAACCAAGTTTTCTTTCTCATATTATATCTTTATCCCGACGATGCTCGCTTTCGTAATAACGAATGGAGTACTCCCTCTCTATCACATCTTCTGGCAATTCGTTTATAGTCCGATATTTCTGATACCGATTGCCATCTCTTCAGCAATAGCCATGTATCGCTATCGATTCTTTGATCTCCCATTACAGGCATTACGATTGGTAAGACAAGTCCTACTCCTCAGTGGCTATCTCATCATTGGCACTGGCTCATATATTCTCCTCAGAAACAATATCCTTCAAGAGCAGGTTTTCTTAGCCTTTACCATAGCCGCTACTATCGGGCTTTTCATTTGGATTAAGCTCAATAACTGGATACCAGAATTCACCAGTAGCGAATTTAGGATGTTTCGCCATCATCTACAAAACTTCCAATCAAGTGTCTATACCACCAAAAGCTTTGAAGAACTCTTAAAAAATCTCGAAACAAGCTTTCTCCTCAATCTTCATTTTGAAAAAGCAGAACTTTTCCTCGTCAGAGACAAGGAGGTAGATATCGGTATTCCTATTTATAAAAAAGATAAACGTATCCTAGAGCTCGAAAAACAGCATCCAGAAATACTCGTCGCTGAGGAAGCACTATTGAGGAAAAACAGCCACTGGACTGAATTTCTCAAACACCTGAAAGCTGATATCTGTATCCCCCTCTACCTCGACAACCGCGTCATCGGCCTACTCTTACTGGGGAAAAAAAGTAATAATAGTCCATTTTCTAAAGAAGAAATCAACGAAATCCTCAACACCCAAACATTCTTAGAAATCTGTTTTATAAACATCCTTCTTCAAGGAGATTTGAAAGAAGAAAACAACCTGATGAAAAAAAAGATCCAAGAAAAAACTGAAAAACTCCAAAACCAAAATCAACAGATAAAAAAAGTCCTCAAACAACAATCCGACTTCATAGCCGTCACAGCTCATGAATTCAGAACACCACTCAATGTAGCCCTCTTCCAACTTTCAGACACGCTTGAATCATTTGATCATCAATCTCAGGTACTTGAAGACATGAAGACAATGGAGACCTCACTAGAAAAACTCAAACTTCTCACACAAAATCTTTTTGATGTTCAGCAATTTGATCTTGAAAAAGTCAGCTTACAAACAGAAAAAACAAATATTGAAAAATTCACTATCAATATCATTCAAGAATTAAAAGACCTCCTCAAAGAAAAAGGCATCATCTTAACATTCCTTTCAGAACTCAAAAACCCTATTGAACTCCACATCGATCAAACAAAACTCAGACAAGTCATGCACAACCTTATTTCAAATGCTTCTCACTTCACTGAGTCAGGTGAAACAATAGAAGTTGAGCTAAAAGAGGACAGCAAAAACATTCAAATCGACATCATCGATCATGGCCCAGGAGTAGCAGATGAGATCAAAGAAGACATCTTTGACAAGTTTAGAACAGCACAAGCAAGTAAAGGCATGGGACTAGGCCTAGGTCTCTACCTTTGTAAAAAAATCATGAAGCTCCACCAAGGGATAGTAAATATAACTGATACAAAAGGAGGAGGAGCCACATTTAGTATCTCACTTCCCAAAGAAGAGAAATCTTAATCACTCATTTCTTCCCAAGCAAGGCAAGTGATGTACAAATCTTCTAGCAGAGTCCGTGGAGCATAGGGTTTTGTCAAAAAAGATCTTATCACTCCCTCCTTTAAAAGATCAGAATATTCCTGATCAAGACCTCCGTAACCAGATAATATAAAAATATGGAGGTCTTTACGCAAAGCATATATTTTTTCGGCAAGATCTACTCCATTACCATCACTCAGACAATAATCCAGCAATACAATACTTCCAGCTGGGTAAGTATCCAAAGAGTGTAAAGGTTCCTGAGCATCTGGATAAGCTCGGCTTTCTACCGAGAACAATTGAAGAACCTTAGTCATAAGGCTACGGTTTTCTTGATCATCATCAACATAAATAAACTCTCTTGCTCGAAAAAAAGATTCATAGTCTCCAATCAGCTCTTGTTTGGTAGCAGAAAATCCTGACGGCGAAGAATGCTCATCTTTAAACTCACAAGGCAAATATATATCAAACTGAGTGAAGGAAGCCCCAGCATCTAAATCTTGAACTTGAGAACGCACTTCAATAACTCCCGCTAAGCTCTCCACCAAAGACTTCACAATATTCAAACCTAAACCAACTCCCTCTCCATTTTTAGACTTACTAAAAAAAGGCTGAAAGATATGAGGTATATCAAGATCTGAGATACCTGGTCCATCATCTCTCACAGAAACACAAAGACTCATGACCCCTAAAGGAGACTGCTCTTCAGAAAGTCGTTCAAAAGAAAGCTCAATACTTCCTTCTTGAGGTGAAAATTTGTAAGCATTTTTCACAAGATTCATCAAAATCAACTCTAAACGATGAACATTTAGATAAGCCATAGCTGTGCTTGATGCCTTTAATGCAAGAGTTACATCTGGTCGATCGACAAAATTTTTCATCATATTAATAAAAGAAGCCATAACTTCTTGAAGATCTATCCATTGTTTTTCACTGACCTCCAAACGTTTAACGGGCTGCAAAGTTTCTTGTAAAACAATACCCAAAAAGGAAACTGAATGACCCATAGCTTCCAAGAGCTGCTCTTGTTCTTGAGTAATGGTCCCTGAAAAAGAGCTCAACATCCGTTCTTTAAAGATCTGTAAGCCGCTAAGAATATTCGCTGCATCATGGATCACTCCAAGCTCAAGAAGTTTTTGTTCTTGTGTACCAAGATCAATATCTTCTTCAATTACAACTTTCTCAGAAAGGACTTCTTGAAGCCCCTTGCCATTACTATTGATCGGAAGATGGCATCTAGCGCGCGAAGATGCACGAAAAGAAGTACCCTCAGCTCCTAAGTGTTGCGAAAGCATAATAATAAATAAGATTAGATAATCTAAATCTACTAAATGCAAGTTTAACAAAACCTTAAGAAGAGATTAAGAAACCTTAAGGAAATAACTCTTACTACTCTGAAAGCTGCTTAATGTGTTGTATAAGCAAGCTAGGACTCGTATTGATCTTAATCAGGTAACGATTAGCTCCTGCTTTCAAAGCCTGCTCTTGAAGCTCTGAGTGACTATAATTAGAAAGCATAATAATTTTTGAGTCTGGGAATTTTTCTCTAATAAGCGGGATTAAATCAACTCCTGCTTTTTCATGATAACGAATTCCATGATCCAAAAGCACTACATCAGGGTGGAAAACCTTCAAGCATTCCTCAGTTTCCTCAACTGTCCGAACCCACTCAACTGTATTACCTGCAGCAGCGAGCTTCTTCGAATACACCTTCCCCAGCACTTCTTCATCTTCAAGAATGATTATTTTTTTGCCCATAGATAGAGATCATAATTCCTAGAAAACATTATCCCGTGACAAAGCTCAGTTTGCAAGTAGACAAAGAAAAAAGAGCTCGAAAATTATCGCAGAAAGAAAGAAAAGCCCCCTCACTTCTCACGTATTTAAAGTTACACTGCCTAAGATGAAGATTTCATTAAGATTCTATGAAAAACGAGAGAATTCACTTTGAGGATCCTTCTTCAAGACATATCCTTCACCGCGAATTGTTGAGATCCAAGATGAACAGGGTCCCTTTAAAGCCTTACGGAGATCTTGTATCGATGCTCTAAGATTACGTGGTTTATCATCGTAATCACCCCAGTATTTTTCACATAAATATTGTTTTGATAACAACTTCTCAGGTTCACGTAAAAACAATAGTAAAAGATCTTTATTTCTCTTTGAAAGCAACAAGGATCTACCATTCCACGAAAAAATATGTACACGAGAATCATAAGTAAGCCCCTGGTACTCTATTACTTGAGCTCCTAAAGAAGTATTCGCAACATCAAAACATCGTTCAACACGCAGTAAAAGCTCTTTAGGATGAAAAGGTTTCGTCAGGTAATCATTCACCTTCATCTGAAAAGCAATCTCTAAGTATTCGATAGAGTGTGACGAGGTAGTGATCACGATAGGGACATCCATATTACGATTTCTAATGAAGGTACAAATATCCAATCCATCATGCTCATGATCACCTAAGTAGATATCCACCAGAAACATATCAAAAACATCAGAAGAAGCTTTCTGCAATGCACTTTTAAAATCGCATGCCATATCAACAGAATTTACAAAGGAAATTCCACTCAATATTTTAAGGACAGACTCTGCAATCAATGGTTCATCCTCAATGATGAGAATATTCATAGCCAAATAATCTATATCTGATATAGTACTACAACCTCGAGTTTTTTAAAAATCGTCTCAAATATGAAAACGAAAAAACAACATTTAAAACATCATATACTCAACATCTTTACGATCATGAGATATCGTCTAGAGCAGGAAAGTCAAAGTCCTAAAGAGCAAAAAGAAACCCGAGACTTACTCAAGCTAGCCACCTGTTTTTTAGAGCACGAAAACATTTTCCTTGGAGAAGAAATATCTTTTTTCAAACAAAAAGGATCTCTAAAGGATTTAGTAGAAATGTATCATGAGATCCACAATGAAGAACACTCATCAAAAACGAAAAATATCACACTTCCAGACGAAGACTTTCAAACTGATATCGACCAGTATTACATCGGAGCTGCACTCAGCTTCTTGATCGAAAACATCTACCAAAAAGCTCAAAAAATAAAATTTATAATAGATCCTAAGCATCACACACTTCAGATACATCAGGACAGTCCACTCCTTTTTCAGGATGAACATAGCAACTGGTCAGATGAAAAAAACAACTACTATGAAATAAGCCTCTGGCTAGCTAAAAGTATTTTTCAAAATTTCAAAGTAGAGATAGATTCTACTAAAGGAATGATTAGCCTAAAGTTTCCAACAGAAAAAACTTAGTCTAAGGTGTATCCACCTCCACGCACTGTTTTAATCAAAGGCTTATCAAAACCTTGATTGAGTTTTTGTCGAAGGTTACTGATATGCACATCCACAACATTCGAAAACATACTAATACCCTGACCCCAGACATTTTCTAATATGTCATAGCGCGTCAAAGATTTACCATCATTAAGGACAAAGTATTCAAGTATCCGGTATTCTTTTGGAGACAACATCAGTTGCTTCCCTTCTCTATATGCCATCCTTTTATCAAGATCAACCATCAAACCAGAAACTTCTATTTGTCTGACCGGAGAGGAATCTCGTCTCCTTACATGAGCTCTGATCCTGGCAAGTAATTCACGAACACTAAAAGGCTTTGTCAGGTAATCATCAGCCCCGCTATCGAGTCCTGTGATACGATCATCAATTTCAGATTTACCAGAAATCATAATGATGGGAGCCTTAACCCCTTGATCACGTAAAGAACGACAAACACTAATACCATCCATAGAAGGCATCATCACATCCATCAAAATCACATCGTAAGATTCCGAAGAACCTAAACGAAGAGCTTTTTCCCCATCCTGAACCACGTCAACTGCATAAGAGTTTTTTTCTAAAACTTCTTGTACAAATTGAGAAATACGAGAATCGTCTTCAGCAAGTAATACGCGCATAGATAAATGAAGGAGTAAGGATAGATTATACTATAAAATGAAGATTGTAAGTAGCTTTAGAGCTCTTATTAAGGAAACTTAATAATAAGAAGAAACAGAAATAAATCCAAAAAAGTTCTTAAATCTAAAAAATTTACTATATTTATCCAGTACATACAGCATTTAAGAGTTAACAATTACCCTATTCTCATCTACGATCAATTCATCATAACAATACATCTATGAAACCCCTCCATAGCACAGGCTCACTCAGTCCAGAGCAACACGCCGAACAAGACAAACGCTTCGCTGAGAATCATCACTATGACTATGTCATCATTGGGACAGGAATCTCTGCTCTCACTGTAGGAGCTCTCCTCGCAAATGCTGGAAAAAAAATCTGCATGCTCGAAGCACATGACATCCCTGGAGGGTATGGACATAGCTTCAAAATGGGCGACTTCCATTTCTGCGCTCAGATTCACTATGTCTGGGGATGTGGACCTGGAGACAATATCAATCAATTGGTTAAAAAGCTTGGCTTGCAAGATGAGCTGACTTTCGAGGTCTATGATGCTGATGGATACGATCACATGGTCATGCCTGATGGGACAAGGGTAGCGATACCTTATGGTTATGATCGTCTCGCTGACAATCTCGAAAAAGCCTATCCAGGATCTCGTCCAAGTGTAGAAAAATTCCTCAAAATCGTGGATAAAATACATGAAGAAGAAAGGAGGATCCCAAACAAAGAAAAAATCGGCCTATGGGATATCCTTACAAAAGGCTGGAATTTCCGACACTTATTGAGATACCGAAACAAAACGCTCCAACAAGTCTTCAATCAATGTGCACTGCAAAAAGAAGTCCAAGCAGTGCTCATAGCCCAAGCCGGAGACTTCATGTCTCCTCCAGAAGAGCTCTCCATTCTTGCCTACGCTGGACTTTTCGGAGGTTACAATACTGGAGCCTATTACCCGACCAAACACTTCCGTCACTATGTAGATCGACTCGCAACTTTCATCACAGATCATGAAGGCTGTCATATTTATTACGAAACTCCAGTGACTAAGATCAACACCGAAGAGGAACTCGTAACCAGTATCGAAACTGAAAATGGGAAAAGCTTCGTCGCTGATAAATACATCTGTAATGCAGATCCTCAAGCCTCAGCTAAAAACCTCATCGGCTGGAACAAAATCCCAGAATCCTATAGACCTGCTCTTTCATATGATTACAGTCCAGCTGGAGTGATCGTCTATCTCGGGCTCAAAGACATAGACCTCAAGAAACATGGCTTTGGAAGCTTCAATATCTGGCATATGGAGCAATGGGATATGAACCAAAGCTGGAAAGAACAAAAAGCTGGAACCTTCGATAATCCTTGGTTTTTTATGTCAACAGCTGGTCTACACACGACAGAAAGAGGGGTTTCTCCAGAAGGAATGCAGATCATGGAAGTAGAAACCTATGTGGACTATCAAATGATGAAAGACCTCAAAGAAAAAGACCCCAAAGAATACCGAAAGAAAAAAGAAGCTATCGCTGATAAAATGCTCGACCTCATCGAAGAAAAATACATTCCAAACTTCCGAGACCACATCGTCCTCAAAGTCATCGGCTCAGCTACCACAAATGAAGACTTCGTAAGAGCCCCATTTGGGAATGCCTACGGATCAGTATTAAACACTAAAAACATCAACATAGGACGTCTCAAAGCAAAAACTCCCTTCAAAAACCTCTGGTGGTGCAATGCTTCTAGCGGACATCCAGGTTTCCATGGGACGACCGTGACTGGGATAGAGCTCTACAAAAAACTCACTGGTGATCACTTCTACACTGGAGTCCCCGGAGATGCTGAGCTGATAGCTTATGCGCGAAGGAGGTGGGAGGAACAAAATCCAGAGCTTCCGATCAAAAATTATTAGAAACTAAGAAAAGCACTCCTTAGCCCTGACGGGCTCTTCCTCTCCTTCTCAGGAGAGGTCTGCGGAGTCTAAGAAAAAGGATATTTTCAGCTTAAAGGAAACCTAAAAAACTTTCCTGCTCTCCTGCTAGGAGCAGCTTTGTGAACAAAGAGAGCAATGAATGGTTTACCAAGGCCCAGAGCTTATAAAGTAAGGAAGCGTTTTTTAAACTGTTTCGAGTTTCCGATAATTCGATAATTCTGAAAATTACATCCCCTTTATTCTTACTCCTCTCATCTTTAATACTCCATTGTTCATTCATCCTCCATCAGCATCCCCGCCACCCTCTTCCCCATCCTCAGCGCCCCTTCAGTCCATGGAGCATTCAAGTAATCGCCACAAAAATACAGCCCATCTCTCCCCTGTTCTTTTTCAAGAAATCGTTTCACTTGGCTCAGATAGCCTGGGTAAAATTTTGGCATCGCCATCGGCCACCTTTGCAGATCATGAGCAAATAATTGCTCAACAGAAGTGAACCAAGGACAAACGCTTACAAAAGACTGAGCAACAGCAACAAAGATCTCTTCATCTGATTTTTCCATCAAAGTCTTAGCATAGTGCTCATGAAGCCATACCGTGACAAGTGCTTTATCATCACGCTCTACTTGCTCACCCTTCATTCTTTCATTCACATAGCTGGAAATATGAGGACTCTCAACAAAAGGAGTCCAAACGACTGCCGTATCTGGGAGCAGTGAAGTATCCACTCGAAAAGCAACTGAAATGGTATTCGAATATTTAGGAGCTTGAAAAAATTCTTTTTGAATCTCACTCGGATGCTGAATCATATCAAAAGCAAAAGGAGCCTCACAAGCTAATACCACTCGATCAAACTCCTCTTCTCCATCATCAAACGCTAAAAACACTTTATTCGAAAAGTGATCTTTCCGAACAGTCTCTACAGGCATCCCAAGTTTTACATTCAGATGAGCAGCCATAGCTTCAGGAAGAGCAGACATGCCATTCTTTGTCCGTTGTAAGTACCATTTTTTATGTTGCTCTTTAATCGAAAGCATCACTCCTAAAAGAGCCCCAACACTCATCTCTGTCGCTCTATGAAATTGATAAGCAGAAACAAATGCATCAATCACATAGTCTGTGCTTTCTTTACCAATACGAGCAAGCATATAATCATAAGCATTTTCTAAATCATATTGAACAACGCTATTCAAATCCAAGAAATCAAGGCCCTTAGGGAGGAGGAAATACTGAAGAGCCATACGAAGTTTTGAAAACCAACTCATCAGCTGAGAAAAATGAACAATTTTTCCATTTTTCAAGACAGCATACTTCAAAAAACGCACTTTTTCCCATTCAACACCCAATTCACGACAGTACTCCTTCATCTCATCATAGTGATCGCAAAGATGGTCTGCTCCAAAATCAAAAAAATATCCCTCTTTCTTTCGAGTCGCCATCCTCCCTCCTACATACTCATTTTTCTCATAAATAATCACCTCAGCTCCCGATTTTTGAAGCTCATATGCACAAGTAAGTCCCGCTATACCCGCCCCGACTACAGCAACTTTCATAAGAAACAAATAATGATAACTAATGATATCTAAAGACATCCTAATACAGGAAATTTTTATTACCAATCTCTATCACGATCAGAAACGCTCATTAGTCTCTCCGTTTACAAGGCTCTCCTGAGCAAAAGAACAGTAAACGTATTCAAGCATCTCCCTTCACACAATAAAACCCTCTCCTTCTTAGGAGAGGAAGAGCCCGTCAGGGCGGAAGGAGTGGTATTACTCATTCCAAATCAATCCCGCTACTCTCACCAGAAGAAACTCGTAAAAGCTCCTGCTGGCCAGTAGGCGGTGAAAGAGTGGTATTACTCATTCCAAAACTAGACTTAACAATGACAATATGTTATAATGCTATGATAATCATTAAAGTCAATCATGGAATCTGTAGTTTTCGAACTCTCTGTCATCATCATTTCTACAGCAGGACTCTGTTTTCTTGCTGAGATTGCCAAGCAACCCTTAATCGTTGCCTATATCGCAGCAGGATTCTTACTCGGTCCTTACGGGCTAAATGTCATTCATTCTACAGAATTTTTCAGTGCCCTCTCTCAAGTAGGGATTGTCCTTCTCTTGTATTTGATCGGACTAGAATTAAAACCCGAAAAATTCGCTGAAACACTAAAAAGGAGTTATAAAATCTCTTTATTTACCACACTAGCACTAGTTCCGTTGGGCTTCTTTATCGGTTGGGCGACCAGTCTTTCCTTAGCAGAAACCAGCTTCTTAACCATTTCTCTCCTGTTTTCAAGTACTGTAGTCGTCTTAAAAAGGATGCAGGATGATCACGGAGTAGATCAAGATGTCTTCGATACCTGTGTCGGTATCCTCTTGATACAAGATATGTTAGCTGTACTGGTCCTCATCACGATCAACAGTATCGCAAATGCCGGGTCTTTTAATATCCTTGAAGTACTCCGTTTTGTAATCGCCGGAATCCTCTTCGTAAGCTCTGCTTTTTTCATACAACACTATGCTCTACGTAAGGTTATCCATAAGATCATTGACCGAACTGATCTCGTGTTTTTGATCGGACTGGCTTGGTGTTTCCTCTATGCAGAAACAGCAGAACTCCTTCATTTTTCTCGAGAAATCGGAGGCTTTATCGCTGGTCTCTCTCTCACCAGTCTCCCTCAACAAAAAATGCACGTTTTTCTAAAGAAATCAGAAACCATACGAGATTTCTTTATGATCCTCTTTTTCTTCCTCCTGGGAGCAGGACTAGAATTCACAGGCATACAAGAGTACAGCTTAACCATACTCTTGACCTTAATCGTGATCATCATCGTCAAGCCCATTCTCTATAATTTCTTTTCTCGTAAATCAAAACACAACAAAAAAGAAAGTTTAGAAATCGGGCTACGTTTAGGTCAGAATAGTGAATTTTCGATCATCATCGCCTTCCTAGCTGCAAGTACCGGTCAGATAAGTGATGAGTTTTCGATGGTGATAAAACTCTTACTCTTCCTCAGTATCATTATCTCAAACTATGTCGTGAAATTCATGACTTCATCAAAAAAGAGTTTAGAAACAGCATAGAACAGCAAAAGCTTTCATGAACATTTCATGAACACTTCATGAAATGTTCATTAAGCAAGCAACAATACAAAGCCGTCATGAGTAGTGGGTAAAAAACTGTACCACTACCCTATGCCAAAGCAACTCAGCCCAAGCATCATCTACCGTGCTCATTCAACCGCAAGTACTAACTTTGAGAAACAAGAACGAAGCGAAGACATTGATCTCAGACATAGACTTAAATCCATAAATATGGTAAAATGTAACGATAATCAATAAAGTCAAGAATGGAAACTGTTATTTTCGAACTTTCCGTCATCATCATTTCTACAGCAGCAGTCTGCTTTATGGCTGATTTAACCAAGCAACCTATCATCGTGGCCTACATCCTTGCAGGTTTTCTCATGGGTCCCTACGGCTTAAATATCATCTCTTCAACAGAGTTTTTTACTGCGCTCTCTCAGATAGGGATCATCCTCCTCCTCTATTTAATAGGCTTAGGATCAAAACCGAAGAAATTTGCCGAGACCTTGAAGAGGAGTTACCGTATTTGTCTTTTTAGTACCCTTGCCTTAGTCCCTCTAGGACTTCTCATCGGATGGTTAAGCAATCTCAGCATCAATGAAACCACTTTTTTAACAGTATCACTGCTTTTCTCAAGTACCGTAGTGGTCTTAAAAAAAATAGAAGATGACAAAGATGTAAATGAAGACGTCTTCGATACCTGTATAGGTGTACTCTTGATCCAAGACTTACTCGCCATCATTGTCTTGATCGTGATCAATAGTCTGATAAATGCCGGCAGCTTCAATTATTTAGAAATATTTCAATTTATCCTCGTCGGTATCTTGTTCGTTGCCTCAGCTTTCTTCATCCAACGTTACCTGTTACGCCAAATCATCAAGCACATCCTAGATCGCACAGATCTCATTTTTTTGGTGGGACTGGCTTGGTGTTTCTTCTATGCCGAAGCTGCCGAGTTGCTTCATCTTTCACGAGAAATTGGAGCCTTTATAGCTGGGCTTTCATTGACTGGTCTCCCAGAACATAAACGCGAAGTGTTCATCTACAAATCAGAAACCATCAGAGATTTCTTTATGATTCTCTTCTTCTTCCTCCTTGGAGCAAACCTTCAATTCACTGGCGTCCAAGAGTACAGCACGACGATAATCCTTGCTTTGCTTGTCATCCTCATAGGAAAACCTCTGATCTACTATTTCTTCGCAAACAAAACCCGACACGGGAAAAAAGACTGTAAAGAAATCGCCTTACGACTCGGACAAAACTCAGAGTTTTCGGTCATCATCGCTCTACTCGCAGCTACAGCCGGACAAATCAGCATCGAATTTGCTATGGTCATCCAGCTCATCCTCTTCATTTCCATCATCATTTCGAACTACGTCTTAAAGTTTGCCAACGTAAAGAAAAAAATCGCAGAAATAAAAGCAGGAGCCTAAGCATGATCAGCTTATTAGTATACAAAACCCTGATAAACAGGAGTTCTTTAAGCTTATACAGCTATCCTATCCCTTAAAACGAAGAGCCCCACAGGGTGGAAGGAGTGGCACAACTCATACTAAACCAGTCCATGAACATTTCATGAAATATTCATGAAACTTTCATTAAGCGAGCAACAATACAAAGCCTTCACGAGTAGTGTGTAAAAAACATTGCCACTACCCTATGCCAAAGCAACTCAGCCCAAGCATCATCTACCGTGCTCATTCAACAGCCAGCACTGACTTTGAGAAACAAGAACGAAGCGAAGACATTGATCTCAGAGACAAGAGCAAGCTTCTTGAAGCAGGGATCAGCTTCGCAGTGGATGATTCTGATCTACAAAACACCATACAGATCATCACAAAACTTATGCCAGATCGATCTTTTTGTTTTTTGAATGAAAGACTGCTCTCCCGACAAGCCCAGCGCTTCCAAGAGCTCTACCTCCCCGACGACCCCCGCCAAGCCATCGCTTACGCCGTCAAAGCCAATCCACGAGCAAGAATACTAGAAATCTTCGGCCAAGCAGGTCTAAGCTTCGCTGACTGCAGCTCTCCCGGAGAGATCGAGCAGGTAAAGAAACACTGGCGCCAAGCCACTGCCCTCTACACCTACCCCAGTAAGTTTCCATACGAGATCCGCTACGCCCTCGATCAAGGCGTCCGCTACTTCACCGTGGAAGACGAAGCGGAGATCATCAAGATTCTCCAAGAAGCTAAGGCTAAAAACATCCCTGAAGAAGATATTGAGATAGCGATCCGGGTAGCTTCAGACAATCCCGATGCCGACATCAATCTTTCGGAAAAATTTGGAGGAGAACTAAGCAATACCAGGCATCTCATCAACTACGTCCGAGAGCAGACGAAAGCCCAACTTGGTCTCTCTATCAATACCGGCTCACAAAACAGAAGCCCATCCAGCTACCTGAAAGCCCTGACAGTCTTAACGGAACTCGCCCAACACGCCCGCGGCGTCTCCAGCCTCAACCTCGGCGGCGGCTTCCCCGTCAACTACGCACCCGAAGATGAGTTCAGTCTAGAAGAATACTTAGTCACTCTCAGTCTAGCCCTCAGAGGCATCGCTTCAGATCTCCTCATCGGACCAGAGCCGAAGCTTATAATCGAACCTGGGAGGGCTTTAGTCGCTGAAGCGATTGACCTAGTGATTCCGATACGGAATCGGAAGAGGAAGGATGGTCAGGAGGTCTTGCTGATTGATGATGGGATTTATACTTGCTTTAGAGATGCAATCATCCACGGATGGAAATATCATTTCAAAGGATTCGGGAAAGCTAATAGAAAGCTAGAAGGAGTTAAAGCTGAATTCAAAATCAGCGGTCGAACTTGTGATAACGGAGATAAACTATTGCAAACAGCATTATTATCTAAAGATATCAGAACCTCAGACTACTTAAGAGTAAGAAATGCTGGCGCCTATACAGATTCAACGGCAAGCATCGATTTTAATGGATTTAAGAAGCCTAAGTATGTGACTTATAATTTATAACTTTAGAAATACTTAAGATGGATCTAATATTTTTTAGCAATACTTATAATACAAAATCATGAAAAAAACTTTTAAGGCCTTAAAAACTGGCATCGAGAATCTAATACCTTCAATTGGAAATCTATTAATAGGAATTACACTTTTAGTAATTATCGAAACACCGAAAGAGCTAATACATACATTCAAAAAAAACTGGAAATCATCAAATAATCAAATTCAAAAAGTATCAACAATTATGGCTGGGCTTATAATCAGTCTTTTTATTACATATGGATTTTGGGGAATGTATTTAGATTTTGAACTATGGAGAACATCGAATTGGAGAGAAGAAGTTTTATTATCAAACTACGAAAGTAACATTAATATTTTCTTTGATAAATATAACGAAAGATTTTCAGCTCACGATTGTGATTTCATGAGAGAAGTTGCAACAGATGAAGCAATGTATGATAAATGGGGTCATGAATTCTGGCCAAAAGACGAATATTCATGTGAAGAGTTTGTAAGATTTCAACAAAAATACATTATTCCATTAAAAATCGGACCTATTCAAAAAACAGGCGAAAAATATAGAGTAAAAGGAGAAGCTATAGTAATAATGATCAATCAAGGAGATCCTTGGAAGACTGAGGCAATATATTTTGATTTATGGAAAAAACTTGATTGGGAAATATGGCATTTTAACGGTCCAAAAAATGGCCCAAGAAAAATACCCATTGAGATATATTAGTAACCAAGTAAATAGTTGAGAGAATCTCAAATCATTACCTTGTGTTCTTTTAGTAGCACTCTATAATGAAGAGTGCTAATTACAACTAACAAGTTAAATATGGCAAAGAAAATCTTCATCAGCTTTGACTATGAAAATGACAAGAATTACAAATTCCTACTACAAGCATGGAACGCGCATCATAAGTTCGATCTAGACTTCGTTGATCATTCTTCGCAAGAGATAAAAAGCAACGATGTTTCCAAGGTAAGAGCCGCTCTGACAAGAAGAATCAATAGTGCTGACGTAACACTCGTAATTGTTGGGAAAGAAGCCAACAAATGGCACGTAGACAGCGCAGAAATTGGATACAGGAACTGGATAAATTTCGAGGTGGCAAAAAGCATTGAAGCTAGTAATTCACTAGTAGCGGTTAAGATAGCCCCAAGCTACGAATCACCAGAAAAACTCATTGGTTCAGGTGCTTCATTGGCCAGATCTTTTAAAGAAGAACTAATCATGAAAGCTTTAAGTAACGCCTAATGAAAGACAAACTTGAAATTCTTTACGATCACTACAAAGACAGTTTTTCTTTGACGATTTCACACCTTAAGCAAAGGGAAAAGCTATTTGTTTGGCTTCTGATTATAATTTTTCTGCAATTCATTGAATTTA
Organism: uncultured Candidatus Peribacteria bacterium; assembly: GCA_964352145.1. Lineage (GTDB taxonomy): Bacteria > Patescibacteriota > Gracilibacteria > JAUYGZ01 > JAUYGZ01 > CAYGQA01. Next base: position 35,187 of record CAYGQA010000014.1, read on the forward strand.
CAGAATCCGAAAAGTCGCTTGAGGCATTAAATCAAATCATCGAAAGTAAAATAAACTACAATTTTCACTTCAGTTTAGAGTACTTAACCATTTTCTTGTGGTTTGCACTATTTAGTATTTCACTAAAATACTTCCAAAAAAACACTCTCATAAACAAGAATTATAAGTATATCCATCGTGTAGAAGAAAAAATTTGTAAAATTGCAAAGGACAAGTCATTCATAATAAGAGAAGGTAAGTTTTATTTAAAAAACTACTCACTTTTTTCAAATTGGAGTCATGCCGTCTACACTTGGATCTTCCCTTTACTACTCATATTTGTATCAATACTGAGAATCATCAAGGATTATAGTTATACTTTAAGTGGAGTACTCAACCTTTTGTTTTTCATTACTATATGCTTTACAACATTAGCCTACCTTTGGGTGATTCATAAAAAAGACTAAAGGAATTACTCATTACACCCTCCCATTACTTCCCTCCATAGAACCAAAACTAATGTATATCGAATACAAAGGTCACCACATCACCGGCCCTAGATTCAGCATCATCAATTAAATTCCTCAATCATCTACAAAACCCCCTTGATAATTATATACAAATATATATAGTTAGTTCGTAGAAGAATTTTATCCTCAATCATGAAAAAAGAACTCATCCAATCCCTCACGGAAACTTTTGAAAGCCATTCCCAGAAAACAACCGATGGTGTCGAATTTTGGTTAGCTCGAGACCTCCAGCATTTACTGGGATACATTGAATGGAGGAATTTTTTACAAACAGCCATCAGTAAGGCAATGGTCGCTTGTGAAATATCCAAGGAAAAGAGTGATGACCATTTTGTTGACGTCAACAAAATGGTGGAGATCGGATCAGGAAGCGCTCGAGAGATACCTGACCTTATGCTCACTCGCTACGCCTGCTATCTGATTGCCCAAAATGGTGACCCACGCAAAGAAGCAATTGCCTTTGCTCAGACCTACTTCGCTCTTCAGACTCGAAAGTATGAACTCATCGAACAACGGCTGCTTGAGTCAGAAAGGCTATCAGCCCGTCAAAAACTCAGCAAAACAGAAAAAGAACTCTCAAGTGTAATCTATGAGCAAACCGGATCTAATCAGAACTTTGGGATTATACGAAGTAAGGGAGATAAAGCCCTCTTTGGATTTACAACAAACTCCATGAAAGAACATTGGAAGGTTCCGAAAAATCGAGCACTCGCTGACTTTGCCCCAACAATCATCCTCAAGGCCAAAGATTTTGCTACCGAAATCACTATTTTCAACAGCAAAGAAAAAGCTCTATCAAAAGAATCGGATATTTCACAGGAGCACGAGACCAATCATAAGAGTGTCCGGAAAACGTTGATTGAACGAGGTATCACACCTGAAAACCTCCCAGCAGAAGAAGATATCAAAAAAGTGGAACGCAAACTCACAACAGAGCACAAAAAAGGTCTAAAGAATCCTGACACCTTGAAAAGCTAATTCCTCCATCTTCATTAAAACTTAATAAAGACAGCCCTATTTGAGCTTTAGAAATCCCCTCTTTCCCTCTACGCTTAGACAATAGTCATCACTAAAAGTCTTATGGGGGAAGATTTTTCAGAGAGCATACATATCGCTGACGAGAGCTTTAGGCTACAGCATCTCCGATCTGACATGCCAGAACTCAGCCAGGACTTGATCAAAGCATTCTCTGAATGTTTCAGGACTGTTTTTGCCAATCCACCCCATGGACAGTTCCTCTTCTACCCAAGTGAAGGACGAGCCATCTCAGCTCAAGAAGCTTTTCAAAGGAAAGAGATGATCAGCATAGAGGAGATACAATCCTACGACAGAGAAGAGTATCCGAAGCATCCAAGTACCCGTGAATCAGCATCTTTCTGGGTAGATCCAGATAAAACGATCGAAGTCTTCCAAGAGAAGATGAGGTCCAATGCCTTCTTGAGCCTCTGCCGAAACAGCCCAGCAAAAGACCTCGTCGGAGCCAGCTTCGCCTATGAAACAAATCTCGGAGAAGTCTTTTCCCATGAAGAGTGGGAGGATGATCATCTGTACTCCACACAGCAAGATCCAACGAACTTTCGCAGTAAGTCACAGTTCTTAAGAAGGATAAAAGAAGAAGCTGCCGATTTCTTCGACTTTCCTAAAAGCATCTCCTCTAAAACGGCAGTACTCTGCTGCAACTGCATCTTCCTCATACCGGAGTACCAAGGCCGAGGGATTGGCTACCAAATCCAAGAAAGATTCTTAAAACAATTGCCCAAAGAAAGCTTAGAGATGCCACTGATAGCAGAAGTAGTACTGGGTACGACCATAGCAAAGCGAGCCACTAGTCTCGGTAAAGCAAAAATCGTGACGGGCATACTCAACGCACAAGACTCTACAGAAGACGGCGAGCGAGTGATCATCATCAGTAAGGGGCGTTTTTTCCTTGAAGCCCTAGAAACTTTGCATCTTTAGTAAAAGTCTATGCAACATTTTTTCGACATCCTGATCATGATTTGCGGAGCCTTTATGATCTTGATAGGAAGCCTATCCTTGCAGCAAAACATCAGGAAAGCTCAAAACCAAACTTTTTTTGCCATCTCATTCTTCTGCTGTATCTGGATGATGAGTCTATATTTTGGCTTTAGCTATACACGAGCAGAGAGCATCGAAACGGCTAATGGTCTCTTCCGGATAGCACACGGAGCAGGTATCGCAGCGATGAGCGCTATGACAGTGTTTATCTTTATCTACCCTCAGAAAAACTTTAAGCTCCCCTCTTTCTTACAGTATAGCTACCTCAGCATCAGCGCTGCCCTCATCCTCATCGCCAGCTTTAGCCCACTGGTCTACGAGTCGGTAGTGATCCACCCAGACGGCTCACTCAGTGATATCTTCGGAGTACTCTTCTCAGCCTTCATCATCCATACTCTAAGCAGTCAGCTCTTCTGTATCATCGTGAGCTTAAAAAAGGTCCAACAAAGCAGAGGCATCATCCGCAGGAAACTCCAACTCTGCTTTTTTGGATTTACCATTTTTGCCCTCTCAGCATTCACCACAAACGGTATCCTTCCTCTTTTCGATATCTATATTTTCCAAAAAGAAGCCCCTCTCTTCGCCCTCTTTTTCCTAGTACCGAGCTTCTACTCTTTATACCAACACCGCTTTTTTAATTTCTCCTACCAATCCTTAAATATCACCAGGCAACTACTCTTGCTCTGTTCATTTCTGAGTATCTATGGACTCTCCTACTTCAGCTTATCCATACTCTCCGACTCACTTAGCCAGACCATGATCATGAGTACAAGTGCTCTGATTGGCTTGAGCATCTATCTCTATTTCTCAAAAAAATACCCTGAACTCGTCTCTGAAGCTTATCAAAAAGTTCGAAGAACAATCATCAATGAACAACAAAAAATCTACCATTGCCCTGATTACCACTCCTTAGAAAAACAAATACAGAAAACTTTTCAAGTACAGCTCAATATAAAAAACGCCAAACTGTTTATGCTAAGGAAAAGCAAAATCAGTTCAAAAATCCCCAGCTATAGCCCTGATATATTGAGTAACAGCTTTTTGGTCAATGATGACGAAGTCTTGGTAAGAGAAGAGCTCTCTTTTGAAAAAGGAAAGAAGAAGATCAGAGCAAAAATGGAAAAACTACAGGCTAAGCTCTGCTTCCCGCTCTACTCTGAAGGGAAACTCATAGGGCTCTTCAGCCTAGGAGAAAAGGGCAAGGGATCCTTCTATGGCAAGGAAGAAATAAAACTCTTCCTCGAATTCAAAAAACACCTAGAGATCTGCTTCATGAACATCCTCCTAGAAGCTGGCATGCAAAAAGAAAACAACCTCATGCAAAAAAGTATCGAAAAACACACAAAAAAAATCCGTGATAAATACAATCAGACCAAAAGCCTACTCAAAAAGCAGGAAGACTGTCTCTCTTTAGCAGCTCATGAACTAAAAAACCCTCTTCACACACTCATGATCCAGATCGAAATAAGCCTCATGGACCTGGACCAATCACATCAAAATCATGAAGACCTCAAAGGCATCGAGAGTTCAGTAGAAAAACTCCAACACCTCACCACAAACCTCTTCGATGCTCAACAATACGATCTCGATAAAGCGAGCCTCTCCAGTGAAGCAGTTTTCATATCTGAATTCATTAACGAGATCTATTTTGAATTCCAAAGCTCAATGAGACACAAAAATCTCATTTTTACACTGAATAATCGTGTTTCAAAAAACACCAAGCTCTCCATCGACCCCACCAAGATCAGACAAGTTCTTCACAACCTCCTCCACAACGCTATCAAGTTCACTCCCCCATCAGGCAACATCTCATTAAGCCTTCATGAAACTTCATTAACTTTTAAGATCCAAGTCAGCGACTCCGGATGCGGTATTAAGAAAAGTGAACGAGTACATATCTTCGAAAAATTCAAACACGGAAACGAGCATCACGGCTTAGGGATAGGACTTTACGTGAGTAAAAAAATTATACAACTCCACAAAGGTTCCCTCGAAGTAAAGGATCGAAAAGAAGGAGGAACGGTATTTATTGTGACTTTGAGAAAAGGGGAACTCAGGAAAAAGAAAGAGAACCCAGTTCTTACAAAGCAGAAGCAGTCTTTTTCCCATAAACCTTAACATTCATCCTTAAGGTTTCCTCTAAAACATCCTTCTGTAACTCTACATCATAATGATTTTGAAGATTTAGCCAAAACTGTGGACTATTTTGAAAAAATTTAGCAAGCCTCAATGCTGTATCAACAGTAATCGAGCGCTTCCCTAAAACAATCTCATTGATCCTCCTCGGCGGTACTGAGAGGTCTTTTGCCAATCGATATTGAGATAAATCCAAAGGCTTTAAAAACTCCTCTAGTAAAATCTCTCCTGGATGGACTGGATTAATTTTTTTCATAGTTATGAATGATAATCTTCAAGCAAAACATAATGTGCATCTCCATTATTCCAAGTAAAACAGATACGCCATTGATCATTTACACGAATACTATAATACTTATTCTTAGAGCCTTTAAGCTTTTCAAGATGATTAGAAGGAGGAATCCTGAGGTCATTAATTGATAAAGAAGCATTCAAAATCAATAATTTTCTATAAGCACGTTCACAAAGAATTTTTGAAAATTTTTTAGAAAAAGATCTCTGAAAAATTTTTTCTGTCTCTTTACATGCAAATCCAACAATCATATCTAAGTAACTTAATAATAACGAGAAACGTTACTAAATTCAATACAAATTACATCTACTCCAATACATATCCAGCTCCTCTTACCGTCCTAAAAATCTTTCTCTCAAAATCCTGATCCAAATGCTTCCTCAGATGACTGATATGCACATCGACTAAGTTTGAATCAATAGTGTCCCCTGCTCCCCAGACATTTTCAAGGATCTCAAATCGGCTTAAAACTCGCCCTTTATGTTGCATCATGTACTCCAAAATCCGATATTGCTTAGGAGCGAGATCGATCTCCTTACCAGATCTTTTGACCTTACGAGAGCGCCGATTCAAGTGAATATCATGCAGTCGGAGGACATCTTTTTTAAAAGTACTCTTCCGTCGCACATGCGCTCTCACTCGAGCCATAAGCTCAGAAAAACTAAAAGGTTTGGCTAAATAATCATCAGCCCCAGCATCCAATCCTCTAATCTTATCAGGCACTGAGCCCTGAGCAGAAAGCATGATAACAGGGGTTTTATTCCCTTTATTACGAAGCTTCATACACACATCCAGACCCTTGATCTTCGGCATCAACACATCCAGCAAAATCACATCATACTCCGAAATAGAAGCCATATATAATGCCTGCTCACCATCACAAGCATGATCAATTGCGATAGATTTGGCTTTCATGGCCCGTTTCAAAACATTAGCCATATGGGCTTCATCTTCTGCTAAAAGAATCCTCATAAGAAAAACATGAGAAAATAAAATATGAACTCTTTTTAAACTAGCAAATGAACATTAAGTTTTGATTAAGTTTCAGGACTTTTTCATGAAACTTCATGAAGACTCTTAACAAGCTCTCGAAGAAGAGCTCATTCGACAAGCTTCCGCAAGGCGAGTACAATAAAATTAATTCGGCTTTTCCTACTCTTAGTACCTCTCTATGGAATCTCGACAGTCTATCTTACAAAGAGCTTTCCGAAAAAAAGACAAAAAACTCGCCAAAAGCCAACACAGTAAAAAAACCATCAAACAAGCACTCTCTCATCCAGATGAGCACAGCAGCTCTGGGAAATATCTCAGCGACGCTGTTTATGGAGCCCTAGATGGAATCGTCACCACCTTCGCCATCGTCTCTGGAGTGGTAGGAGCAGATTTAAATCTCGGTATCATCCTCATCCTTGGTTTTGCAAACCTCCTGGCAGATGGCTTCTCGATGGCAGCTGGAAGCTATCTCTCTACCAAATCAGAACAAGACTATCACCAAGCCGAATACAACCGAGAAAAATGGGAAATCGAAAACTATCCTGAAGGTGAAATAGAAGAAATACGACAAATATATAAAAGAAAAGGGTTCAAAGGAAAAGATCTAGAAAAAGCGGTTAAAATCATCATCAGCGACAAAAAACGTTGGCTCCACTGTATGATGGTCGAAGAACTCGGCATCATCCAAGATGATAAATCTGCAACTAAAGTTGCCACAATCACCTTCGCATCCTTTGTCATCTGTGGATTTATACCACTGATAGCTTTCATCACCATCAACAGCATTGATAGTTTAAGTGGAATAGATCCATTCTTAGCATCAAGTATACTCGCTGCTATCACTATTTTCACCGTAGGAGCTTCGAGAAGTCTCTTTATCGCAAAAAAATGGTTCTGGGCTGGGCTAGAAATGTTCCTCGTAGGAGGTGCTGCATCGATAGTTGCTTACGCTATCGGATACTTCCTACGTGGACTTGCATAGTCCATGACATAGTCATAGAGTGACATTGTTCCAAATGATCTATCAGGATAATTTTAAAAGAACGCAAACTCATAGTCTAGAGTCTAGAGTCCAGAGCAAAAAGAGAGCTCGAGCCTAGACCCTAGACTCTTGACCTCCTATACATGCCCATCAAATCCACCTACCAAGCCAAGGAAGCAGAAGAAAAACGCGTCAGCACCGCAACCGCTCGCCAAACAGACGCTTTTGAAAACACCCTTCGTCCAAAGACACTCGATGAATATATCGGACAGAGTCGAATGAAAGAAAATCTGAAAGTCTTCGTTTACGCTGCAAAAAAAAGAAAAGAATGCCTAGAACACACCCTCCTCTACGGACCCCCAGGACTTGGGAAGACAACCATGGCTTCTATCATTGCCGAAGAAATGGGAGGGAATTTCAAAGTGACTTCCGCTCCAGCCATCGAAAAACAAGGTGATCTAGCTGCCATACTGACAAACCTAAAAGAAAACGACATCCTCTTCATCGATGAGATACACCGCCTCCGACCAAATATAGAAGAAGTCCTCTACAGCGCGATGGAAGACTACTGCCTGGATATCATGATCGGTAAAGGACCTTCAGCTCGGACCATGCGTTTAAACATCCCTCAGTTTACACTTGTCGGAGCGACCACTAAGTACTCTCAACTCAGCTCACCTCTACGTGATCGATTTGGACATATCTTCAAGTTGGAATTTTATACCGCAGAAGAAATGCAGCAGATCATCGATCGTTCAGCAAGTATCTTGGAGTATCAAATCGAAACTGAAGCCAGCAAAAAAATAGCCAAATGCTCACGAAGGACACCACGTGTAGCCAACAGACTCCTCAAACGAGTACGAGATTTCGCTGAAATGGCTGAAGGCATCCCCGCAAGTACAGACAACTCTAGAGTTGCCCCTGTCC
>CAYGQA010000015.1:0-42783 GCA_964352145.1 uncultured Candidatus Peribacteria bacterium
TTTATTATGAGTTTGAGATTTAAGATTTGTGACTTGATATTTGTTCGATTGATATTTGATTGAAAACTGAAAATTGAAAATTCGAGCTTCGCTCGCTTAATCCCTCTCCCCTATGATCGTATCTCCAAGTCGGAAACTAAAGGTGAAGAAGTTGTTGACGAGTCGTGAATATTCGGAGATAAGTACTGTTAATCGTGCATTAAGAGATCTCATCCGTTGAATCAAAGGTTCCATAGAAGTCCTCACCGCTTGTCGCAAAAGATAGCTGCGAATGTTATCAAGGAGACTATCTAGGAGAACATCAGCTCGTTTTTCACAAAAAGAAAGAATACTCAGTTGTGCTGAGGCATCAGTCGATTCGGAACTCAAAGTACTACAAGATGAAAGACCATAAGCAGCTCTATAAAAAGAGTCCATACCTTCAAATCTCGCCACCTGAGTACAAACACTCGTCGTCTCAAGTCTCGCATCACGAGCCATTTGCTCTACTTGACCCACTAAGACATGCGAAGGCAAGTTCGTCGACATAAGGTCACTAATGCTTTTCAGGTATCCATGTAAAGCCTTTGTATCTGGATCCCCCATGACATTACTCAAAGCCTGCTCGACCTCCTCCTTACAGTCCTGGACAGAGTCAGCATAGCTCAGAGGCATCGTTGTGAAGACGATCGTCAGACTGAGGAGTAGAGATGTAAATTTTTTGAGCATTGGTACTAGTGAGTAGTTGTAGTTGGTAGTAAGTAGAAGTTAGAAGTTAGAAGTTAGAAGCATCTTTATTATGAGTTTTGTGGTTTGAGATTTGATTGAAAATTGTGATTTGGTCATTGCTCATTCTGTTCCTAAGGAACAGTATTGCTCTTCCCAATCACCTCTTCCTCATCTCTCCCCGTGATGACCGCAAAGAAAGTCGACCCCAAGAAAAGATCAGCATTTACGAGAGCAAGACAACGACAATCCAGAGACTGAATAATTTCAATACCTTCGAAAAGTCGTTCTGGTTTCCTGATATCAAAAAGTGCTGGGCAACCATGAGCCAATCCAGAGTCATCACGCCTACCAGCCTTACAAGGACAATCGTCAGACTGGTTCGTAATACCATCTCCATCGAAGTCTAAGACACCATTTTCTCTCAAAACTCTAAAAGCTGCATAGGCCACTTCAGCTCGAGTTGTCTTCCTGAGAGGGTCTTCATAATCAGTGTTTTCCAGGAGCAATCCTAGGTCTTCCTCAGCTCGAGCAATATAGTTATTCGAAGGATCATTCCACCATCCTTCAGCCGAACCGAAAACTCTATCACTTTGTTTCCCTTTGTCTCCGATGGCTTCGATGACCATCTTCATGAGCTCAGCTACGTTTACATTTCTTTGTGGGAGATAACTCCCCAAAGCGTTCACTCCATCTTCAAATCCTCGGTATCCATTGATAAGTCCCAGCTCAGTAGCAATCTCTACACAATAGTAGAACCAATCGTCTTCAGCGACATCTAAATAGGTACGAATATTTGGATCTCTAGAAATCAAATCCCCCTCTTCAAAAGCAAAGTTTTTCAAAGGATCACTTGAGCTATTCCCAAAAACTCCATCATGAAATCCTAAGAAATACTCAGTATCTTTCAAAGTCGGATCAAACTCATCTATCGTCACCTGCGATGGGAATTCACAGTTTTCACAACGAATCACTGACATCAAGATCTTGATTGCTTCAGCTCGAGTCACCGGTTGATCCGGTCGGAACGAACCATCTTCATATCCTTGGATAAAGCCAAATCGAGACAGCTCACTGATAGCCTCGAAGTACGGGTTACTTGCTGGTACATCTGCAAAGACCACTTCTCTTTCGGTAGATGCAGCTGATAAAGGGTCTATCTCCTCACCATCAGCCAAGCCATCTCCATCGCTATCTTGATTCAGAGGATTGGTTCCTATTTGAAACTCAGCAAGGTTATTGAGTCCATCAGTATCTGGATCAGCAGCTGGATCTTCTATACCATACGTTTCTTCCCATCGATCCAACATACCATCCTCATCTTCATCACCTGGCAAGACATCTCGATCAAGTGGATCGATGACATTTACTTTTTCTCCTGGTCCACGGATTTGGACTTCTGCCAAGATCGCTCCATTTTGGATGACCTGCCAAATTAAATCCTCTTCAGGATCAGTGAATGGCTTCTCTAAAAGGCTAATGTTTTCTTGATTAAACTCTATCTGACCATCAGGCGCAACAATCATCAACACATCCCCATCAGCCACTCTCAGCTGAGCTCCTCCAGCAGCAAAGTCAAGATCTTGAGCAAGTGGTACGAGCTCAAGAGAAGACTGCAATGATCGGATCACAACTCCCACATCAAACTCCGAGAACTCATCCACAATCGACACATCCGTATCAAGATGAGGCAACATTCGTGATTCGAATTTATTGATCAGACGTCCATCGATGACACATGAGACACGGTATTTCAAATATCCATCATTATCATGAAGTGCTTCATTCTGGCATTCTTCTTTATATTCATCATGTAAAACCACTCTTCCCGAAGGATACAATCTCGCAATATTCATGCCTCCATCGACAATGACATTCAATCCTTCCAGAGCCGGTAAAGCAGCTAATTGTACGAGACCTTGATCATTTGTATAATATCGATTTTCCAAACGAGCTCCTTCTACAAGAGGACTCAACAGCCAATCTTGAACTCCATCTCTCTCTCCCACTATCCCAATCGGAATATTTGCAACAGGTGGATCACTTTGTACACGGATCACTCGACCATTTTCATAAAGCAATTCATCGATAGTAAGCTCTGGAATGAATACCTCTACTTGGAAACTCTTCGCTTTATAGTCATTATCACCATCGCGTACAAAGAGCTCAAGCTCTTGGACACCGAGTTGATTAAAGCCTGGATGTCGATAAGTAGAACCTGTAACCAGCTCTTGTTCTTCATTCAGACGCCAGTGATGACTTTCTTCTGGCAGGTCACCGATCACATAATCACGAGCATTCACTGACAATGGCGTATAAATAGGCACTGGGATTCGTTCTACACCTGGCAAGACCTGTGCTGACGCAAATTGAGTCTGTGCTGCTGCATGGAGAATAGGTGAATAGCCTCTCAAGCCTTCTCTCTCTCGGATACGTCCATAATAGTTCCCTACTGGGACAGTGACTTCGAATCTCGGTCCAGTCACCTCAGACCAAACAACCTGTTGCTCAGGAAGGATATCTATCCGTTCAGCTCCGTCCTGGACTACGAATGAACCTCTAACAAGTTCATCATCCATGATGACAAAGCCTTGTCCTACTTCTTGGAAGGACAGTTCATCAGAGATAATCACAGCACCTCTCCCAGAATCCAAGAACCAATCAGCATTAGCTGCTACATCAAAAGTCATCCCTCTTGTAAGGCTTAAGCTTGCTCCTGTCTCAGCTTCGCTCATACGAGAATCAGTATGTGCTGCATATATCCCTGCTGGGACTTGTTCTCCTGAAAGCACTTCTCTACGAATCTTTAAGGCTCCATCAGCAGTCTCTGCTATAGATCGGATGTAAGGGCGTGCCTGGAAAGCTGGCACCTTCATCCTCTGTCCAGCTGGGATATTGAGATCAATCAAACCAGTGAATTCGACATCAACGTCCGATCCCAGTTGAATATCCCAAGTTTTCCCTTCAATATTTTCAATCTCCACAGTCCCTGTACCATCTAAGACCAATGAACGCAGTTCAAATGATGGAACTGTAAAGACCACTCCTCTCGGAATCAAGACTTGATCCTGTCCAAATCGAAGACGTACATCTCGAGCCGTCAAGAAAGACTGCCCAGGGACAAGGTCCGTACCTGGAGTAATGACTTCAAAAGACTGTGGCACATTGGATTCTTGATGCAAATAAAATCTCAAATGATCTTGATCAATCCTTTGAGCTCCAGAAACAGAATCCCAAACAGTGAGCTCTACATCTTCAGAAGCAAGATCATCCCAAGTCCAAGTAAGCGTAGCAGAACCCAAACCTGCAGATCGACTTGATGATGAAGAAACATCGAGTTGATGAACCTTTGAACGTTGGAAATTATCCAAGCTTGATTGTAAAACTCTTCCTTTATATGGCTCGTGTCGTCTTGCACTATTATCAGAAGATTTCAGATACACAGCATTTTCGTAAGCCAAGAACACATCATTATCCCAGACATTGACCACTGGATCATCAAGAGGATAATCCTGCAGCCGACCCGCTTGACCATCTCGGACAATAGCCACACCGAGTTGATCTACTCCTGGAGCCAAACTGGTATCTAGCAAAGTATTCTGTATATCTTTCAAAGCATTCCCCGAATCAGTCACCTGAGCTATGAGTCCTTCTCGATCAAACCAGTTCACTTTCTTTTCAACAAAGCGTGATGGATCAAGCAGCGCTTTTCTTTTTTCTTGAGCAATGTGATTTTTGAGCATACTCGGCTGAGCAGCAACCAAAACATTCTCCGATTGTAAAGAAGCCAATTGTTCCAATATTTGCTCTGGCTCTTGATCATTGAGCTTATTCACAGCAATCCTGACATCATCTAAATGACGTTTAAATTCAGAGTTTTGAGACATCAATTGTTCTTTCTTTTGTTGAATCATCTCTTGATGAACATTTGAACGTTCTGGAGCTTGGTAATTCAATAATCCAGGGAAATCTGACTCAATAGAAGTCCCATCAGGTCGAAGACCAGCATTCACATTTATATCAGCCTCGATACTCAGTCCATCTATCTGGAAATTTCCTAAAGTATCTTGAAGCTCATCACTAGCGGTATTCGCCCCTTCTTGCATGACATTACGGAGCTGTTGTATCCAAAGATCTACCTGTCCCGTGAAAGCATTAATCGGCTGATGAAACTGTTGATCAATGGTCTCTTGGACATTTGGTAATGGTTCTACATTCACTCCAGCTTGAAACTTCGTCGTCACATCGATGCGATCAAAAGGTACCAGGTCAGAGAGTAAATCACCTGGAAGCAAGTCAGCAGTCAATAAGACATCCACCGGTAAGATAAGGTTTGCTGACCTGTTTGTAAGATTTTCAACCTGAGTCTTCAATTGCTTCTCATCTATAGGAATGAGAGATTTGTTGATCAAACACCAGATATCCAAAATCGTCTGAATAATCTTCATCAACGGTAAGAGAGATTCTAATACATCTGGAGTCTCTGGTGCCGGAGGGAGGTTCGGCAGATTAATCTGAGGAAGATCTGGTAAAGGCTGTAATGGAGGCAGAGCTGGAGGTGATGGGATCACCAAAGGTACTTCTGGAAGCTTCACTCCTAGTGATCCTTTTGCACCGATTGCAACATCCAAATCAATATCTTCAAAACGAGGGAAAGTAATATCTGGTAACTCAGGCCATCGTAGATCTACCGTCTTCACTTCAAAGACCGGAAGCGTAACATCAATCGCAAACTGCACATCACTGAAGTCGAGTCGGATATCAGGCCAAGATGGGAAATCAAGGATAGGGAATTTTGGTACTACCCCAAAGACCAGTTTCAGAATCAATTCTTTTAAAGTCAGTCGATCACTAGTACACAATCCACATTTTTTATTGTATCCCTTGAGGATATCAATGATCAGCTTGATGAGAGCTACCAACTCTTGATAAGAGAAAATCACATCGATCCAGAGATCAAGCTTCCTCTCAAACTCTACCCACCAGTCCAAAACAATAGAGGTCACCTGATCAATCAGATCAACCACTTCCTGCATATAAAACTCTAGAGCATTCAAGTAACGAGCCAACTGTCGTGGGAACTCTTTCCATTGTTCTAAAGCTGCGATGTTTTTTTGAATACTCTCAACAAACTGTGTCACATCTACAGCTGTATCAAGAGCGATATTCATCGCCACACAAGACTGCAGTGCATCAAGTGATTCTCTCTTCACCCCTTCATTGAGTGAAGCTGCATTCAATCCTTCCGACTGATCTTGCCAAAATTCCATCGTCTCTTTCATGATATTCCCAAAGACTGGGAAGATATCAGTGATCTTTTGTGGCTCTTGTAAACGATTCAATTCATCTTCAAGACCATCATAACGAGCATTCAAACTCTCTACCTTATCCTGTCTCTCCTGCATTTCATCAAAATAATCACGTCTCAGCTGTACAGTCGACTGAGCAAATCCTTCAGCTTCTACATATTGATCCAAAGCTTCTTCAGCCTTTTTAATATCAGCATTCTGCCCTTCCATGAGGGATTGTATTTCTTTAATACGAACTTCAGACTCTTCTGAAATACCTTTTTCTTCTGCTCTTATCCGGACCTCATTAAAGAGATCTTGTCTGGAAAGAGTGATGTTACAAGGGATATTGAAGGAGTGTAAGAAAGCTGAGAACTCCAACAAGAAAGTGTACAAGAACTGATACAGCGATTGCTCAATCTTCCTCAAAATACCAGGCTCAATCCACGGTACTTGGACTTGGATCACATCTGGATTAAGGGTGACAGCAGGCAAACTATTGATCAAATCATAGAGCTCTTGAAGGTTTACAAAACTCTCTCCAGAAACCTTGTCAGAAAGCTTATCAAAATAATCAGGATCAAAAGAAGATCCAAAATCCGGAAGACGAACAGTAATATCAGGCAGATCTGTAAGAGAGTTCACGATCTCCTCCCATTGACGATCCCACCAATTGACAAAAACATCAGGGACAGGATTTAAGAAAGTTTTCTGCTCTAAAGGAGTTACCCCTTTATTTTGAGTAGAACCTCCCAAAGAAATACCAAAAATGGATTCAATATCAGCAGTAGGATTTGCAGGTACTTGAGCTTTGATCACCCCTGTACTATTCGCAGCATTCGCAAAACCTTGAGTGACATTACCGACTGTCGTCTGTATACCTCTCATCATCCCACTCAAACCCGCCTTGATCGAATCACATACCGATTCAGATCCAAGGAGACTCCCGATAGGGACACTAAAGACAAAACACTGACCCAGAAGGTAAGGTCCCAAACAAATCCCAATCCCTAATCCAAGAGTCAAAGTAGGAGCTAAATAAATCCTAAATTGAGTAGCTTGATAAGGCACCAAAGGTGGCCATACAAAGAAAGGAACTGCTGATATACCAAAAATCGGTACCCCTGGATCAAAACCAGCAGGCGTTCCTAAGACATTGATCGGCCCTGGAGCTAAGAAAGCAAAGTTAATCGGTAAAGGAAGACATCCTCGAGAACACTTCAAAGCCTTCACCACCGCTTGGACGTCAGCCTCGATGTTATCAAACATCAGCGCGACATTATCAAGATTTGAAAAAGAATCAGTCTTGAAAGTATTAAAAGTATCCACATTCTGCGCCTGCGCCAAAGCATTTGGAACTACGGCCTTCTTGATACGATCAAAGAGTGAAATACTATCACTCGTCTCTTGACTCTCGACCCTCGACTCTCGACTACTTATGACCTCCTCTTCCTTTTTACTTTCCGAAGACTTAATCACCGCATCCGGAAACAAGGAAGGATTCTCTTGATACAGATCAGGATAACCATCGACATTATTATCTTGATGAACACTATCAAGCAGATCTCCTGTAAGAGCTTCCATCTCTGATTGTTGTCCTAAGATCTTGTCTTTGAGTTGTTCTTGGGTCTTCCCCTCCAAACCAATCCCCCGCATCAAATCAGAAAGAGTCTCTGTAGCAGCAGTAGAAGACGATGCTGTCGGACCATCTCCGAAAAGTGTTTCTATATATTGTCGAGGGCCACGAGACTCAAAAACAGTAATCCTTCCACTAGCATTTTCAGCAACATTGATACCAATATCTAAAAATTCATCTTCATTGGTCTGCATCACCTGGAATGAAAAATCTGGGAAAGTTTGATATTTTAGCTTAAAACGAAGGGTCACTTGTCGTGCAGAAACGAGCTTCCCTTCCAACTGCCAAAGAGCATCTGCTGTACGTCTTAATCGTAAATCTTCATCACATCCTTCACATTCCACCGCTCCCATCAGCTTGAAATCTGCACCGAGATCATAGCTCAGTACAAAAGGATCTTCAGAGCGTCTCGGAGCAATCACCACTTCAAAGTCGAGTTCTTGATGAAGATTTATCTGTGCTCCTTCATTTACATTCAAAACCTTGATATCTATCGTATCTGTATACAAAGCAGCCTGATCTAATCGAAGCAAATACTGTTGATCAAGCAGTGCAGTGTCTTGATCTTTAAATCCAGAATCTTCAGATTGAGCGATTAATTGCCCCAAGCGATCAATCTCTTCTTCATCAGATTGATCCAAAAATGATCCAGTATCAGTAATACCTGTAAATCCTTTGAAATACTTCCCTTGGCACTCGATACGAGCCTCAGGACAGTTTGCTTCGAAGCTCGGAGTATTTGCAGTATGGATCCAAGCTCCTGTCTTGAGATTATCAAAGTCCTGTAGTTTCACAGAAAGCAGTCGCAATAACTGACGATCTTCATCAGCAAGACCAAACTGTAATCCTTGAGAGCTTTGTGTCCCATACCAAATCCAGAGTTCTCTATTCCCAGTCAAGAAAAGGAGATCATCTCGTCGGTCTCCATCAAAATCTCGGATACTCACTTCAATCACCGAAGCATCATTGATCAAAGAAAGATCAATCATCTGAGCTTCATAACGACCTTGGAGGTTCTGTTGAAGGATCATTTCTCCACTCTCATAAAGCACCAACAGACTACTGTTCTGAATGACTTCTATTTGTTTCACTCCAGACCCGAGATCCAAGAGCTGAGAAACTTCTCCCCACTTCCCACCTTCACCATCACCTTCGAGATATTGTACTACTGAATTTTGACCTTTATCTAAAACCACCAGTAAATCATCGTCACCATCGAGCTCGACATCAGCTCTCAATAAATGACTCACTTCACCATCTTCGGGAGCAAAAACCAATTGTCCCACTGAAAAATCACTCAGAGCAGCTATCGGAGTCTCTTCTACAGCTGATACAGCTTCACCATTTTCGAGTTCATGCTTAGCAAGTCGCAAAGAGATCACTGGATCTCCCAGAGTGATCATCCCTTCACTCTGCAAAGCCATACTTTCACCGACACTATTACCTGCCAAAAAAGAAAGGACGGATTTATCATTTCCTGAGAATCCTTGTCCATTATTATCACGTACATCATCTAAGGCTGACCGGCCTTCTCCTAGAGAGTATCTGACTTCTCTTTCTGTATCGACCAAAACGAGACCAGTAGGTCCATTAGTAGATTCTCCTGCATAGAAGCTTTGAAGATCATATCTCTCTGCAAACTGACCAGTTGATTGCCATTGCAGAGCAGCTATCTGAGCTTCTACGACTTTTTCTTCAGTGAAGTGCAAATACCATCTAGCCAAAGATTGAGCTCCTTGTTGAAACTCTAAAATAAGGACATCACCTGCATCTGCAAAGATTTCTGTAGTAATACTCGGGTCATGAAGTGTGACTTGTCCTTGATCAAAACTAATCAACTTCTGTCCCTGAGGAGAAAACAAGTCTCCAACAGCATTTGCTCGAGCTTCATATCGTCCAGAGTCGGGAACCAATATAGCCTTCCCAAATCCTTCAGCTCGAGTCCACTCAAAAGATTCATCCTCTTCTACTGCAAAAGGGAGACTCCGTGGGTTTACCAAAAGTCTTCCCACTTCAGCATCTTGATCAGAGAAAACCAAAACCGGTTTCAAAGTATCAAAGATCGCTTCTACTTTCATATCAGGCCCCACTTCGACACGGCCACTAGGCCAAAGTCGAGCGACTTGTTGAGCTCCGTAATGAGGACTGATCTCAGTCGTCAAAGCTTGAAGTCTAGACCTCCCTCCAAAAAGCATAGCCTGAGCTACCGAATCAGTATATCTATAATCTCCAAAGGCAGATCCAGCCAACACCATATAAGGAGCTTCCCAGTCGAGCTGAGAAAGTTCAGCAGCTAAATACCGCTGCTCAAGCTCTATCTCACGAACAATACTTTGCTCAAAACCTTCCACATTCACGGTCAATTGCAGTCGGTCAGCTTGTTGATCCATCTCTATGACTTCTTCCCAAACGCCATCATCCAAAGCAACCGATTGCTGGCCAAGATCCACAGCCCCATCACCCACCAAGCTGTATTGACCAATTTCACCTCCAAGTGAAGCCTTGTTTCCAAAAGCATCTTTCCCAATGACAGTAAATTTCAGCTGTCCATTGCGGTATTCGGCATCTTGCAGGGCTATCCCTTCCGCATTCCGTCCAATCACCTGTACTTCTGCTATCGCAGTCCCAAAATCTGGATCATCTATGATAAATTTTTGAGTCCCAGCACTAGCAGGGGCTGTACGGGCTATCTTTGATCCAGCTCCCTTAAGTGAAACAGATTGTATTTCTTTTTCACCGGCAAACTCACTCTGCAGAGCAAATACTTTATGCTGCAAAGGCAAGACCCCATCTCTCCCCTCCACTCGCACATCAAAACTCAGCTCTTGTCCAACGGCTATATCTTGAGGTGCACCCAAGATTTGCACGCGGTAATCACGCCTCATATCTATATCCAAAACTTCAGGTAATGTCACACCCTCGACTCCGTCTACTGAGATAAGCCGTACTGAAAGCACTTGATCATCCGTGCTTGATAAAGAACTCGATCCTCCAGGATATCCAAATATCAGATCTAAATCGCTTTCCTCCACTAAGGTTTCATCGAATTCTATTTTTAAATCTGAAGAACCTCCAACAGCAAAGAAAGAGGCTCTTCCTTCAGTACGTCCATTGACGATCAAGCCAGTATCCCATTCTAATTCGTAACGAACACCCTCTCCTGTAGCAAAGTTACCACGTGTATCATGTAGAGTAACCTGACCTGTGATCTCATTATCGAGTCCAAGGATTTGATCAGCAAAATCCCAACGCAACTCCTGTACCTCACCCGGAAGAGTATGAACTGGTATAAAATCGCTTGGAGCAATATTGTCAGAAAAAACTCTCAATGACGTCATCTGAGCTTTTGTCCCAGCTCTCACTTCGAATGATCCTCTACCATCTATGAGATCAACAGTCCCTGGTTGGACTAAGACTCCGGCTTCTCGTACCTCTATCTGAAGCTCTCCATCAACATCTTGTAGTTCTCCTTCTAAATCTTGTAGTTCGACGAGCATTTCGATCACATCATCAGATCCAATCCTCACATCTCCTAGCGAAGCTTGTTTTAAATCAGCCTTTAGTCCAGACACTCTCATCGGCAAAGCTTTCACTTGTTGGCCGTTACCAGCATCATAAGTCGCCCTGAGAGTTCCTTCTCCTATTCGTTCAGCGATCACGATAGCTTTCCCATCACGAGCTGGCTCAACTCTCACTGCTCCATCTCCAGACCAAGTCACTGCTACATCCAGAGGAAGACCTATCGAAGCCTCAACTCGATCACTAAGTGTCATCACTGTCTGAGTCACACGTATTTCACCAGATCTATCAGATCTCCCTAAATCTCCATCCTTACCCTGAGCGGAGTCGAATGGGTCCTCATCAATCCCATTTGGACCTTGACCCCTATCACTTGGCCCTTCTTCTCCATCAGGAGAAGCCTCTATCAATGGTCCTGAAACAATCTCATCTAACCAACAAGTAACAGCTCCTGGCCATTCAAGAAGAGGGGCAGAATCACCACACTCAGATTGACGATCTCCAGAATTCCTCGATTCCTCAGCTCTCAGCTCTCTTTTCACTGCTTGTTCAGCTTTCAAATCATCTAAACGGCGAGCAACCTCATCCAATACATCTCCAGACCCTGATCCAGAAGCAGATTCATCTTCTTCAAAAACCCCTTTCAAACCAGAGAAATTGAAATCCACATGTTCTGCATCTCCATCGAGTACTAAATACACCATCTCTTTATCCTTTGTCAGCAAGCTCAAGCCCTCTTTATGCTTCGCTTCAATACTCAGATTCAACCAATTCAAAGCTTCTGTAAGCTGAGCCTTATGTTCATCGAGTAAGCTCTCCAGCTCTCCAGGCAATGCCAGTGGCACTGGTTTAATCTCATGAGAGAGATAAGAAAGAGGTTCAAGAGTCCCTTCCAAAGTGAGTGCTTGCTCTGTAAAAATACCGATAGCAATCTCCATATTGGTAAATGGTGGTAGCGGTGGTGGCGGTGGTGTGAAATACAAGATAACAGCCACTGGGTCGAGTATTTCTACAAAACGATCTGATTCATGAAGAAGAGCCATATCGATCTTCCCTCCTTGAGGAGTCGAGTAAAATTCTTTTAGAGAATTAAATCGTTGTTGAGTATTCTTTGCTACCTTGTTCGAACAAACCCTTGAAATAGCTGGTGGATTAAATTCAGGTGGCTGTACGGCATCCAACAAAGCAATGGGACTATACAGATCTTCCGCATCATCCTTGATGATGTCTACACTTACATCCAAGGGCGGAATATCAAAAGTATATTCACAAATCATATCGAAAGACTGTGTCGCAAATGCATTTGGGAAATAAGAAACCTGCAAGTCAGCTAACTCCTGTTGAACTTCCTCAGAAAGATCATTGCTTGTTAGATACCTTTCTACTAACTCATAGTCTTCTTTAGTACCATTAGGATCGAATTCTCTACGAAGAATGGTCACCGTATCTGTCTGGAAACTCTTAAATCTTCCTTCAAAACCATCGATTTCACTATAATTCCAAAAATCATCACGTCCTGAGACTGGCGTACTGAGAGCAATATATCGAGCATATCGTTTCCAGTTTGCCTCTACACGCAAACGTCTTAGATCCACTTCCTTCTCTTTCACGGTTTTTTCCAGCTCAGCAGTCACTTTCTCCTGACCAGTCACTTCCAAATCAAAGAAATTTGGATAACGAAGCCGAGCAACATTTTCATCTAAATACTGACTAGCCCCTCCCAGATAAAAACTTGCATGTCGTACTGCATCGATCGGCAAGAAATGAGCCAATCTTTTTTCTAATACCGAAGCCACTACACCTCCTGTTGGCTGTACATGATTGATGATACTAGAAATCTTAAAGAAAGCGCTGGTCTCGGTATCCTTAGGAGCAGGTGGCCCGTCTTGACCAAAACAACGTCGGTAATCAACATCTCCTTGCTCATACTCAGCTGCCGCAAAATCAAAGACAGGACGTTTCGCTGCACCAGGTAAACACTGCTCTTGCACCTGATAAGAACAAAATCCGTATTCTTGATACACTCGTTTAATATCCTGCTTGCTCTCAGCATCTTCGATATCTTGCGAAGTCAGAGGATTCCCCTTTCGGTTAAAGGTCAAAGCCTTCCCAACTTCGCCATCTTCAGCGATGAAATTCGAACCCCTTTGAAGCATACAATGCTCAGCTGACTGAACCGTCGCGACATCTATCCCATTCACAAAATGTGTATAAATCTTCGATCCAAACTGTCTTATACTTCCTTTTGGGACATCCTCTACCCCTAGTGGAGCGTAGTCCGTACTCAAAATCTGAGACTTGATATCATCGATCAAAGAAGTCGCTTCTTCAGTATAAAAATCATTCAGCTCTTCATGCTCATTCAACATTTCAAACTCTAAAGCCATCTGTTCAGCCTGATCGTAGAGATATTGTTCAAACTCTTGGTTGACCAGGTAAACGATAGATCCATAAAACTTATCCATCTTCGTCACCAAAGAAGCCAGTGTCTCATGCGATTGTCTACGACCAGCTACATCAAGCAATTCAGTAGAACCAGAAATGTAACGCTGAACCACTGACACATAATCCTTGAGGAAATTTCGAATCGGACCAGCGCTGTAAATATCTGGCACCACATCCTCGAGACGATCAGCTCCATACGCTTCTACGCCTTCATTTTGTCCGATCACAGTCCCAGCTGCCGATCCCGCAGCGGAAACAGCAGATGCTGGATCAAAACCAATATCTCCATTCACAGCATTTCTATCAGGAGCGACGACTTCTATGGGAGCATCTTCAAAAGTCTTGGACGTGAGTTCTGCCAATCGATCATTTGCTTCTCCAGACAACTGATTTAACCAATCACCGCTATAACGATAATTAAACAATCGATCCAATTGTTCTAACTTCTTCAAATACCATCCCTTCGCTTCATTATCGAAAGAATCATTTTCCCAAAAATGATCATGAAAACCAATTTTGTCCTTCACCAAAGTATACTCATCATCTCCGTCATAAAATTGAGCATTTTTTTGAAAAAATTGTCTCAACTTCTCACGTCTCTGCTCATCATCTCCAGGAGGACGAATCAAACCATGCCATATCTCAGACTGAGGGTTTTCTGCTGAAGACCGCACGAAACGTCCTTGATCATCATCATAGACATAAGCCGGCTTCACGAGATCTGTGTAAGGGAAATGACTCGGAAAGGTCTCAATCCCATTATCAACGACTGGCAGTGGCACATCTCCCACCACCACAATCCCTACCAACTTCCCTAATCCCCCTGACACTTCGACTCCTTCGAAATACATTTGCTGTAGTGCTTCTACGATACGCGATGGCGTTTCTCCTTCCCATGGAGTGATCAAACAGACTACACCTAGTTCATCTTGCACTCTTTCACAATATCTCTGAACATGATTAGACAGTGCTCCATCATTCATCAAAGCATTCTCAACCAAGACATTTACCAAACCAAACTCCTCCAAATCCTCAGGACTCTCATCTCGGAAATCATCCAATTGCACTTCAAAAGTCTGAGCGTAGACAACACCACTAAACAAGCCAGTATTCAGTACTAATATCGAAACTAAAAAAGTCGCCACAACACGCTGCCAATGGGCAAAGGATGATCCGCTTAGCCAGTCTGTCAGAGAAGGAAAATTCACAGAGGAGTGGAGACGTAAAAAACCACCCTTTATTATATCAAAAAAAACCCCTTTCCATCGATGCAAAGGAGCCTATCAGACCACTGTAAACACGGCTTTGGTAGGGTTTTTTTGGTAGTTTGGGTTACTCATTCAAAGATTCAGAATAATCGATTTTTAAATGATACAAAAACTTAGGTCAACAATCTCACCCTGCCTGCACTATCGCTTGGCTTTCCCTCTCCTTTTCAAAGGAGAAGGTCTAAAAGGCTCGGCCAGATTTTCACCCTTTCTCTTTTGAAAAAGAGAAAAAAGAGCTCGTAAGAGAGCAGAAGATTGAGATTTCTTACAATAGATAATTCATAATATGCCCATATGGGCATGATTTTTGTATCCGTAATAATTTTTTGTTATTTATCTATTGGATTTTGTTTCTGATTTCGTATTTGATATTTGAAATTTGAATGAAAATTGAAAATGAGAAAATTGAAAATTCCAAATCTCAAAAATTCACGTTACACTCAATGTACTCTAAAATAAACTATGCTCTTCCTCCTCCTTGGGCCCTCCGGTGTCGGTAAAGGAACTCAGATCAATCTCCTCAAAGAACGACACCCAGATTACGTTTTCCCACAGTCGGTCACGACTCGGAAGATGCGCCCTGGAGAATCAGACGGAAACCCATATTTTTTTATTTCACATGAAGAGTTCGATCAACATATAGAAAATGGAGACTTCTTAGAATGGGCAGAAGTACATAAAACAGCTCGATATGGGACACTCCTCAAGCCACTTGAAAAAGCACTAGAGGAAGGGAAAACCATCTTCAAAGAGCTTGATATCCAAGGACTAATACAGATCCACAGCACTATTCAAAAAAAAGGATACGAAAGCATCAAAAAAAATCTCCGAAGCATCTTCATCATGCCACCAAGTATAGATACTCTCGTAGAACGCATCACAGAGCGGGCTCCTATCAAAGAAATCGAACTCCAGTCACGACTAGAATCTGCAGAAAAAGAGATGCGACAAGCTGGAATCTGCAGCATAATCATCGAAACGAGCGAAGAAGATAGCGTGGAGGAGGTGTATGAAAAGTTGAGTGAAGCGATAGCGAATGCAGCTTGAAGCATGAAACTGAAAGCTATGTTACAGGCGATGATTGTTGATTGTTTGAAACATTGATTAAATAGACATTGAGATTTGAATGGAAATTAAAAATTGAAAACTGTAAATTCACAAAGTCCCTAATAACCCTAATATCCCTAACGTCCCTAAACTATGTACGACTCTATAATCATCGGATCAGGACCTGCTGGTCTCACTGCAGCCATCTACAACGCTCGAGCAAATATGAAAGTCCTCTGTATCGAGGGTGCTACGCCTGGAGGACAGCTTATGCTCACGACTGAAGTAGAAAACTATCCTGGTTTTCCAGAAGGAGTCACTGGACCTGAAATGATGCAGCTTTTTCGGAAACAAGCAGAGCGTTTTGGGACAGAATTCATCACAAAAGATGCGACAGATATAGATTTCAGCGGAGATGTAAAAAAAGTGATGATAGGAGAAGAGACATACGAATCAAAAACCGTCACCATCGCCACAGGGTCAAATGCAAAATGGCTAGGCGTACCAGGTGAAAAAGAGTTCCAAAGTAAAGGAGTCTCAGCATGTGCTACATGTGACGGATTCTTTTTCAAAGGAAAAGAAGTCGCTATCATCGGAGGTGGAGACACCGCTATGGAAGAAGCGACCTTTCTTACAAAATTCGCTACAAAAGTCACTGTAATCGTGAGAAAGGACGAACTCAAAGCCAGTAAAATCATGCAAGACAGAGCTCAAAACAATGAAAAAATCGAATTTATCTGGAACTCTGAAGTCCATGAATACATCGGGTCTCAAAAGCTAGAAAAACTCAAACTCTACAACAACAAAACTGAAGAAGAATCTGAGTTAGCTGTAGAAGGGGCATTCGTAGCCATAGGACACCAACCAGCAACAAAAATCTTCCAAGGACACCTAGAAATGGATGACACTGGATATGTACTCCGAAAAGACTACAGTATGACTTCAATAGCTGGAGTCTTCACCGCTGGAGATGTCCACGACCATCGCTACATGCAAGCCGTTACGGCTGCTGGGATGGGATGTCAGGCTGCAATCGATGCTGAAAGATGGCTGGAGGCTCAATAATAATTTTCAGAATTATCGAATTTTCAAATCTTAGAATATTCATCAATATCGACAAGAACTAAAAAAAGCAGCTATCAAATTTACCGATTAGCATTCCAAGAAACCCTAAAAGCCCTAACATTCCTTACGGGTTTTTTTCTTTTCCTTATCTAGTTCCTGATCCCTCCAGTCTCTGTATCTTTGTATCAATCTCAATCAATTGATCACGGGTTTCCTGTATCTTTAGCTTCACAGTATCTTGCTGCACACGAGCATCTAATTTTGCCTGCTCTTCATTAAGAGACTTTCTAGCATTCTTTAATAACAGTTCAAGATCTTCGGGACTTTTTACTGAGAGACATTGGTCATTTCCTCTCTTCTGACATCCTTCGATAGTAAACTCCGAACACAAAAGCCCAATAGCTTCTTTACAACGTTTAATAATCAACTCTAGATCCACCTCTTCTTGATCATTTTCAGGAAGAAGCTCAGGCTTAGGATCAGTTGAAGATACTCCTGACATTACCCCAAAAGAAAGAGGATCATTTACAGTATCAGCAGCAAGCTCAGTATCTTCGATTGATCTTTCATCATCTGTCACTGTTTCTATTTCTTCTACTTCTTCAGAGACAGCAGCTACACTCCGCTCTTCTTCTAGCTCTTCATTTTTAATCATTGCAGAGACAGACACTTTTTCTTCAAGTTCTTTATCCACATCTGAAGGTTCAGTATCTACAGATACAATTGAAAGCACTTCTTCTTCAAGATTTTTATCAGCATCCTCAGAAGGATCAGCTTCAACTACTGGATCTACAGCAGCAATAATCACTTCCTCAGGTTCTTCAACTTCCACAGGGGATACTGGCGGCTCTTCCTCGCTTTTAGAAGATTCTGAAAATTCTGATAATTGATCATTCGATAATTCTAAATCGTCCACATCTTCACTATCTCCATCCTCAAGCTCTGCTACCAGCACCTTATCCAAATCTTCTAAATCTTTTTTTAAAGTATTCTTTTTCTCATTAAAATGAACCGCAAGAGCAGCAGCAAAAACTTTATCATTCTTCACATCTTCTTCTGTATAATCCTCTAATTTTTTATTCACCCGGAGCTCTATCTGAGCTACTCCCAATACCTCAGCGTCTGAGACATCTTTATCCATAGTTGCCAGGAGCTCTTCTTGGAAAGCTAAGCGATCCACGAGAAATCCCGCTGCATCTTCAACTTCATCTTCGAGCTCAATCTCCACAACAGCATCTGTTGACTCTAAAAAAAGTTCAGAGCTTTTGATCTCTTGAGAAGCTCCATCCAACTCAAGATTCCTATTCAAGGGATTTTGAGGAACAGAAAGCTCACTAACACCAATAGAAGACTCCGTTTCAGCTGATAATTCTACAATCTCAGCATCCTTAATCTCCAAAGCTTCAGCCAACTGCTTTGGTACAACTTCCTGTTTCACTTTCGTTTTTCTCGCTTTCTGTTTTTGAGTAAACTTCACTTCTTTTAATACTGGTGTGGCTTGCTCCAAAACAATTTTTTGAGTAGCTATAGTCTTCCTTATCTCATCTTTCACTATCTTCACTTCATTCAATTCTGTGATCTCACCTAAAACGAGGAAAGCATACTCTACATTCTGAGTAGCTCGCTCGAGAGTTTTCACAAGGCTCTCATCAAGAGGGTTCACGGTAAGACTTTGAGCATATGCAGCAAAAGCCAACTTTTGTCCTGAAGAGCGTCTTTGTAAGATCTCCTCTACTTCAGCATAACGTCTTTGACTCAACCAAAGATGGTAAGCAACTCTTTGAGAAGAAGCAGCTGATTCAGGGTAAAATAGAGATTCAAGCTCTGATTTGACCGGATATAAAAGATCTCCTTGCACAACACTCGGGCTCGCATAAGCATATCCTCCAGTCGAAACGATCAAGAGCATAAATGCAAGTGGAGCAGCTGCCATCTTCCTCAGGAACACCCAAAAAGGTTGCTTACCATCAAGCTCAGCAGCCCGTTGTCGAATCGATTTTTTAATACGACGATCCGTCGACCAGCTCAGTTTTTGGCCTGGGAGGTTTTTGAGAGCGTCTTTGAAATGTTTATCGATGAGGGACATAGTGTAAGGTCCAGTTATTAAGAGCCAAGGGCCAGGGAAGTAATGAGTTTATAGTGAGTAATTGGTAGTTGGTAGTAAATAGTAGTGTAGTTTTCCAAACAATTGTTATTTGAATTTTTGGTTATTGGGTTTTGTTTCGCATTTCGTATTTGGGTTTTGGTATTTAATTGGTCATTGTGATTTGTTCATTGATCATTCGCGACGGCTATAATAAAGCCAAAACCGATCCCGATAGCAACACAATACTAATATAAATCGCAGAATACCTCTTCTTCAGCTTCGCCAGCGCCCGATGTATCGTCACTCTCACATTCGTATCTTGTTCATCTACAATCTCAGCAATATCTTTCATAGAAAGCTCTTGTTGATACCTCAGGAGAAGCATCTCTCGTTCTTTATCTGACAGAATATCAATCATTTCCATCACTTGCTCGGTAGCAACACGCTTACGCAACATTGACTTAGTATCAGCATTACTGACAAGAAGATTATCAACATCCTCTAAATCAACGGTAGCTTGTTTATTCTTTCTGAAAAAATCGACTAGATGATTATGCGCTACTGCATAAATCCAGCTCTGAAAACTCGAATCCTTTTTATAGGTATGAAATTTTTCAAGAGCCTTCATAAAGACCTCAGAGGTTAAATCCTCTGCTCTCTCTCTATTTTTACCACTTCTGTAGTAAAGATAAGAATAGATCTTGTGTTTGTACTGGTCGTAATACGACTCAAATTCTGCGTATTTCATAGGCATTTTCAGCTTCCAGTAGCCTAACACGAGCGAGTGAAAATTCAAAGAGCGGGGTTTTGCTCTATTTATTACGTCTTATAAGAAGATTTGTTACAAGGAATTATGAATTATCGGAATTATCGGAATTATCGATCTAATGAAGAATAGTCAATTTCATCATTGAATGTAAAATTTGGACCTTGTTTTTGGACCTTGTTTTTGGACCTTGTTTTTGGACCTTGTTTTTGAACCTTGTTTTTGAACCTTGTTTTTGAACCTTGTTTTTGAACCTTGACCCTCACCCTCCATATTGACTTTTACCTATAATAAGATAAAATAATAAGATATACTCTCTTTCTGATAATTCTCTTTTCATTAGGACTACATGCAAGAAGAACTCGAAGAAAAAAACGAAAAAAGAGGACAAATTCCCGACTCTTGGATGAATATCTTTGTAAAATTCACCAAAATACCTATTTTGGCGACTATTTTCATCATTGTTATCGGTGTCTTAGCACTTTATCAAGTCCCTAAAGAATCTGCACCTCAGATTGATTTTGGAACAATCATCATCAATACGCCCTATCCAGGTGCTTCAGCTGTAGATGCAGACTCTTTGATTACCCAGGAAATCGAACAAAACATCAAAGATATCGATGGGATAAACGAAATCAGCTCTACATCCAGTAAAGGATTCTCCTCTATAGTCATACAACTGGACCCAAATGCCGATACAAATGTCGTCCTCAATGACATCAGAAGCAAAGTGGATCAAGCCAAGAGCTCAATACCTGAAGAGGCTGAAGATCCTGTCATAGAGAGCCTCACGGGAGGAGAAGAACCCATATTCGTGCTAAAACTGGTAGCCGACGAATCAGATACAACACTTAGTGATTATGCTGAAGAACTAAAAGATTTTTTAGAGTTTGATAGCAATATCAAAGAAGTCAATATCTCTGGGGGAGCAGAACGAGAAATAATCGTCGATCTCAATGCGGCAAAGCTTGATCAATTTAAAATAAATGCCTCCGAAGTCACTTCTGCTATCAGAAACTCACATAGAGATTCTCCGATAGGAGATCTTGATATCAATGCCACGGAATACAGTCTCCGTGTACAGGGACGGCACCAAAATGCTGAAGATATCAGAAAAGTCATCATTAAAAATACTGAACGCGATGGAGTCTTCAGTCCAGTCACAGTAGAACAAGTCGCAAAGGTAGAAGAACGCGGAGAAAAAACAGAAAAAATCGACAGATTAATAGATGTAGAAAACGAAAAAGAAGCGACAAACAGTATTAGTTTAAATGTCATAAAAAAAGATAAAATAGACATTTTTCAAGCAGATCCACAATTAAGAAAGAAAATCCAAGAATTCGTCCTTGAAAATTATGGTGAAAAGGTACGCATCTATTACACTCAAGAACTTCTCAAAAACGTTCAAGACTCCTATGGAAACGTTATTAATTCAGCGCTAGTATCCATTCTAATGGTGGTTCTGATCTTGATTCTTTTCTTAAGAGTAAAAGAAAGCCTGGTTGCCAGTTTAATCATCCCACTGGCCTTTTTGATGACCATCATAGTGACCTATCTCAGAGGAGACACACTAAACTTCATGGTAAATTTCAGTATGGTACTAGCTTTAGGGATCCTCGTAGATGTCTCCATAGTGATCGTGGAAGGAATCCATGAGGAACTCAAAAATGGAAAATCACCTACTGACGCTGCGCTAGCAGCACTTCATGAATTCCGCAATCCACTCCTCTCAGGAACCCTTACCACACTTGCTGTTTTTATCCCTCTTTTTGGACTTCCAGATGTCTTAGGGAAATTTCTCTCATTTGTACCAATATCAGTATCTATCACTCTCACAAGTTCACTCTTAATAGCATTGCTGATCATACCTGGTATTGCATCAATATTTTTAAGTGATGAAAAAGAAAAAAAAGAACTGAGTAGACTCGATCGCTTTTACCTCTGGAGAGATAAAAAAATACACGCAATATCAAGTGCCTACCAAAAACTCCTTGAAAAAGTCCTGAGCTCAAGGAAATACAGAATCGGAGGATTTTATGGAATCATCATTTTTTGTTTTCTCACCTTCTTATTACCAGTTCCTTTCATCCTTTTCCCTTCTGATGACTTTGATCAACTAAGAGTATCGGTAGAGCTCAGTGAAGGAAAACTCAAAGAAGAAACACTCGCTTCAGCATCTCCAGTAGAAAAACTCCTAAAAGAGATCCCCGAAGTAAAACTCTTAGCAACGAGTATAAGTGGAAACGAAGCGACTATCCTTGTCGAGTTTTATGAAAAGGATGTACGAGAACAACAAGGTCTCCGTACTTCACTAGAAATCGCTGATGAACTTCGAACGGAATTTAAAGAATTCACATCATACGATGTTTCCATAAATGAAGAGACTTTTGGACCCCCTAGTGATGCGCCAGTAGCCTTCCGAATAATAGCAGCAAATACAAAGAATCTTGATTCAGCTCAACAAGTGGTCGAAGATTTCAAAAAAATCTTAAAAGGAATACCAGGTACTGAAAACGTGAGAGATAATGCGAACCTTATCCCAGGAGAAGTCGTCTATAAAATCAATCAAGAAGCCAGTCTACGTTTCGGTGTCAATGCCAACGAAGCTGCCAATATAGCAAGGACAGCCGTGGAAGGAAGCACTGCAGCTACTATCACAAGAGGAACTCGTGAAATAGATGTCAGAGTCCAATATGACCAAGACCAAATAAACTCATTTAGTGATATCAATAGACTCCAAGTCATCAACCAAAAGGGTGAAGCAATATTCTTTTCACAATTAATGGAAGAAGACTATGGTTCAGGTTTATCAGAAATAAAACGTGTCGATCGTCAAATAGCCATCACTGTTTCAGCAGATCTCAGCAGAGAAGGGAATGCCATCGAAGTCACCAATGATTTTCAAGAAAAAATCTTAGCATATCAAATGCCTGCTGGAGTAAGTTTTGCCGATGCTGGTGAAGCTGCTGAAAATGCCGATCTCTTTTTTGCATTAGGAGCAGGTTTTGTGATTGCACTCATGTTGATGTTTAGTATCTTGGTGATTCAATTTAACTCTTTTTCTCTCCCAGGAATCATCGTATTTACCATCCTCATGTCTCTCCTCGGAGTAAATATAGGGATGTGGATCACAGGTGTCCCAAGATCATTAGCCTTCATCATCGGAGTAATATCTTTAGCGGGGATAGTGGTCAATGACGCGATCATCCTCGTAGATCGCATAAAAACGCAAGTAGAACGACAACCTCATCGTCCACTCGCAAAAGTCATAGCAGAAGCAGGCTTTTCTCGATTTCAGCCAATTGTCCTCACAACACTGACTACTGCAGCTGGAGTCTTCCCTTTACTATTTGTGGATAGTTTCTGGGCTGGTCTTTCTGTCACGATTATCTTTGGGTTAGTGGTTGCTTCAGCATTAACCCTTTTCGTCACACCAGCGATGTATCATCAAATCTACAAAGAAGCCGGTCTTACTTATCTCCCGCTCTTAATCCTGCCCTTCATAGGAATAGGACTTGGAGGTCTTTTTAGCCTAAATATAACGACCTTACTCATCGGAGGACTAGGCACTTACTTCTTAGGAAATATCTGGTACAAAAAATACAGAGCAGTAACAAGAGCTGAAGCAGTCCATAGTCAATAGTCTATCGAAACAAACAGAATTATCTACCATCTTTCAGCAATTATCGACTACAAACTAGTTTCCTAAAGCCTCATCAACAGGAGAATTCAATAGCCCATCTACATCGACTGCTCCCTCATTAAGTATTGCCTGACAATCCTTAGTCACTGTTTCTTTAACAGTCTTTTTGAAAGAATCAGAGCCCCACACACCCTCCAAAGCTCGTCGAGCATCAGCTTCTCCAGAATATCCATATTCCGTATACAAAAGTTGCGTTTCAGCTTGATCCTGAGCTATTTGTTCAGCCGTTTTATCATCAAACATATCCTCCCACACAGCAGGATCAGACAGCACACAGATCATATTCGCATACATAGCTGCAGGATTAGTATCCTCTGATTTCATTCTCTCCTCACAGACTTTCAGCTCAGACTCTTCTTTCAACTCTTTACAAAAAGTTGGATCATCTAGATTTTCAGCCATAGCTACTACACAATTAATTCGTTCATCTCCTTCCACATTTTGACAAGGCAAGCGCTCAGCAGGAGCAGTCATCATAAGAGCAGCAATACATGCATTATAATCTGAACTCTGAGCGCAGTATCGTGGGTTTTGTCGTACCTCTGCTTGATGAGCCAAGCATCTATCGACATCTTCTTGTTGTCGACAATCAGAAACGCCCTTAGCCACTCCCTGATTACTAAAATCAGTAATACATTTCTCCTTCCGATATCCAGTAATCCCATCACAAGCTCCTATATCTAGAGTTCCCACTGCTACCTCTAGATAACAATTCGCTTTCTTTTGACTATCGAAGATCTTCTCACAATTTGCCTTATCATAATCATAAACAGTTTGTTGTAAATAACAGTTATCTTTCATAGATTGCTCTGCTTTATCATCACAGTTCTTAGCAGATGGAATTGGACCTGAAAGCATACAACCCGTCAGGAGAAAAAATGAAGCAAAGAAGAAGATTTTTTTCATAAGAGGAATTAGGAATTCTTGATGAAAATTGTAGACAACAGAATAAAAAGAAGCAAACTTACAAAAAAACACACATACACTGCAAAAAAAGGCAAAATCATGCTATAATAAGGTGATAAACCCAAAAAAATAAAAAAAAAGAAACAAGCAAAAAAACCAAAAATGAATGAAAGTACAACAAAAAAAACCCTCGGTACATTTGCCGGCGTCTTTGTCCCGACATTCTTAAGCATCATCGGAGTGATCATGTATCTCCGTTTAGGATTTGTCGTCGGTTCTGCAGGACTCTTAGGGACGATCATTATCATCCTCTTAGCGACCTCTATTACCTTTGCCACTGGTCTCTCTTTAAGTTCAATTGTCTCAAATATTCGTATTGGTTCAGGAGCTGTGTATGCCATCATTTCAAAAACATTAGGAATAGAAGTAGGGGGAAGTGTCGGAATACCTCTCTACCTCGCTCAAGTCTTCTCTGTAGCCCTCTACATCTTAGGATTTGCCGAGGGGTGGCAATTTATCTTTCCTACACACCCCTTCAAAACAGTGGTGTTATTGGCATTCCTTTCTCTCTTCGTTCTTACTTTCATCAGTACAAAAATCGCCATAAAAGCACAAATGATTGTCTTCGTAATCGTCTTAGCATCACTTGTCTCTGTCTTTTCCGGAGGAGGAGCTTGGTGGATTGAAGGGATAAATAGCAGCAGTATTGGATCATTTACAGGTACTTCCTTTTGGGCAGTATTTGCCCTCTTCTTCCCAGCAGTGACAGGACTCATGGCAGGAATAGGGCTCTCAGGTGAACTCAGTGATCCCAAAAGACAAATACCAATCGGAGTCCTCAGCAGTCTCATCATCACCACCATACTTTATATTTGTATGGCTTTTTGGTTTTCAAGTAATGCCACTCCAGAAGCACTTAGCGCCGACTCACTCATCATCGTGAAACTCGCAGCATATGGGCCAATAGTCCTGGCTGGGATACTCGCAGCAACATTCTCAAGTGCTCTTACCACCTTTATAGCAGCACCTCGATTACTCCAATCCTTAGCAGAAAATTCCATTCTGCCTTTTAGCAACTTCTTTATCAAAAAAACACATGGTGAACCAAGGAATGCAACACTCTTTACAAGTACCATCATTACCTTTTCACTCATTTTTGGAAGCCTTGATAGTATCGCTCCTATACTAACGATGTTCTTTTTAATTACCTACGCCATGATCAACATGGTGGTCTTTATAGAGCAATCACTAGGATTGCCAAGTTTCCGTCCAACCTTAAGAATACCTCGCATAGTACCACTCTATGGAGCACTAGGATCAGGTGTGGTCATGTTCTTAATCAGCCCTACATCAGGGTTCATAGCGATTGGATTTCTAACGATTGTCTACATCACCCTTGTTCAACGAAAACTCATACCTAATGAAGGTGATGTACGATCTGGACTTTTTAGAAGTCTCGCCGAATGGGCAGCAAAAAAAGTGCAAAGCCTCCCAGAATCAGAACAACATACCTGGAAACCAAATATCCTTCTACCAGCTATCAATTCGGCAACGGTGTATGGAAACTTCCCTCTCATCAAAGCCATCGCTTATCCCAACGGAACCATGACGGTCATCGGAATGAAGGTGAAAAATAAGAACACTCAACCCAGCACAGATATTCCTCAAAAAAACACAGAGACCGTAAACGATATCGAGGAACTCCCAAAAATCATTCAAAAATTTGGTGAAGAAGGGATCTTCACTTCATCATCAATAGTCGAAACCGACGATTATAGCAAAGGTATTTCAATCTCACTTGAGGCTATTGAAAGTCAGGTCTTTCATCCAAATATTCTGTTCCTTCCCTATAAAGCCAGACAGTTTACCATTGTTGCAAGGAAACGCATCGCTGATGCTGCAGCAGAAAACAATGTCAGTGTGATACTTTTTGACAGAGACGAAGATCTTGGACTCGGTTCAGAACAGGATATCCATGTCTGGATCGGACCAGAGGTACTAGAAAAAGAGTTTTATGAAGATCGTAATTTTGATCTTGCTCTCCTTGTCGGATTTAAACTCGCTCAAAACTGGCAAGGGAAGCTCAATCTCTGGATGTGTGTCAAAAAAGAGCAAAAAGCACACGCAGAAAAGTATCTAGAAAAACTCATCTATGAAGGTCGATTACCAAAAAAAACGAGCATTCACATAGAAATATCAAGCTTCATAAAAACACTGACAAATGCCCCAAAAGGAGACATCCATATCATCTCAAGCAAGTCGGAAAAATTGCATCACATCAATAAAATTGCGAAGATCAAAGGAAAGTCATTTCTCTTTGTGACTGATTCATCACTGGAAAACATCCTTACCTAAAAACATGTTCAAGTTCTTTAAATCAACGGCTGTCTTTCTCTTCAAAGCTTTCATCTTCATGACTCTACTCACGATGGGTTTTGATATCATGAGAAAGAAAAAGAAGTAAAAACAGAAAGCTACATCATATGTTTACAGTACCCTTAAGGAGTACATTTTTTATGAGTATTACTTTTTTTATACATAAATACCTTTAAAACCCGCAAAAAAACAATAAAAACGAAGAAAAAAGAGAGACAATCCACTTGTAATAGATGAATTAAACTTTAAAATGCCTAAGATTCGCTTAACCCCACTATTTTGAAGCTCTTCCAGTCTCTAAAAGACCAATTTACATCAAATAAGAAGTATTTTAAAAATGACTTCTTAGCTGGTATCACCGTAGCTCTTGCTCTCATCCCCGAAGCAATCGCCTTTGCCTTTGTAGCTGGAGTGAGTCCTATCATCAGCCTTCAGACAGCCGTTGTGATTGGGCTTATCGCAGCTTCTATCACGGGACGTCCTGGCATGATCAGCTCCTCCACAGCAGCTATAGCTATAGTACTGGCACCGCTTATCGCTCAATACGGACTCGAATATCTCTTTGCAACGGTTGTCCTAATTGGGATCATTCAAGTCTTGATGGGAGTACTGAAACTCGGGAAATACACGTCTATCATTCCCCACCCTGTTGTCTTAGGATTTCTCAATGGTTTAGCCATTGTGATATTTTTCGCCCAGTGGGCTCAATTTAAAGTAGATGGTGCATGGCTTCCAACTCCAGACCTCTTGATCATGCTTGGATTTGTAGGGCTGACGATGTTGATCATTCATTTTTTTCCAAAGCTCACAAAAGCAGTACCTTCGAGTCTTGTCGCTATTGGAACAATTACTATCATATCAATACTTCTCTCAAAAACAGGGATATATAGCCTAGAAACGGTTCAAGATTTCGCTGGAATAGCCCTAGAAGGAGGACTTCCTAGTTTTCATATCCCTCAGGTAGCCATATCTTGGGAGATGCTTCAGATCATCTTTCCTTACGCCTTTATTGCAGCATTAGTAGGTCTTACTGAAGCCACTCTTACTCTTCGAGTCATCGATGAAATGACCGACACCAAAGGAAAAACAAACAAAGAATACTTCGCTCAAGGACTAGCAAATGTGGTGAACGGATTCTTCGGTGGAATGGGAGGGGACGCTATGATCGGTCAATCAATCGTGAACATCAAATCAGGAGGGCGCACACGCTTCTCAGGTATCGTCGCAGCAGTAGCACTGATGGCTTTCATCATGTTTGCCTCCCCTCTCGTCAACTCAATACCTCTCGCGAGTCTAGTAGGATTGATGTTTATGGTGGTGATATCGACCTTCAAATGGGAAAGCCTCAAATATGGAAAAAACATCCCTCGTGAAGACTTCATCGTAATCATTGCCGTGAGTGTCATCACTATCTTCCAAGATCTGGCAACCGCTGTGATCATAGGGGTTCTCCTCTCTACAGTGATGTTTGCCTGGCAGAAGGGAAAGATCATGCATTGCAATACCATGACGGGTAAAGATGGCTCAAAAATATACAAAATCAACGGAGTGCTTTTCTTTGGATCAATCCTGAATTTCAAGAATCTTTTCACCCTAAAGAAAGATCCTAAAAAAGTAGTACTCGATCTCAAGTACGCCAAAGTAATGGACTATTCTGCTCTAGAAGCGATTAATTCGATGGCAGAGCGCTATAAGAATGCCGGCAAAGCATTCATCGTGACTCGCCCTGGTGATTCTTGTAAAAAACTCCTGAAAAATGCAGAAGGAATCACTTCTATTGTGATCGATCATAAACACGATCCCACACATGACGCGACTGCTGATGAGGAGTAGTATTTTTTACTTCTAAGCAAGTCTGTTGAAAGACATATCCTCTAAAAACTATTAAAAAGCCCTAAACAGGACAATTGTTAAAGAGTGGTATTTATGGTATAATGAATAGATTCACAACAAAAAATGCTCAATATCTTTCAACAATCTTGGAAAATTTCGACTCTTACAGTTGTTATCTGTGCTCTTTTTACAAGTATTCTCTTAATGCTTTCAGGAATATTACCGACAGAAGCTGCACTCTGCTCAGGAGATGTCTGTAACATCTTTGATGATGCGACTGGTGGAGAATGCACCCTCATAGGGACCTGGGATGACCCTAGCAACACCTGTACGATGACAGGAGACCTTACAGGTGACACCCTTTCCATAGATGACAACGACATCACCCTCAATGGAGGAGGAAACTCTCTCTCAGGAACAGCTACTTTTGGCGTACTTATCACAGGCCGTACAAATGTCATTGTCGAGAACATCAATATCTCAGGATTCACTTTCGGGGTAAATATAGGAGGCTCATCATCAGATGTGACAGTAAGAAATAGTAACATATCAAATGCGAGTGCATTTGCTGTTCGTTCATTTCCAGCTGATAATACAACCGTTGAAAACGTAACTTCAAGTGGAACAGGTAGCATGACAGCTCTTTTCCTAGAAGGTGGGTCTGGGATAGTAGCAAGAAACAATACTATCTCAGGTCCTATTCGAGGGATTTTTTACAAGGATGTCACCAGTGGGATGATCTCTGGAAATTCCATTACTCCTGCAAATGGGTCACCAGAAGCTATTGTCTTCAATAATGGAGACAATATAACAGTTTTCAACAATACCATTGATCTCGGTGGAATTTTTTTAGAAGCCATTTTGCTCTTAAATGGAAGTTCTTCAAATATCATTAGTTATAATAACATCATCAATGGAGCACAAGGCGCAGCCATCGAATTAGATAGTGGTGATGGAAATATCCTCAACAACAACCAAGTCCTCGAAGCAGGTCAAAGTGGCGGTGTAGGAGGGATAGAAATTAATTCCAATGGGAACTCTCTCAAAAACAATGTTGCGCTCACATCAAACGCTTTTCGGAGAGAGATCAACGACACATTGGCAGGAAGCACTGGATCAGGAAATGTTTGTGATAATATCATATCTCCAACTCTCACCTGTACCTACGCGAGCACTATCTGTGGAGATTTAAAAGTACTCGGTATCGAACAATGTGATGACGGAAACACCACTGATGGAGACGGATGTTCTGCTACTTGTATCCTTGAAACTCCAGCCAACTGTGGAAACTCTACAATAGATGCAGGAGAACAATGTGATGACGGAAACACTACTGGAGCTGATGGATGTAACGAATACTGCCAACTCGATGATCAACCGATCTGTGGAAATGGAAGCTTAGAAGTGACTGAACAATGTGATGACTCCAATACGAACAATGGAGATGGTTGTTCTAATATCTGCCAACTCGAAAATGCTACTCTTCAAGACAATGTAAGCGGTGGAGACTGTCAGCTCATCGGAGGGACTTGGACAGCTGGGACAAAAACTTGTGAACTGGGATCTGATCTCAATGGGGTACAGATAGCAATTTCCAGCAATGACATTACTCTAGATTGCGGAGTCAGCAATAAAAAACTCACAGGAGCAGGATTTGGAATAGGTGTATCGATGACAGGAGTATCAGACGTCAGCGTAAAAAACTGTGTAATCGATGGATATTCAACAGGAATCCAAATTGGATCTGGAAACAGCAATATCACTATCGAAGACAATACTATTCAAAACATGACCGTTCGAAGCATCAATCATGAAGACTCTATAGGATCAGTGATCACCGGAAACACACTCCAATCATCACCAGATGGCATCCGAATCAATCCAAGTACAGTGAGTTCTGGTAATTTCACTATTTCCAATAACTCTATCAATGTAAGCACTTTCGAGGGAATAGAAATCTTGGATGTCAGGGGTGCAAGTAATCTAATCAATGGCAACAACAGTTTTCTTGGAACTGCAGGGATACGTATTGCAGATATCACAGCAGACTCTTCGCTACTGACTATCAACGGCAACACTTTTTCTGCTGATACCGGAGGAGATACCTTGGCCCTATCGAGCATGGCAGCAAGCGAAACACTGAGTGTGAGTAATAATACATTCAATGGAGATGGGGCTACAGCCATAAATATTTCCTCGGATAACATCAGTAATCTCAGCATCTCTGGAAACGATATATCAAATAACTACAATCGAGGGATATTGGTATTCGGAAACGACCTCGGAACAAACAACATCATTGAAAACAACACTCTAGACCTCACTAACACAGATATTGGAAATACTGCTATGAACTACCTCTCAATTGGGGGGCTTAGCTCTGGTCCTATTATTCGAAATAACATCATCAATGGAAACAATGTGTATTGGGCAGGAATGATAGTAACTCGTGCTGAGGCTGCTCTCATCCAAAATAACACCGTCACAAACACACTTCGAACGGGAATTCAGCTAAGTTTCTTTAGAAATTCAAATATTCGCTTCAATACAGTAAGCAATAATGGTCAGAATGGGATATCTCTCGCATCAGCTGACTGCTCCGGAAACAATTTCGACTACAATACAACAGACAATAATACCTCCAATGGAATATTCATTGCTTCAGCATGTACGAATGCAAAGATTCAAAGATTCCAATCATTCAATAATACCAGCTTAGACATCCGCAATGATGCTGCAAGCACTTCAGGGTTTGATAATAGCTGTGGCAACGCAGCTGGAAGCGCAGGCTACACCGATACTCACGCCCTATCCGAATGCTTGTTTAGCAGTAGTATTTGTGGCGACGGGAGAACTAGTGGAGATGAACAATGTGATGACGGAAACACCTCAGCAGCAGATGGATGTTCAGCAGTTTGTGAGCTCGAGTCTCCTCTCCTCTGTGGAAACTCTACAGTAGATCCTGGTGAAAGCTGTGATGATGGGAACAGCAGTTTTGGAGATGGATGTAACGAGTTTTGTCAATTTGAATCAATCTGTGGAAATACTCTTGTAGAGCTGAGTGAAGATTGTGACGACGGGAATATCTTAGCAGGAGATAGCTGCTCTGCCATTTGCAGCACTGAAGGAGGATCTTCTAGAAGAAGAGCATCTAATAACATTCAAGAAAGCATCTCTACTGGAAATACAAGCGAAATAGAAGCCCCTCTCACAGTCCCTGAATCTATTGAAAACCAAACAACCAATGTCAGCAAACCAGAATCAGAACTTCAGAATACTTCAGAAAAAATCAATACTGGCTTGAACGATGACAATGAGCCGCAAACTTTAAAGTCAGCAGCTCTCATAAAAGACCCCATCACCCCAACTCAACAAGAAGAGCTGCTTTACATGATTTCAATCATTAAGTCATTGGGGGAACTCTTCTCATGGATATCTCCAGACGACTATCAACTCACAACTCCTCATAAAACACTCGCAAAACAGGCTCGATTTACACTCGCAAAAAAACAAACCCATAAGCGTATAGGATCTATGATAGAACAAAGAGATGCACTTCAATCATTTAACTTTTCATACAAACGTCCTGAACAAGAGCCCATCATGATTATAGTTGATTTCATGAAATCTCTCATGCTCTCTTACGGAAGTATTTGTTTCAGCGAAGAGGAGCTTATGAGAGCTATAAGTCACGACACTAAATCGAATGACTATTGGTACGCAGGGTACCTTTATTTCATGCAACCTTTCTTCGACCAAATCATAGGAACACCTTACCTGCTTTGGCGCTCTATCGATGATCTTGATATCCTCAACGTGAGTTATCGTTTTCTATCAGAATACTGTGAGTCAGAGGCTCTCTAATACTGATGAAATGAAACACTAAGAAAGCAAGGTGCAAAAGATCTCGTCAGTAACTATAATTAACCTATAAATAATAATCGTTTTTTTATGATGGAAGCACTGACCACACCTTTAGCATGGACTTCTCCTTTTGGTGTAGGATTTTTTCTTGTTTGTTTTGCCGCATTCATGTGGATGATTACCAGACTTGGCACACCTAAAAAGTAAGAGAAGAGTGTAATACTCCTTTGAAAGATTTATAATGTAATGATAACTATTTAGTAAATGACATTTTTTATGGAGACTAAAATCTCATTTCTTTGGAAGAAGTGCAAATACCGAGTAAAAGCATTTAATCGCATGAATTATGACATTCATTGGGGAAAAACATATCAAGAAGAGGAATTAGCAAGAAAGAAAGATCAGGAATTTAATCAAAAAATAGGAAAGTATCAAATTGAAGCATGGGCATTCTTTGGACTTTTTATCATTGAGCTGAATCTTCTTTTCGAGAAGTATATAGAAACTGAAAGCGTACACAATTTTGAATTACATCAAACAAGTCAGATTTATAAAAAAGGCAAAAAAGATCCCATAACCATAAATAAAATAAAAGATATGATTAAATTTATGAGACACGGGTTTTGTCACCCTGAAGAAAAAAGTAGACTAAGATTGGATCCTTATATTTCTAACAGGCTTAATCGAAAGACAGAAGATCAAGATAGATCTTATCATCGGATTCATTTCTTAAATGATAGTTCTAAGAATGACTATTATGTGCAAATTGGAGATGGAAAACTGTATTTCAAAGAAATAAAAAAAGCAATCAGAATTGCAAATAAAATTCTGAAAAACTCATGATACTAAAAAATTTTTGGTTCATCTCAAATTCAAAGTGAAGGATTTAATCTGAAAATAATTAAGCTTCGAGTGGTACCCATCTCCTCCTTGATACTCCTTCCGGGCACCAAATATCTTCGGATTCATTCTACGTCTACGACTTGAATTCATCTCGAATTCAATTTGGCTGGGATGGAGGGATTCCCTTTCGACTCCTTCGTCGCTCAGGGCAGGCTTCTCACCCTCATTAAACAAAATTAAACTATTCGAAATAAATCTAGATGGCTGGGATGGAGGGATTCGAACCCCCGATACCGGTACCAGAAACCGGTGCCTTACCACTTGGCGACATCCCATTAAGCTGTAATATCCAAATCATAAATCCCAATGTACAACAGAGAGAATTGGTCAATTACGCCAAAAGATTGTATGTAAAAAGACAGTCTCGGTCAACCATCCATACACCTCTAAAGGATATGTTAAACTAAAAACACGCTCTTCATCTCTCTTCACCATGAAATCAAAGAAAAAAGAATCTGCTTCTGAAACAGTAAAACTCACAGAACAGTTTAAAAAAGCCAATTCACTTTGGAGAACTTTTTTTAAAGGAATAGCAATGGGAGTAGGCTCAGCTATAGGAGCGACCATCATCGCAGGGCTCCTTATCGTCATTCTCAGTAAACTCATCAATAGCGTAGATGACTTACCGTTGATAAATGATATGATCGAAGGGAGCAATATAGAATCTATATTAGAAAGCTCTCAAAATGAGTAAAAAAATATTCAACAACTGGAAAGATCAATGGGAATATGAGGCGAATAAAAGCAGCAGTAATTATATAAATAAAGACTTAAAAGAACTGCTAAAAAAAGTAGAAAACAACCAAGTAGGGATTTTTTATAATATTTGGGATGTAATAGCTCAAAAAAGCAGTCCCAACGACGAATCATTACAAATCCTTTGGGAATACTTAAGAGATCATCCAGGTGAAAAATTTGAACTCGATCGATATCACTGCGCAGCTGCATTATTCAAGATTCTTTTCCCAGAAGAAAACGAAGATCAAAAAAAATTACGTGTAGAGGTCCAGTGGGACCACCAAGGAGAAGAAAAAAGACAAAAAGCACTCAAGAAACTCCACAAACTCTTTCCTTTACAACACAATTCATGAGCACACAGCTCTCTTTCATTCGCGGTATCAACGTAGGAGGTAGAAACATCATCAAGATGGAATTCCTTCGTGATGCTCTCACTAGTGAAGGCTTTGAAGAGGTAAAAACATACATTCAAACAGGTAATATCCTCTTCCAAAGTAAAGAATCAAAAGCCGATGATCTAAAAAAGCACAGTGAAAAAATCGAAAAATGCCTAAAAAAACATTTTGATATCGACACAAAAGTCGTCACCTT
The DNA here is from genome assembly GCA_964352145.1 of uncultured Candidatus Peribacteria bacterium. Lineage (GTDB taxonomy): Bacteria > Patescibacteriota > Gracilibacteria > JAUYGZ01 > JAUYGZ01 > CAYGQA01. The sequence goes on from CAYGQA010000015.1 coordinate 34,740, forward strand.
CACAGCAGATCAATGGCAACTCATCCTCGAGGAAGCTCCCAACGATTGGGGAGAAAAAGAAAACTGGAGGCACAATCTCATCATATTGCTAGAAGGAAATGCAAAAAAAATCCTAGAAGAACTAGGGGAAGTGCACCCAGAAATAGAATCAGCAGTGGCAGGAAAAAGTGCTATATACCACTCAGTACTCCAAACAGCTATAGGGAAAAGTCGATATAGCAGAGTGCCTGGACTCCCCCTCTATCAAGAAGTCACTATCAGAAACGCAAATACTGCAAACAAACTCCTTGCACTCTGTCAAAAAAGCTCATAGTGAATCCTGGAGAAACTCCACAAAGGACTCCTTAAAATCAGGGAAGTTTTTGATGAATTCATGAGGAGCAGCAGGATACTCGATCAGCTGCACTTTTTTATCCAATCTCAACAGCTCCTCATAGAGATCATAGCTCCATTGGACTTCTACACTTTGATCTGCAGTTCCGATAAAAATTTGAACAGGAACGCCAATGTTTTCTAAAATAGGAAACGAAGAAAGACCTTCCCAGAAAGCTGGAGCATCTTCAGGAGAACCAAACTTTTCAAATAAGCTTTCAACCGTTTCAGAACGTCTATCATTAGAAAGATAATACCTCTGAAGGTTTTCAGAAGCCTTCGAACTCACAGGAGCATACAAAACTAATGCATCAATCAAGCCTGGCTCTACGACGGCTAGCTGAGTAGAAATCCCTCCACCCATACTGTGACCAAGCATCCCTACTCTCTCAGCATCTACCTGAGCAAGCTCCACTAAATCACTAGATTGAACGGCTTTAATAGCTCCTATAACATCACGCACATATCCCAAACGAAACTGTAAGGCATTATTTGGATCAGTATCACTCTGAGCATGATTCCGATAATCAGGATGCATAACCGCAAATCCAGCCCTAGCAAGTGCGTCTTGTTCTCTCTTCAAACCTCTCCCTCTGGTATAAACTGATGTATCTATATACCCATGATTTGTCAGTACAAGAGGAAAAGGCCCATCTCCTTTAGGAAGAAGCATAACTCCTGAAAGAGACAAATCATCAGTACGATAACTGATCGCATATCGCGTGTAAGCCGTGTTTTCTGATTCTACAAAAAGAAGTTCTAAATCTTCACCAATAGGTGGGTCACAGATAATGCTCTGTAAAGAAGGACTGATGAAATCAGCACATGGATCAACAAAAAGCTCCACATCCTCCTGAACGATCACATCAGGTATCTCGACAGGTTCATCGAGCACTTGTGGGATTTGCTCGAAACCTGCACAAGCAGTCAAGAATAGGAGTCCTAAAGAGAAAAAGAAAAACCTCATAAATACATATACAAAGAATAGAAAAAAGATACCATGTACAAGCTAGCATTCCTAGATTAAGAAAAAACAATGAATCGCATAGAAATCACAGAGTGGATCGGCAAAGGAGCCCAACACCATGTAGGGAAAACTGAAGAAGGAGAAATCATAAAATACCCTCATTCAACTGGGAAATACTGGGACAAAAGCACATATCAAAGTGTCCGAGATGATCTATCAATACATGCTTCATGGGGTATCCCCATACCGCAGACAGAAGTAAAAAAAGGCTTTGAAATAGATACCGGCATGAGAATCATCAAACCCAACTATGTCCTCATCACTGAAGAAGTCAAAGGCCGAGTCTTAAAAGAATCAGACCTCACGAACAGTGAAATAAAAGAGCAACTAAAAAACATCATCCAGAGATCCTTAGATATAAGAAAAAAACTCGGAAAATCATTGGACCTCCTCGGAGGAGAAGCTTTGGTAAAGTTCTTGCGATACTTATGCTGTGAAAGCAATCTTGGAGCACTAGGAGCCTACAACCTCTACTTAGACGATGCAGACCGAATCGTGCTCATCGACACTAATACTCTTGATCCTGCTCGTGCACCCCGCATAATCGAAGGTTTCGTACGAAGCATGATGGATGTACAGCACAGTCTCCTGACAGAGCTTCTCGATGACCAAGGACTAAAAGAAAGATCTTTACAAGAAAACAGCTACCCTGCCATCTCCAGAGCAGCACGATATATCTTCAAAAGAACTCGTCCTCTCGAAGAAAAAAGAAAGAGACGACAAAATGAAAAAAAGAAATCATCTGATTCAAACGAATACTAAACAGTGTCAACAATGGAGAAATACAACAACAAAGCTTTCCTTGTCTCAGGAAAGGTCAAAATATTTCCACTAGAAAATCCTTGGATCTATGTGGAAGTACCGAAAAAATACACCGCAATGACTGCTCATCTAGCAGATCGAGGTTTAGTCGCCATCACGGTCACTCTAGGCTCCAGCAAGTGGGATACCTCACTTATGCCCATGGGAGACGGCAGTCATTTTATTGCTTTGAATGCCAAAGTGAGGAAAAAAGAAAACATCTCAGTAGCTGACAGCATAAAACTTTCCTTCACTCTTAGAACTCGATAAGATAAACCCAATAGTCTTTATTGATTTATCATGGCACACGCAAAAGCTGGATATGTAGACGGGTATGTCCTCCCCGTTCCTAAAAAAAACAGAGATGCCTACAAAAAAATGGCAAAACTCGCTGCCAAAGTATGGATCGAACATGGAGCTCTTCAGTACTTAGAAGCCGAAGGAGAAGACATGAAAAAACAGCCTTTTTGTATGAATTTCAAACAAATAGTAGAACCAAAAAGAAACGAAAGCATCATCTTTGCCTTCGTATTATTCAAAAGTCGAGCACACAGAGATAAGGTCAATAAAAAAGTCATGGAAGACCCTCGCATGAACCCAGAAAATGCTGAAAAAGACATGCCCTTTGACTGCAAAAGAATGATCTACAACGGTTTCAAAACTCTCGTCAACATGAGCTCTTAATAATTTCCTATGATCAAAGATTTCCAAGAATTTTTAAAAGAATACAAAATCATTTCATTAGCGATCGCTTTTGTTATTGGAGCAGCCAGCAATACCTTGGTCAAATCTTTGGTAGACAACATCATCATGCCCTTGATCGATCCACTGCTCGGACAAGTTCCCTGGCAAGAAGCAATACTCAGTATCGGCCCCTTCAGCATAAAATATGGAGCATTCCTCGGAGACTTCCTCCATTTCCTCATCATCGCTTTTGTGATTTTCTTAATCGTCAAAAAACTCTTACAACACGAAAAACCAAAAAAATAGTCTTTATATCCTTCATCACTCTTTATGATTTCTAAAAAAATCCTCATGCCACTTATCATTACTCTTTCTCTTCTCTTCATCGCCTGGATCGCCTTTGGCTACTTCGCAGTGAGAAATATAGAAGAACCTCAATACACAGTACTAGAAGTCAAAGAGGACTACGAAATCAGAGAATATGCACCTTATATCATCGCCGAAACAACAGTCTCTGGAGAGTTTCGAAACCGTATGAATAGTGGATTCACTACAATCGCAGACTACATCTTTGGTAACAATACAAAACAAAGCAGTATCGACATGACAACACCTGTCACTAGCAGTGATTCAGAAAAAATAGCTATGACCGCGCCTGTCATCAGTGAAGAGAATAATGACTCAGAATCAATCGCTATGACAGCTCCAGTGATATCAGATGAATCATCAACAAATGAAACCGTTTCTTTTGTCATGCCATCGAAATACACGATGGAAACTCTCCCAAAACCAAATAACGATGCCATCACTCTCAGAGAGGTCCCAGCAAGAAAAGTAGCGGTTATCCGTTTCAGTGGGTTTTACTCTGGTACAAACATGCAGAAGTACAAAGAAAAACTCCTCAAAGCTCTTGAAAGAGATGGTATAAAAGCTGGAAAAATTTCCTTCGCAGGTTATAACCCACCACTCACTCCCCCGTTTATGAATCGAAACGAAGTCTGGGTAGAAATCGTCGAGTAAAGCAGGACAACAATCACAAGTATCTCTTAATAAGCCTTATACACTCTTCATCAACTAATCCCCTCTCTCACTAGAAGAGAGGAAAAGCCGTCAGGCAGGGTGAGTTCATAAACGGCATAGCCGAGTCTAGAAATGCTTTAAAAAGGTCTCAGAGTAAAATCTCACCCACTCGTATTCACTCGTCTCCCTCTCTTTATCCAAAGAGAAAGGTGAGAATTTTTAAAACAATCAAGCTACAGGATTAGGGTAGAGCTCATGAAGATCATTTATCAAGCTCATCTGTTCTTCATTTAAAACAGCATTGAACGACTCTATATTCTCTTTCAGTTGATCAAGATTTGAGGCTCCTATGATATTTGAGGCAACAAAAGGCTGTTGATTAACAAAAGCCAAAGACATCTGAGCCAAACTCATCTCAAAGGACTCCGCAAGCTCAGCATATTTCTTCGAGATCTCCATGACATGCTCCTGACGGTAACGATCAGCGAAATCTGGGTGACGAGTAAAACGACCACCTTCTGGAAAATTCCCATCGAAGTAGCGTCCTCCAAGTACCCCAAAACCAAGTGGTGAATAGGCTAAAAGAGGAATCTCTTCTCGAAGACTCACTTCTGCCATACCAATCTCATAATGTCGATTGAGTAAACTATAAGGATTTTGCACTGAGACCATGACTGGAAGATCTTTCTCTCGAGCAAGTCGAAGGAATTTCATCGTCCCCCAAGGCGTTTCATTGGATAAACCAAAATACCTCACCTTCCCAGAGGCATGGATCTCTTTGAGCACCTCAAGTGTCTCTTCGATAGGCACAGCACTAGACTCATCATCCATCTCAAAACCACGTTGACCAAAAGCTCCATTGAAGCTCCTTTCCGGCCAATGCAACTGATAAAGATCAATCATATCCGTCTGAAGTCTCTTCAAACTCTCATCCAAAGCAGGAACGATATTCTTCCGATCCAAGTGCAAATCTCCATCTCGCACGTGCGAGTAACGACCAGGGCCAAAAACTTTCGAAGCCAAGATCAGCTCCTTTCGTTTCCCAGTTTTTGCAAACCAACGTCCAAGGATCTCTTCCGTAGCCCCATAAGTCTCAGCCTTCGGCGGCACCGCATACATCTCAGCCGTATCAAAGAAGTTCACACCCATATCCAAAGCCATATCCATCTGCCCATGAGCATCCTCTTCAGAAACCTGATCACCAAAACCCATGGTACCGAGACAAATCTTACTGACTTTCAGGTCACTATTCGGAAGAGTTGTGTATTTCATAGGAAGAAGTTAAAAACGTAATAAGTAAAAAGGAAAAAAGAAAAAGTGAAAAGTAAAAAAACTCAATAAATTCAACTCATTCAAAAACTCATAGCCCTCTCTCTTTTGCCAAAGAGAGAAAACGATGCCTCAGCAAGTGAGTGAGATTTACCCATTCAAACAATCCACAATCATATCACTCGGGAAATTGTAATCAGACATATCATCACATTTCGGAGCTGCAGCTGCTGCATGCACCACTTCCCATTCTCCGAACTGCCATAGCGCTAAGAAATTAAGCTGAGGCTCATTCGGGCCAAAAGAGAAAGTCCCTTTGACATGATCATCAGCTACGATCTGCAGATTCACATCTAGCTCAGAAGGCGTATCCATATACCACTGTAAAGCTCCTTGGAGGAAAGGAATCATTTCAGCGTATTCTTCATTGAGATTTGGAGACTGATCCACTTCAATTTCCACTATTTCTTCGATAAAGAGCTCGCCTTCATATTCGCACTGACGAGGATAACTCTCCATCACGACTCCTGTCTCCAGTACACAGTCTGCAAAAGTCATGACTAATCCTTCTTCAGGATCAGATATTCCACCACAGGCGCTTAGCAAAAACATAAAAGCAAGCACCAATAAAAAAGATAATCGTTTCATATAGTCTCATTAAAAATCTCACTCAGCTTAAATCACGATGAGCTAAATACACAAGAGAAGAATTAACTATTTTTCTTCTCTCAAACTTTTATAGATTTAAATCATCCAACACCCTTTTAAAGATCACCGCCGCCTCAGCTCTTGAAAGAGGATTCGCAGGACCAAAAGTCCCATCAGGATTACCGGTCATGTATCCCCTATCAGCCATGAAGTTGACGGCTTCAGCGAACCAATCATCAGAAGAAACATCTGAAAATCCTGTACTCGGTGGAGTCACTGGTGGAGTAGGTAGTGTAGTCCTCGAGACAATCGCAAAAACTTGAGGGATAGGACGACTACTCGAAACATAATGATTGTCTTGAATGATGGTCTGGCTACTCTCTCCTCCATCAAACATAATGATGTTTTCAGGTTCACAATCAAAGTCATCACAGATCAACTGTCATACTTAAAAAACAAGTGAATTATTGACAAAAACATTAATTTATAATAAAATAAAACACATTATGAATATATTAAAAATGGAAACACAGGAGTATTCAGAAAATATTGACGAAAAAAAAGAAGCCAAAAAACCATGGGGTTGCTTCTACGCAGTCGGAATATCGGCAGTAGTAATTTGTGCAGTAATCAGTGATGCCATATACGATCGCTATGATCAAATACAACTAATAAGGGAAAATAGAGAAAGTCCACTTCAACAAAGCATAAGCGAGCACATAAAAGACTTGATTCTGATGAAAGAAGGAATACCAGTACATGATGGCATGGTTGGTAGGAAAAAACGAATCAGTATAGAAACAACAAACAATGAGATAATAGTCAGCTCTAAAACAATAGGAGAAGATGGATACTGGAAAGAGAACAAAGAAACTCTCACCAAACCGGATAGAAGCATCCTACATGTAAAATCAGAGTGTTTTATACCAAATATACATAATGGGGAAATAATCTATCAGTTTAATATATCGAATAAAAGTGTATCGGAAATCAATCTACAAGGATTGGTAGATGAGGAAAAAAAAGAAATACTCATAAATCAATTTAGTTCTGCCAACCAAAAAAAGTATCCATATAGCTTCTACATAAGCTATAAATCCTTAAAAAATGGGTCCAATTATATCTTTAGTGAAGAAAGGGTAGCCAAACTCATTACCGAAACAGCTCTTTCAAAAGCACCAAAAAAAGCTGAAAAAAATGGAGTCAGTTACACTATCAAAATAGATCCAACCATACTCCAACAAGTAGCCTCTGCAGTTCTTTGGATAAAACATAAAAAAGAAAAAGATCACTCTGCGAAAGAAGAGCTAGATGCCGCTCGTGAAAAAGCAAAGCTTTTACGAAAAAAACAAAACGCGTATAGTAGTGATGACTAATCAAGACTATGAATCCCAAACGCGCACGCATCCTCAAAAAAAGTGAATCAGGCACTGGTCCCATCATGTATTGGATGGATCGCGAACGAAGAACTCAAGACAATTGGGCCTTTCACCATGCTCAAGACATCGCAACAAAACAAGAAGAATCCTTGATCGTCATCTACGTACTTCCGAAGACCTTCCTCGAATCAAGCTGGAGACAGCAGCACTTCATGATCGAAGGCCTTAAAGAAATCAAAGAATCACTCAAGAAAAAGGATATTGGTTTTTTCGCATGCGCTGGAGATCCTTCAGAGGAAGTCCCCAAACTCATCAAAAAATGGAAAGTCTCAACTCTTGTGACAGATTTTTCACCGCTTAAAGTCCCTAGGAAATGGCGCAAAGAGATCACAAAACTGATTGATATTCCTTTTATCGAAGTGGACTCAAGAAATATCGTCCCCTGCTGGGAAGCCAGTCCAAAACTAGAATACGCCGCCTACACCATCAGACCGAAGATACACAAACAACTGCAAGAATATTTAGATGATTTCCCTAAAGTGCAGAAACAAAAAAAGGCATGGGAAATAAAAACACCCGAAGTACACTGGAAAAAAATCATCAAAGAGCTCGATATCGATATGAAAGTCGAACCAGTAGACTGGATAAAACCCGGAGAGAAAGCCGCTCTAAAAATGCTCGAGAAGTTCATCAAAGAAAAAAAGAACATCTATAATAATGGTCGCAATGACCCCAACGAAGATGCTCAATCAAATCTATCTCCATATCTTCATTATGGGATGATCTCTGCCCAAAGAGTAGCCTTGATGACGATAGGGATGGATACCTTTATAGAGGAACTTGT
>CAYGQA010000016.1:0-40664 GCA_964352145.1 uncultured Candidatus Peribacteria bacterium
TCCAAGACCTCGCTCATACAGAAATCAACGACTTCGCTGCCGTTGGAAATGTAGACAAACACATCTACGGAATCCAGTTTCATCCAGAAGTCACTCATACCGAACAAGGACAGAAAATTTTAGAAAACTTCGTCAACATCACTGCTGCTGAAAAAACATGGGACACTTCTCACTACCTCCCGAGTATTTCTGAAGAAGTAAAAGAACAAGTCGCCAAAGCAGGACGAAAAGTCTTCATGCTCGTTTCTGGTGGCGTTGATTCTGTAGTCGCTTTCACCCTTTTAAATAAAGTCCTTGGCAAAGAAAATGTCGTCGGTCTCCTCGTAGACACGGGTTTCATGAGAAAAGGAGAAATAGAGGAAGTCATGACCGCTTTGAAAGCTCAAGACATGGACAACCTCCACGTCGCTGACGCCAAACAAGAATTTTACGACGCTTTGAAAGGCATCTCGGATCCTGAAGAAAAACGTGCCATCATCGGAAAAAAATTCCTCGATATCCAAGCCAACAAAGTCAAAGAGCTCGGACTCGACCCCGAGCACTTTATGCTCGGCCAAGGGACGATCTACCCAGATACAATCGAATCAGGAGCAACCAAAAATGCTGACAAAATCAAAACCCATCACAACCGAGTTCCTGAGATCCAAGAAATGATCGAAAAAGGACTCATCATAGAACCACTCGAACAACTTTATAAGGATGAAGTCCGTCAACTTGGAGAAGCCCTCGGCCTCCCCCATCATCTCGTCTGGCGCCACCCTTTCCCAGGACCAGGCCTCGCAATCCGTATGCTCTGTACAGAGCCAACTCTAGACTCTCGACTCTCGACTCTCGACGAAGAAGAAAAACTCGCAAACGACTATCTTTCAGAACACGGCATGTCCGGAAGTATCCTCCCTATCCAGTCCGTCGGAGTCCAAGGAGATGCTCGCACATACAGACATCCGATAGCCATCTGGCCAAAAGATGGTGACTGGGAATCAAAGTGGGACAAGGAAGAACTGCAAACAATATCAACTGAACTCACCAATAAATTCGAATCCATAAATCGAGTAATATTCTCCTTATCCTCCTTAAACTCCTTCTCCTTAATTCCCAATTGCACACTCACTCCAGACCGAGTCTCCACCCTCCAAAACGCTGACAAAATCGTCATGGATAGCATCATGGCCTTCGACGACAAAGAAAAAACCGTATGGCAGTGTCCAACTGTACTGCTTCCTATTCGAGTCAAAAATAACCAAGCACTTGACTCTGGACCCTCGACCCTCGACCAAAATGCAGAAGCATTTTTACTCCGCCCAGTCTCTTCCATCGATGCCATGACAGCCGACTTCACCGTCATCCCAAAAGAAGAACTGAACAAAATTTTAGTACAACTTGAAAAGTTAAATCCTTCAGCGATTTTCTTCGATCTAACGAATAAGCCTCCGGGAACTATTGAGTGGGAGTAGTCCTTAAATCTTCATCTCACTCCTTCATCTTCATCTTGAATAAAAGTGGGAGTAATACCTAAATCTTCTCCTGTGCGAAGTCGAATGGATCACTCCTGAATCCTCCATAGCTTCAGAGAAGGATGGATCATCTTCACCTTGAATAATTGTACACAATTATGTACAATATATTTATAGCATTTAAAATCTAGAAATGAATGCACAAGCACTCAGTACAGCAAGAAAAAATCTTTCAAAGCTTGTACAAAGCGCTCAGGAAGAAGGCACTCAATACACCATCACTGTAAATGGAGATAATGCAGCAATGCTGATGGCTTATGATGATTACGAAAGCCTCATAGAAACCCTCTATCTCCTGCAAGACAAAGAGGCTCTTAAAGAGCTCGCTTTGTCTGAGAAACAAATCAAAAAAGGAGAACTCATATCTTTTGAAGAAATTAAGAAAAAACATGGCTACAGTGATCTTCACAAAACAAGCCCTAAAAGGGTTCGAAAAGCTGCCTAAATCTATTCAAAAAAAGTGCGTAGTAGTAATAGAAAAACTCAAAGAAAATCCTTCTTTAGGACTTCAATTAAGTGGACCTTTTTCAAGGTACTATAAGATCAGACTAGCAAGCTACCGTATAATATACAGAAGAGAAGGAAAGAAGATCATCATAACAATAGTCCTCATCGGACCACGGGGCAGCGTATACCAAGACCTCAAAAAACAAACTTAAGAGCCACTTAGAACCTCTTCAAGCTCCTTCATAAGCCTAAATTCCAAATTCTAAGTCTACAAACTAAGTTCCTATTCCTTTCTACAAGCTACCAGCTACCATCCTCTAGATTCCGCAAGCCCATTCCCAAGATTACTCGTAACGAAATCCATTACACTCCGTATCAAGACATGTGTAGTTTTTAACTCAAATTTTTATGAAACGTTTTGTAAGCCTCATGACGCTCTTCAGCCTCATGGCAACTTCTATAAGCATTCCTCAAGTCAGCTTGGCTGCTGAACCAGACGAGGTTCCTTTTATCGATGTCTATCACGATCACGAATATTTACAGGATATACAGTATTTAAAAGAAAATAATATTGTCCAAGGATACGAGATCGAAGGAAGTGAAGAACGAGAGTTTAGGGCAGACTATCAGCTCAACAGAGCAGAGCTTGTCAAAATCATGGTTGAAGCTCAATATTCTGAACAAGAGATAAACGATTGTTGGGAAAACAAAGACCTCAAAGGATGGACGACCATGCATTTCCCTGATGTAAAAATGACGGATTGGTTTGCAAAGTATGTCTGTATAGCAGTAGAGAAAGGTATCCTCGAAGGATATCCTGATGGGACCTTTAGACCGACCGAAGCAGTGAATTTTGCTGAAGCCGCAAAGATAATCTCTAACGCCGTCGGACTAAAAAACACCAGTCAATCTGATGATCAATGGTTCACTCCTTTCATTAGAGCACTTGCTGAGCGCAATGGTGTCCCAGAAAGTATCCGAAGTTTTCCTAAAGCAATCACTCGTGGAGAAATGGCTCTCATGATCCATGCTGCAAAAGAAAAAATCGCCAATGAATCAAGTATTAAGCTCACAAAATTAGAGGAATTCGACAGTCGAGCCATCGATCTTCCTCAGATCAATTCTTGTGATGCCCTTATAGAAAAACTTCAACTCAACGACGAAGCATATTTTGGTATTGGAAGACCAGGTATCATGGAGCTCGATGGAGACATGATGGAAGAAAGCGTCGGAGCCACTAGTAACAGAGCTTTCGACAATGAAGATTCTGTAGCTCCACTCGCAGTAAGTGCTGAAAGCAAAGCTACTTCTGGAGAAGGAAGTGGGTCTGATGACTTTTCTCAGACCAATGTCCAAGTCCAAGGAGTCGACGAAGCAGATATCGTGAAAAATGACGGAAAATATATCTATCTCATCAAAGGAAGCACTATTCGGATTGTTGAAGCCTTCCCTGCAGAAGGAATGAAAGAACTTAGCACTATCGAAGTAGACGACGAAGATTTCAACCCTACGGAAATGTACGTTGATGAAGATCAAATGGTGATCATCGGTCAAGTCTGGAGACAACGAAACTATTCAAAAAGATTCCCTGTAGAACCAATAAACACTGATGCAACTGGATTCGCAGCTGACAGGATGAGCATCTGGCCAGGTCCAAGCTTCAACGAAAACCGAATGAAAGCCTACGTCTATGACATCAGCGACCGAGCAGCACCCGTCAAACAACGAAGTATCGAAATCGAAGGTGATTATTCAAACTCTCGTAAAGTAGGAAAAAACGTCTATTTCGTCGTCAATCAATGGATTCCATACTACGGAATACAAGAAAATGAATCTGCAGACGTGATCATCCCTCATTTCCGAGACTCTGCACAGGGAGACATCGATCGACCACTTGCTCGATGTATGGGTATCCAATACTTCCCAGGTTTCCAAGATCGAAACTACCTCATCGTCGCAGGTCTCGACATCTCAGACAACAGTAAAAAGCTCAACAGAAAAGTCCTCCTTGGATCGAGTCAAAACATCTATTCATCAAAAGAAAATCTCTACGTCGCCACTCCACACTACGGACAAACACTGTTTGAAGACGAAGAAGATGAGATTTATGAATCAGAAAGCAGTACGAGAGTGTACCGATTTGCCTTAAGTGAAGACGAAATCGAATACCAAAACCAAGGAATGGTCCCAGGAAACATCTTAAATCAGTTTTCTATGGATGAATCCAGAGGCCACTTCCGGATCGCTACCACTCGAGACCGATACAGTTCTCGAGAGGGATCCATAAGAGACAACAATCTCTACGTCCTCGATCAAGACGATATGCAAATCGTCGGATCAGTAGAAGAGATTGCTCCAGGAGAAAGTATTAAATCAGTTCGTTTTGTAGGAAATAGAGCCTACATGGTCACCTTCAAAAACGTTGATCCTCTCTTCGTCATCGACCTCAGAAACAATCAAAATCCAAAAATCCTTGGGAAGCTCAAGATCCCAGGATGGTCTGATTACCTCCATCCATACGATGAAAATCATTTGATTGGATTTGGAAGAGAAGTCGATCCACGAGCAGAAACTGCAGATCGTCTTACCAACGAATTCCTCTTAGGAATGAAAGTCTCTATCTTCGATGTCACAGACGTCAGTGACCCTAAAGAAACCCATAAAGAAATCATCGGAGCCCGTGGGACAACAAGCGAACTGCTCTACAACCACAAAGCCATTCTTTTTGATAAGAGTAAAAACCTCCTCGCTTTCCCAGTGACGATCACCGAAGATCTCTCAAGGAAAGACTGTTCAGATTTCACTTACGACAATTGTCCATTTGGATGTGAAAAAAATGTAACAGAAGCTGAACGTGTCGTAGATCTCGTCGCTTCTTGTGAAAACGTCCTCCCAGAATACGGAGACATCAGCACAGTCTTCTCAGGAGGGATCGTCTATGACATAAACCTTGAAGATGGCTTCACAGTAAAAGGAAAAGTCACTCACTACGAAGACGATTCAATCTTCGAAAACTCAGGTGAATACTTCTACGGAGACTTCGGACGAAACATCCAACGAATGCTCTATATCGGAGACTTCCTCTACTCAGTCTCTCCAGACTTTGTAAGAGCATATGATCTCGATACCGTGAAATCACTCAACTTCACCAAGCTCTCAGGACCAAAATCCGGAGACGTCGATTACTTAGAAGACGAAGTATTCTTCTAGAGATCAGCTGAGAAAACAATAAAAAAACCCTGCATCATAAGATGCAGGGTTTTTTTAAACAGGTTTATAAAATGTTCAGTTTTCAATGTTTAATTTCCAATCAAATAACAATGATCAATGAGCATAGAATATTGAATATAGATTGAAAATTGAAAATTGAAAATTTCCCCTCCACATTTAATCTTCCCTTAACCTTCACTTGCTAGCCTAGATGAGTATTCTTCATAAAACCCAATGAACCCAACATTTATTCTCCTTAAGATCTTTAAGGTCTTTAAGATCCTTACACTCCTCATACTCGTTACACTCTTTACGATCCCTAAGCTCGCATCCGCCTACTCCGACATCCACCCCGGATCAGTCCTCGAGACCTACCTAGAATACTTAAGCGAAAAAAACATCATCTCCGGCTACCCAGACGGCTCCTTCAAACCCGAGCAAAGTATCAACCGCGCCGAAGCCCTAAAAATCATCTTCAAAACAATCGAGCAAAATCCTCCCAATACTCCTAATACTCTCAATACTCCCTTCAGAGATGTCCCCAACAATACCTGGTTCACGCCATATATAAGAATCGCAAAAGAACAAAACATCATCTCCGGTTACCCCGACGGCTCCTTCAAGCCCGGCCAAGACGTCAATCGAGCTGAATTCATCAAGATGGCTATGAAAGCTCTCCCATTTTACGACAAGATCAATGGATCCAACACAGCGAGCCTTACTCAATATGAAGATCTCGATGCAAATGAGTGGTACATGCAAGCTATCAGCAAAGCCTTCACTTTAAACTTTCTCCCCAAAACCAATCAATTACAACTCCACAAACCCATGCTCCGAGCAGACGCTACTGAAATAATCTACAAAATATCACAATACCTTGCAAAACATCCCTCGACTCTAGACCCTAGACCCTCGACCCCCTTCATTCCCCCAGAATCCATCATCAGCATCGATCCACTCAATATCTACGACTCTCCAGCCATCCCCAAGCCAGCGATCAGCTATCAAGGTATCGTCTACGAACAGACTGCCGGCGCTCAAATAGATCTCCCCAAAGACTCAGGCTTGATGAAATCAGAACTCGTCAGCGGACAACTCTCTTTGCAATTTAAAGATGGATGCTTCGTAGATTTCTTACGCTATCCCTATGAAGGAGACCCTCAACAATTTTTCGAAGAAAATCTCATGATCGATGAATGGTCGATGTTTCCTGCTGAATCACAATCTTGGGAAAAGATCAGTGAAAAAAAAGGCTACGACTACTATTTACATACCTTCACTTACATGCTGGATGAAGAAGTGTTGAAAGAAATAGGTCTCCCTAAGACAGGGGCCACCCCCTATTTCATCACAGACACAGGATATGTCCTAACCCTTCACGGACATTCTCCGACAAAAGAAGAAACCGAATGTCAGCAGCACGTCGACACTGTCATCGACGGTTTCAGCATGACTACTCTCTGAAAACGAGGATAACATTCTTCGCCAATCCATAACCTCTAATCAATGTTCCCAACAACTAACCAATTCATGAAAAGTTTCCTCATCTTCTTTACTCTCCTTTGGACTTTGGGATTTGGTCCTTGGGACTTATTACAAAACAGTTTCGCAGTTTTCGTCACCCCTCTACCCAAAGGAACCTTCATCATCACCAGAGATACCTCAGGGCACGACAGTTACATTCATTACGATGATCTCAGCTTAGACTATCAAGCATCCAAAATACCTAATCTAGAAGACACTAATATCACCCAAGCTCGTTGCTGGAGCTATGGAGCTCCCATACTCGCTTCACAATCAGGAACCGTCTCGAAGGTCACCTACCTTTCAGCTCGACATAAAGAAGAAGCAGGATACGGGGCCCATGTAATCCTAAAGCACAACGACGGAAGCATTGGATACTATGCCCACATGATCAATGACAGCAGTAAAATCTATATAAAAAAAGGTGATGATGTCGAACAGGCTCAGATCCTCGGACTCATGGGAGATACCGGACATATAGAGAGTGGCAGGGAACCTTGTCTTCATGACAATAACCTTGGAACACATCTCCATTTCGAGCTCCGCAATACAGGAAACTCAAACCCAGAAATAGATAATCTCGAGGCACCATCCTCCTTAGAAACAATTCATTCAGAAACTCGACTCATAGATAAAAACTCCCTCTACGCCAACAATCACTTCGGGAAATACCCCTACATCCCAGAAATAGAACAAGTACATTCTGTCAGTCCCCTAGTAGTAAAACCAGGAAGTCGTACACAATTTTTATTCAAAGGAAAATACTTCTACGAAGATTCTGATTTTGAACTCCCCTTCTGCACTGATCAAGAACTCAAGTTAATCGATGAGCAATCAGCGTCTATAGATTGTGAAATAATAGATAAGGAAGGAATACATGAAGCAGTTTTCCCTAACCTCTATCAAAAAGATGGCCAACTGAAGTTACATTTTGAACTCACTCACAATCCTGAGAATCTCAACATCAACGATGTACAGTTCATCCCTCCACATCCTGGAGAAGCATTAGATCTGAGCATCACAGGGACTGGCCTAAGTACAGATCTCGACATCTCAGTCCAATCACAAAGTGATAGCAGCCAAGACGGAGCTTGTGATTTTGAAGATCAATTCAGCTACCTCAGTCCCACAAAAATCATTGTCCGCTGCCAACTCCCGCTGAACCTTGGTCCTGTCGAACAAGAAAACGAGCAAGAACTCGCCATCAGTATTAACAAAAACAATCAGACACTTTACCAGGATACATTGAGTATCAACTATGGTATTTCCTCACCTCAATTGTCTCCTCTTCAAGCCACTTACAACATCCCTACTCGTTTCAGTATTACCGGGAAGAACGTACACCGTAGCTCAATTTTTTTCATCGAAAACTGTGAAAATAAAAGCTTCAAAATACTCGAACAACTCTACAACAAAGTGACTTTTGAATGCTTCATCAGTCCTAAAACAGATGGAACTTCTTCTCATCAGTTCTTTTTCAAAACACGTTCACGCTTTAACAAGCAAGGAATAAATGAACTCACAGATGAGCAAGATAAGGACAACATCATCCTCTCTGGATATATCACGATGATCCATGATGAAGAAACGAAAGTTGAAAGTATTTCACCAAATGAAGCCATCATTGGCCAAGAAACGCTCTTCACTGTGACAGGAAATCGTCTCCCATATAGTGACGACAAAATCCCCCTCATCTGGATGGAAGACTGCCAAGGACATGGGAAGAATGGAGCTGTTGAAGTCATCCCAGAAAGCTATACCCATAGCAGTTTCCAATTTCGATGCACTCCTCAATTCAGCAAAGAAGAACAAAGCACGTATTTAAGTCTAGAACAAAGATACTCCATAGATGACCGGAAGAAAAAAGAAGAACTCTGGCAAGATTTCGATGACTTCTTTACAAAGTTAAAAACAAGAAAACTCCATATCAAAACCCAACAAAAAAACAAGAATGAACTCCTCTCCGAGCAAACAGTACAATTCATCTCCTCACTCTACGACTTCATCCGTGAAGAAGAACAGTTCCAATTTCAATACTTGAGAGAAGACGGACTCTATCAGATCTCAGGTCCTCCGGAGATAAAGCAGATTGAAGTAGGAAGCATTAGTCGAAGCAATCGTCACCAAACTATCGAAATACAAGGTCAAAACTTGCCCTATGATCTAAAATTCACATCAAATGATTGTGCCCAAATAGCGATCAGCTATGGCAGCTCAGAAAACTTCACAGGTATATGCCTCCTCAAAAAAGCTTCCCTACAAGAACTCCAAGTCATCGATGGGAAAAAAGAAGAACTCCTAGAAAGCTTCCAATCAAAACTCATCGAAGTCTATGATATCCAAGCAAGTTGGGCCAACAGCACATCAGTGCTCTTAGATATCCGCGGAGTAAATCTATTAGAGAGTCTAGAAATCTCCAGCCCAGATTGTCTTGATCTAAAAAACACCCTTGAACCCAGTAGCTCCCAACTCATGATGAGTTGCCAAATTAAGTCAGGAAAATTCAGCAAAATAGAGTCCATCAAACTCACAATACAGTCAGAAGATGGAGTAGTGTTATGGAACAAAAGGATTCAAATCAATCAAACAAAAAAACTCTCGACCCTTGACCCTCGACTCTCGACCCTCAAATACCAAGCACTTCAAACACAATCCAAGACCACTGACTATCGACAACAGACCATCGACCATCTCTACCCCGACATCCACTCCCCCATCCTCCGCGAAGCTGTCACAGTACTCACTCAACAAGGCCTCATCACTGGTCATACCGATAACAGTTTTAAAGCAGACGAAAGCTACAATAAGCAAACCCGATCTGAGTTCATTTCTACACTCGTGAAAGATCTCCCTTATTATCTTGAACCTACAGAGTTGTCAGCACTCAATCAATTCACAGATCTTTCCAGTTCTTCAAAAAACCTTTCAGAGATCAGCTTCGCATTACTGAATGGGATCATCCCAAAAACAACTCAATTTCATCCAGATAAAATAATGAGTAGAGGCGAAGCCGCCCTCATCCTCTATGAAACTCAAAAACTCTTTCCTGGATAACAACAGTTCATCTATGATAGGCCTATAAATATGAACTCATCACACTATGAATCGCAAAACAAAAGGTATCATCCTGATTATCCTTCCTTTCATCATAGTAGGACTAGTACTCCTCAGCTTTATAATCATCAATACTCTCTTACAAGCTGCCATCCCAACTGAGCTTTCTTTGAACTTCAACGTCATCCCTCAAACCCTTGCTCAAGAATCATTCAATGAAATCATAACAAGCCCAATTGAATTAGCAGGTCCGGAAAGCGACACGCTTATAGGTCTTATAAGAGGAAGCATCAATTATTTCCTTGGACTTATCGGAATACTAACCGTTGTGGGGTCAGTCTTCCTATTCTGGCCATTGGGGATCTACTACATCATCACTGCTGACCACAAAGCGACTGATCTGTTAAAAGACCCTGCTTTTGCCAATCTCAGTGTCGAAGAACTCGAATCCATCGATCGACTATCTTGGGGAGCCTTCTTCGGAAGCTTCATCTGGCCTCTCAGTACAGGGCTTTATCTGTGGGCATTCTTATCACTCATCCCGATATTAAACATCGTGATCTTCTTCAAGCTTTGGGTCCATGGTCGGAGGATGAGCTGGAAAGCTTTAAAAATGACCAATTTTGAAGAATTCCAAAAAAGACAAATGATTCCCGTGATCATCATCATCTGCATCAATATCTTAGCTGTTGTCGGGCTCTATTTTGGAGTCACTCAATATTTCCTAAATATTTCATAAAACTCGGCACAAAGGATCACATATTGACTTACTGATCTCCACTAGGCACAATGTAATCTATGAACAACACTCCTTTTAATAGAAGCGACATCCTCACCTTCATCGCCCTAAGTATCTTCTTAGGTCGTTTTGGGATATTCATCTTTATCCTCTACTGGATATGGAAAACCTATAAGGAAGAGATCAAAGCCTACTGGAAATACGGCAAGATCATAGACGTAAAATCTCCCCCTCCTGATCATCCTGACAGTCATGAAAGTCCTGCAAAATCACCCTTACACTCCTTAAACTCGTTAAAATCCTTACTCCCCAACATGAAATTCCCAAAACTTAAACTCTCAATCGCCAGTATCCTCATCTTGGCATCAGTCATGATCGTCATCGATGGTTTCACCTCTATACCAGCTGGATCTGTCGGGGTGATCTATGATCGTGGACGTGGAGTACTTTCCGAAAGCCTCCCTGAAGGACTTCATCTCAAAATACCCTTCTGGCAAGTGATTGAAAAAATGGATACACGTCTGCAAGCTTATACGATGAGTATCGATCCAGATGAAGGTGAAAACTACGGTGACGACTCAATAGAGTCTCTCACAAAAGATGGGCAAAAAGTCTACGCTGATATTACGATTCAATTTCGAATAGCAGGGAAAGATGCCGCTTGGATCTATCAAAATGTAGGTCTTGATTACGCCTCAAAAGTAATCCGTCCAGGTATACGAAACGTCGCTCGTGACGTCATCACCGGATATGACTCTACCCAACTCTTCACTCAAGAAAGCCGTACAGCAGCTCAATTAAAGATGAAAGAACAACTCACGACACTCTACGAAGAAAACAAACTAGAACTCCAAAACGTCCTCCTCAGAAACATTCGTTTCTCAGATATCTACCTCCAAGCTATCGAAGACAAACAAATCGCTCAACAACGTATCCAAAAAGCAGAGTACGAGCGACAAGAAGCTGAAAAGGTAAAAGAAAGAAAAATCATCGAAGCAGAAGCAGAAGCGGAAGCTATTCGCCTAAAAGGTGAAACACTGCGAGCAAACCCACAAGTGATCCAATTCGAATTCGTCCAAAAAATGGCTGATGACATCAACTGGGGAGTATTACCAGATGATATCCTACCCTTGGTGGATTTGAAGCAGTTTAATCAATAAGAAAGTAATGACCAATGAACAAATCACAATGACCAATAAAATTTCAGAAAAAAATTCGAAATGCAAAACAAAGGCTATAAGCCATAAGCTCTCAGCCATCAGCTCTTGGCCCTCGCCTACCGACCACTGACTCTAGACTAGCGACCTAAATCCCCCTATAATAATCCCCGCAAAATCATATTCATAACACAAATCCCATGGGAATGTTTGACCAAGCAAAAGACCTCTACAAATTGCAAAAAGAAGCGAAAAAAATAAAAGACGAACTTGCTAACATCCATATCGAATCAACTGAAGCTGGTGTAAAAGTCACTATCAACGGTGAACAAAAAGTAATCTCTACTGAGATTAACCTCGAGCACTACAACGGAAACAGTACTCAAATGGGACAAGATGTCGTCATCGCCATGAATAAAGCCATCCAAAAATCTCAAGCTATCGCAGCTGATAAGATGAAAGAAATCATGGGAGGTATGGGACTCGGTGGACCAGGAGGAGCTCCTCAAGCATAGAAAAGATCTTAAAGACTCTAAGGACCCTAAAGAACTAAAGGAACTGAGAGTCTTTTTGTGAAGACCAAGAAATATTGAATCACAAATTCAAGCCACATCCCTTGACCCTCGACCCTCAATTCTAGACTATTAAGCAAAAGAATTCTTAAATATTCAGAATATAATTTTGCATCCAGCTTCAAGCCTCTAGCCTCCAGCTAAACTCATGAAAAAACTCCTCTCACTTATCATTATCATCGCCATCATCGGCGGCATAGGAAGCTATTTTTATTACGAACAGGCATACGAAACATACCTCGTCACTCCAGTGGATGAAGAATCAAGCGCTCGAGTAAACTTCAACATAGAAGCAGGTGAAAATGGGCAAAGCATCTCAGCGCGCTTGGCAGAACTTGAATTAATCCCCGCAGAATGGGCTTTTTACAAATATATTAAAGAAGAGAACATCGCTCCTAAGCTGGAAGCAGGGAAATTTGTTTTAAAAAAATCATACACCATTCCCGAGATAGCTGAGTTCCTGACGAAATCTCGGCGAGATGAAATCGTCCTCACGATAAGAGAAGGACTCACCATCAAGCAAGTCGATGAATACTTGGCAAAAAACAATGTCCTTCCAGAAGGTTCATTCCGTGATTGCGCTGAAAACTGCGAACCATCGGAACGAAAAAGCTTCCTCGATTCAAAGCCAGCAAATCAAAGTTATGAAGGATACCTTTTCCCTGACACCTACTTCGTGGATCCAGAAACTATCACTCCTCAGGGACTCTACAATCGTATGCTCAATAACTTCGAAAACAAACTCGACTCTGGTCTCAGGTCAGAAATCGCCCAAGCTGGCCGCTCCATCCACCAAATAGTAACTATGGCTTCACTCATCGAAAAAGAATCTCGAAAAGACTCTGAAAAATCAATCATCTCAGGGATCCTCTGGAAGAGACTTAACGAAGGTATTGGACTAGGCGTAGATGCTACTGTTCGCTTCGTCCTAGATAAATGGACAGGAGCTTTAACACTTGAAGATCTGGATATTGACTCCCCTTACAACACTCGAAAATTTCGAGGACTCCCCCCAGGACCTATCAGTAACTTCAGCCTTAGCTCCCTCAAAGCTGCTATCAATCCAGAAAGCTCAGAGTACTATTACTATCTCCACGGAGCTGACGGTCAGATCCACTACGGGAAGACGAATGCGGAGCATAATGAGAACAAGAAATACCTTTAGAAATTTTCAATTTTTAGTTTTCAATTTTCATTCAAATCACAATATTCATTGACCATTTAGTCTAACATTGAACATTTTTTGAAAATTACTGAATTGATCATTAAACATTGATTGAAAATTCGTAAATTGAAAATTAAAAATTCTTTTGCGATACTTGATATATTCAAGTAAAAGCAGAATCAATCAAAATACTCTAATCACAAAAGCTTATGTCCTCCATCTTTGTCGCTAAAAAAATCAATGAACCCGTCCAAGTAGCAACAGACGATTCAACAGCTATACCGGTAGACGTCTATCGTTCTGGTGAGATGCTGGTACTCCTTGCACCCATCGCTGGAGTGACCATCGAAGATGTTTCTGTTTCGATCACAGACGATATCTTGACGATAAGAGGACTTCGACACAAACCAGAACAAATCCCCACAGCAGACTACTTTTCTCGTGAGTGCTTCTGGGGAGAGTTCCACCGATCAGTCGTACTCCCAGTAAATATAAACTCAGAAAAAGTCTCAGCCTTTTACAAAAGAGGGATTCTCAGGATTGAAATGCCTATCCTCGAAGAAGAAGGGACACGGGTGATACCGGTAAAAATCGAACACGAGTAAGCTTGACCAGCTCCGAAACTGCATTGTACCTCATGGAAAAATCCACGATTATTTGCTATACTTACTAGATAAGTAATTATTCATAATATTCTAAATTCAAAACTCTAAATTCTCCCTTCCATGAAATACCCCACCATCAAAAAATCTGAGGCTGGAAAACCACCACATCTAGATGATTATCAAAAGACATACGACAACTTCGACTGGGAAGAAGCAAAAAAAGAAATCACATACTTCGAAGATGGCACAGTGAACGCCGCGTACAATGCTCTCGACAAACACAAGGGAACAGCAACTGAAAAGAAAACAGCCCTCATCTTCATCGATGCTGAAAATGAAGAACACCAATACACATATGGCGACCTCATCGGCAAAACTAATCAATTTGCGAATGCTCTTGAGGGACTAGACATTCACAAAGGAGATCGAGTCTTCATGTTTCTACCTCGTATCCCAGAGCTCTACATCAGTTTCTTAGGAACATTAAAACTCGGAGCCATCGCTGGAAATCTTTTCGCAGCCTTCGGGCGGGAAGCGCTTGAAGACCGTCTAAAAGATTCTAAAGCCAAGGTCCTCGTGACCAACTCCGAGCTCCTAGAACGAGTAAACGAAGTAGCTGAAAACCTCCCTCACCTCGAACACGTCATCGTAGTAGACGATGCAAAGCAAGAATCTACAAGCTACAAGCTACACTCCTACTCTTCACTCCTCTCCGAAGCCTCTGAATCATTCGACTGCGCCCACATGGGAGAAGACTCCCCTTCCTACATGCTCTACACCTCAGGAACCACAGGGAAACCAAAAGGAGTCATTCATGCTCACGGAGACATCGTCCAACAACATCTCACCTCCAAATGGATCCTCGACATGCATGAAGATGATATCTACTGGTGTACAGCAGATCCAGGATGGGTCACAGGCGTTGTATATGGGATCATCGGACCTTGGTCGAATGGATTGACTCAAATCGTCCACGGCGGACGTTTCGATGCTGACAGCTGGTATGAAATTATTCAGAAATACAAAGTAACGATCTGGTACACAGCCCCCACAGCGATCAGGATGCTCATGACCAAAGCAGAAGTCCTCGAAAAATATGACATGAGCTCTATCCGCTATATGGCCAGTGTAGGTGAACCACTGAATCCTGAAGCCATTATCTGGGGACAAAAACATCTGAATCTCCCCATCCACGACAACTATTGGCAAACCGAAACCGGATCTATCGTGATAGCGAACTACCCAAGTATGGACATCAAACCAGGCTCTATGGGACGTCCATTCCCAGGCATCGAAGCAGCGATCATAGACAATGAAGGAAACGAACTCGGACCAAATACCGAAGGAAACATCGCTCTAAAAAGCCTCTGGCCATCCAGAATGAAAATGATCTGGGGAAACAAAGAAAAATTCGAATCCTATTTCATAGATATCCCAACATCCCAAGCATCTCACGAATCCCAAGAATCCCACTCATGGTACCTGACCGGTGACAGAGGAATGATCGATGAAGACGGATATTTTTGGTTCATTGGACGAGACGATGACGTCATCAAGACTGCCGGTGAACGTGTGGGTCCATTTGAAGTCGAATCAGCCCTTATGGCACACCCTGCTGTCGCTGAAGCTGGTGTCATCGGGAAACCTGACGAACTCCGCGGAGCGATCATCAAAGCCTTTATTAAACTCAATCCAGGACACGAAGGAACAGATAAACTCAAAGAAGAAATCCAACAATTCACTAAGAAAGAACTGGCCGGCCACGCCTACCCACGAGAAATTGAGTTCCGAGAAAAACTCCCAAAGACTCGCTCAGGAAAGATCATGAGAAGAGTATTGAAACAAGAAGAACTCGGTGAGGATGTAGGAGATACCAGTACAATGGAAGAGTACTAGATTGAAAAACCAGTAAAAACGAGGTATAATAATATGATTACATAATTTAAATGAAGGAAAATGCCATTCAACTGGAAAGGACTAGTAAATAGCGATGACCGTGACACCCCAGAATATATAAAGAAGGAAAAAGACATGGGAGTATTCTATCATGAACGACACTATATCCACCCATTCGAAGGTGAAAAACCTGAAGAGATCCTCAACGGTGTCGATGACATGGTGGACACTGGCAATCAAGTCATACAAAAGTTAGGTGAAATCGGTATAGATAATTATGTAAATTTTACTCAAGAAGATCTGATTAGAATGTGTGGACAGCATGGAAGTATCGCAAATGCTAGCCAAGTAACATCCTATCTCAATCTACAAACGATCCTTAAACAGGCCGGAAAACCTGCTCTAAAAAGCGTTTATGAACTTCTCAGAGAACACCTTTCCAAAAACGAGGCTTTCGACAGTGAAATTTTTCTTCGAGTTGCAAGCAACGAAATAGATAATTTTGCTTCACTCATATGTCTTGCTGATACCAATCCAAAAAAATGGGATTATTCTCCATTCGAAAAAACCCCCAGCCCAGTGGAAAGACAAGCCATCTACCAATCTAATGCACTGCAAAAATTTCTAGAAGGAATCTATCCATACAATGATAATTTCGAAACTTTTGTGAGTAATATCCAACGCAGCACTACTGCTCAGGAATTAGGATTTAGCCACTACCTCGAAGAAAAACCCGAACAAGCCCATCAACAAATAAAAAATATTTATGATATTTTAGAGCCCTTTAAAGGGAAATATCCTCATAGTCTTCAAGGAAGCCAAAAGGAAAAGGACTCTCAAGAAAGAACAAACACCATGTATCAAAAAGCTGCATTCGAACTCCAGTTAGAGCTCAACCACAACCGCTTCCTCGATTATTCCAGGTCAGCGTATCAACTCGCTTTGTCTATTAAAAAAGGAACAGAAGACTCCGATCTTCGTATAAGTGGAGATCTGCTGATGGGTTCTGAACACCAAGAATTCACATTCATCGGATCAATAAAAGATGGTTTCGGTCACGTTTCCTACCTTCCTATTTTTCATGAAGCAAAAAAAATTGTTGATATTGCACCACATACAGCCAACATGATGGTCAGAAGAGCATCCCGTTGGGAGAAAGTAATCAAAGTAGAACAGCAACTGCAAGAACTAATGTACAAGATTTCAGATATAGCTCAAACAAATGATGAAGCAGCAGCACGGTTACTCAGTCAACAAGGAGCATATATATATGCAAAAGATGGCGCAGAAAAATACCAAGAACTGGTAGATAGTTTTAACAACAATCCAGAACAAGAAATCCCAGCATACTTGATCGCCACCAACGACCTATATGCATCAATGAACTCCTGCTCCAAATGCTGAATCGCGATAAAAACAAACGTATCCGCTCCAGTCAACTTTCTCACGAAATACACGGACGTATTAATCTCACAATACAAAGAGAAACCCATAAAAGCATTCCTGTATCAGGAGAGACAGATCACAAAAGTCCAAACCATTTCATTCAAGCATTGATACTCATACTTACCTTCATAGCAGGAGGCTACACTGTTTACTATATATTAAATCACCTCTCTCAAGAACAAGTAGAGTCGCCATCTAAATAACAACTACCTGAGCCAAAGACGATGTTCGATCATATGCATGACTATATCTCCCAGTGTTTTCAAAGAAACAAAAATCAAAAGCGTCACAGCTTCCATCTGCAAACTCATCCCAAAAACAATCACTAAGTGCATCGGCAGAATCCTTGCGTATGGGTACACCATAAGGAGACCTATATTCGGAGCATTCGATCTGTAAGATTCTTGATGATAAAAGGAATAGCGGTGATTCACATAAAATCCAAATACCGCTAAAACCACTCCCCAAAGATCAAGTCCGTCATAAGCAGCTATCATCACGGCAATGAAGACGAAATACACCAAATGAAAAAGACCATAATGCAGGGCAAAAAAAGAGGCCATCTTATGTTTAGAAGACATGTTTGCAAGTAAAGATTGTCCATTCATCCTCACTCCCTTAGTAGAAAAATTCTTCAAACGAATCATCCGAAAAAAAGTAAAGCATCCAATGATCACACTCTGACACCAATAAATAAGGATCAGATTAAGCAATGGCCAAGCACTGTAATAAGCCCAAAATCCCACTCCTATATTAGTCATCAAGAGAAGGTACAAAGAAGGATCTCTTAAAGCAGACAAGAAAGACCCTTTTTGATGAGAGCTAGGCTGAGCAGTATTGTAGTGGTATGACATAAGAAAAATTACATCCTTAGCCTATCAAGAAAAACAAAAAAGACCCACTCATTGAGGAGGCCTTAGCTGATGTTTTTAGCCTGAGCTTAGTAAGCAGATTGCGAAGCTTTTAAGAAAGAAAGCACCGATTTAATACGAATACTCTGTTCATTTCGAGCTCCTTCTATAGTTCCATCAGGTACGACATCAGTCAGCTCACAAACTGATGGCACTCCTTCATTGAGTTGTTGTAGTCCTTTCATTGCAGAGTAGTTAATTGATTCGAAAATTCCGAAAATTTGATAATTCTAAAAATTTCCCTCTCTCCTTAAGATCTTTATGGTCCTTAGAATCCTTCAGACCCCTCCCTTCCCAATCCCAAAATCCTCACCCGTCTCTCCAACTCAATGACCTTATCCTGGATTTGATCAAATTCTTCCACTTCAGGGAGATAGTCACTCATTTGCCCAGCAATACTACGAAGTTGTCGTTTTACTTGCGTAGGCTGCATATGAGACATATTGCGCTCAAGAGCCATCATATCTGAGAGCATGATCATAAAAACGTCGTGCAAAGATGGGTTTCCTCGGTCCTTCATTGGAAATGATAATGAATGATATTAAGATAAGAGTAGTGTATTATATAATATTTATTATAAAAGTCAAACATTAAGTGTAAGACCTCAAAGATTTACTGATCACAGCTCATCAAGACTTAACGCTCCAAAAGATTGTCAAAAGCAAAGTGGTATAAGAAAGAAACAAGATTTCTCTCCTGGCTATCTCAGTTCATTGAAAAGATAAAAGAAGAAAGTATGATTGAGTGTAGTAAAGACTCTTAATATTCAAATCATGCGTAAAATCTTAGCAGCCATCACATTTGGCGCCGGTGCAATCTTTGGAATGTTTTTCTCAACTAAAAAAGGAGACGAGATACGATCAAAGGTAAATGCAAAAAAATCAACAGAAGACAAAGCAGAAGTTGTAGGAGAAGAAGCAAAAGAACTCTTCAAAAACTTCTGGGCTACTGTAAAAGGGCCACTTCAGAAAGGACTCGCAGACACTCGTAAAGAAATGGAGAAAGCTGGTAAAAAATATGGAAAACAAGCCAAATCAAAAATGAAAGAACTCAAGTCCATGGCTGAAGAAGAAATCCAAAAAGAAGTCAAAAAAGCCAAGAAGGAAATAAAGAAAGCCAGCAAAAAAGCGAAAGCAACTGGAAAGAAAAAACTCAGCAAAGCAAAAACAACTGCGAAAAAGAAAGTCAGTAGCGCAAAGAAAACATTGAATAAGAAGTTGAAAAAGTAGAGGCTGATGGCTGATGGCTGATGGCTGATGGCTGATGGCTGATGGCTCTAAAATTATGTGTAATACTCTAAGCACCAACAAGGTGTTTTTTGTATTTACTATTAGCTATTAGCCAAATTATTCCAGCTCCTTCACGATCTTCTCCATCAACCACTCTTTAAGGGCAACATCAAATCCACGCTCATCAGTTTTAAGGAGCTCTATATCATCTGGCGTCGGCATCCTTACCATCAAGACTTCTGGAAGAATTTTTCCATTTACTCGGATCTTCCCTCTTCCAACTCCAATCACAGATCCACCGAAGTTTACCGCATTATACAAAGCGGCAAAATTTTGACGGGCATCGGTCTTTGAGTAAACTTGCATTTTGTACAATTTGAAAGACAAATCCAAGCTACACCCAGCTTCTTCGAAGACAAAGGTGTATCAATTTACAATTTTCACTTTTCATTTTCCAATCACAATAGCTAGAAAGATTTTAATGAGTGTAAAGAGTATAAAGAAAAATCATCAACACTCGACTCTGGACTCTGGACCCTTGACTCTGGACTCTTGACTCTGGACTCTGGACTCTGGACTCTGGACTCTGGACTCTGGACTCTGGACATTACCTCCCCTACTTCCCTACAAGCTACCTCCCTACTTACCTTTATATAGACAAACAAACAAAATTCCTGCTACAATCTCCACCGATTTGCCAATTTAACCCTTTTTCAATATGGAACTCTATTATGCTATCGGAGCTAGTGTGCTCGCACTGATATCCGCCCTGGTCTTTACCAAGATCATCAACAAAAAATCTACTGGTGATGAAAAGATGACCAACATAGCCAATGAGATCTCAAAAGGGGC
The DNA here is from genome assembly GCA_964352145.1 of uncultured Candidatus Peribacteria bacterium. GTDB lineage: Bacteria > Patescibacteriota > Gracilibacteria > JAUYGZ01 > JAUYGZ01 > CAYGQA01. The sequence continues at coordinate 20,322 of CAYGQA010000016.1, forward strand.
TATGGCCTTTTTGACACGAGAATACAAAGTACTTTCAGTCTTCGTTATCATCGTGGCTGCCATCCTTTGGTTCGCTCTCGATAAATCTGACACTGTACTCAATGAAGGAATGTATACTGCTATCGCCTTCATCGTAGGAGCGATCTGTTCAGCTACTGCTGGATACATCGGAATGAAAACAGCTACTGCTGCCAACGTCCGAACAACTCATGCAGCTAAAGAAAGTCTCAGCGCTGCTTTACGAGTAGCTTTCAGCTCTGGAGCAACTATGGGTCTTTCAGTAGTAGGTCTCGGTCTACTCGGACTCACCGTCGTCTACTATGTCCTCACGACAAGTATGGGTATCGAAACAGCAGCTGCTCTCGATCTCCTCACTGGATTCGCACTTGGAGCCAGTTCTATCGCTCTTTTCTCTCGTGTAGGTGGAGGTATCTTCACCAAAGCAGCAGATGTCGGAGCTGACCTCGTCGGTAAAGTCGAAGCCGGTATCCCAGAAGACGATCCTCGTAACCCAGCGGTAATCGCTGACAACGTAGGAGACAACGTAGGAGATGTAGCCGGTATGGGTGCTGATCTTTTCGAATCATATGTAGGATCTATCATCGCCGCTATGGTGATTGGATTCTCTATCTTCGGAATGGATGGTGTCTTCCTTCCTCTCAGTATCTCTGCTGCTGGTATTGTGTGTTCTATCATTGGAACATTCTTCGTACGAGCAAAATCTGAAAAACATATCCACAGCGCCCTGAAAAAAGGTCTCGCTGTTGCATCTGTACTCATGATCGGAGTCGCTTGGTTTCTCACTCAACACTTCCTCGGGTCTGATGGTACAAACGCTTTCATAGCTATTGTCTCTGGACTAGTAGTAGGTGTCGTCATCGGTCTCGTGACCGAATACTACACAGCTGCTGAATACTCACCGGTACAAAAACTTGCTGAAGCTTCTGAAACAGGAGCTGCTACAGCGATCATCAATGGTCTTGCTCTTGGATATCAATCAGTAGCTATTCCAGTACTTCTCATCTGTGCAGCTATCTACATCAGTTTCACATATGCAGGTCTCTATGGGATCGCTATCGCTGCTGTAGGGATGCTTTCAACTCTCGGTATTTCACTCGCTATCGATGCTTACGGTCCAGTAGCAGACAACGCTGGAGGTATCGCTGAAATGGCAGGACTCGGTCCAGAAATCCGAAAGAAAACTGACGCTCTTGATTCAGCTGGAAACACTACTGCAGCTATCGGTAAAGGATTCGCTATCGGATCTGCTGCCCTTACTGCACTTGCTCTTTTTTCAGCCTTTGCAGAAAAAGCAAACCTCGAAAGTATCAACGTAGCAGAACCTAAAGTCATGATCGGTCTCCTTATCGGAGGTATCCTACCTTTCTTCTTCTCAGCTATGACTATGGGAGCTGTTGGACGTGCTGCCTTCGCTATGATCGAAGAAGTACGACATCAATTCAAAACCATCGATGGACTCATGGAAGGAAAAGCTCAAGGTGACTCTGCAAAATGTGTCGATATCTCTACTGCTGCCGCTCTCCGAGAAATGGTAGCTCCTGGTATCCTCGCTGTGGTCTCTCCTGTCCTTGTCGGTTACCTCTTCGGTACCGCTGCTCTCGGAGGTCTCCTCGCTGGAGCTCTCGTGACGGGAATCATGCTTGCTATCTCTATGGCAAACTCTGGAGGTGCTTGGGATAACGCTAAGAAATACATCGAAGAAGGTCATCACGGTGGTAAAGGATCTGAACCTCACAAAGCTGCTGTGGTCGGTGACACTGTCGGTGATCCATTCAAAGACACTTCTGGTCCTTCGATCAACATCTTGATCAAGCTCATGACCATCGTAAGTCTCATCTTTGCTGGAGTTCTTTCTACAGGAGGAATCCTCTAAGAATCTAAATATAATCCCCTCCCGTCACTCTGAGGAAACGAAAGAGTCTAGGGAGGGGTTTTTTAGTATTTACTATTTTTTTGAACAAATAATTTATACAAAAATTACAAACACTCTCTTTAAGAGTGAAGGACTCATTACTCCATCAGTCAAAATTTGCAGGACTACTCTTGTTCATTCTCTTTGTGGTAAATCTTGAAAGCTGATTGATATACAGATCCACCATTATCCGGTCTAGGAGGACTCAGAGGAGTATCAACTAATGTATCAGACACCTCATCTCGCACCCTTTCATGTCCATCAGTCATAGCATCAGAAGACGAGCTAAGTTCAGACTGTGGAGCAAGAGACTTTAATCTCTCCGAAGCTTTCCGAGCGGCATCAGCAATACTATCACCTGATCCTTCTGGAACCCTAGCCACACCTATACGATCACTATGAGGTCCTTTAGTCATACTTATCATTAAGAATACCAATCAAGTATAAAGAAAAAAACAGCTCAACGCAGCTGACAAAAGACCATATATATCGACAACAAGCGTGAATAAACAATGCTTCCACACTTAAAATTCTTATTCCCTATACTCCTCATACTCCCACTTCCTACTCTCCTTCCAGGAGTACCGTAAACGTCTTCAACACAATCTTCACATCCATCCAGAGAGACCAGTTTTCTAAGTAATACACATCAAGCTTCACTTCCTTTTCAAAGTCCAACTGACTACGTCCTGAGACCTGAGCCAGTCCGGTCACACCAGCTTTCACTGCGAGCACCTTACGATGATGTTTCTCATATTGAGCGATCTCTTCAGGCAAGTGCGCACGCGGCCCCACTAAGCTCAAATCCCCCTTCAAGACATTCCAAAGCTGAGGAAGTTCATCAAGAGTCGTACGGCGGAGGAAACGACCAAAGCGAGTAATCCTTGGATCATTTTCTATTTTAAAAAGAGGACCTTCACGACGATTCTTTTCCATCAAGGCTTTCTTCAGCTTATCTGCATTGACGATCATGGTGCGAAACTTCCACATATAAATCTCCTTGTTCTTCGAAATCCTTTTACTCTTATAAAAGACCGGGCCTGGATCAGAAACCTTAATGCCAAGAGCGATGACCAAAAGAAAAGGAGATAAAACCAATAGACCAAGACTCGAAGAAAAAATATCCATCATCCTCTTCACCACACGAGCCCACCAGTCGATCGCAGACGATCTCAGCGTGATAAGTGGGATGTTCGTAACGAACTCCACCTCTGTATTCGTACGTTGAACCTCGAGCATATTCGGCACGAATCGATACTCAATATGATTTAACTGACAGTACTCCACATAGTCTGCAGAGTCCGGCAAATGACTCACCTGCACCACCTCATCAATCTCATACTTCTCTACCACCCTCTCCAAATCCTCAGGCTTCCCCAATAAGCTCACTCCCTCTACCCTAGACCCTTGACTCTCGACCAAATATCCCACTACCTCAAATGCCGCATCTCCACCCCACAAAACCACCAACTCCCTCATCACCTTCCCTTTCCCAAGAAACAACACTCTCCTCCTCCCAATCCCCTTCTTCCATAAGACCTGTTGAATAACCCGCAAGATAAACCGATGGGAAACCATCAAAAATATCGCCATCACAAATGCCGATCCGAGGATAAAACGAGAAAAGAACTGCACTCCAACGATAAAGAAGTACAAAATAATCACCGTAAAAGCAGCACCAGTAAGCATGATCATCCGCCGCAACTCTTTACGAAAACGATAAGACTTCGTCAGACTGTACATCCTTTCCCATGAAAAAATAATGCAAATAAGAAAAGATGCCTGAATCGAGAACCACAAAAAATCCTGCCATGGCAGCAACAATGGGGACTCCAAGCTGACAAAAGGCACTCTCCCTGGCTCAGACCTGAGGTAATAAGCCATCAAAAAAGCCCCCAAAACGGCAAGAAAATCGAGCGGGATACGTAACAAACGAAGGATAATTTCTGGCTTTTTCATGAGAAAAGAAGAGGCTATCATCATTTAGATTACCACAGACTATTGCAGATTACTTCTCAATGCGTTTTAGTTTATAATGATTACCCATTTCTTTTGAAAATTGAAAATTGAAAACTGAAAATTCTTCGTCGATAAGACGCGCCATCATTCCCATCGCTGGCCTCGGTACTCGACTTTTACCTCTCACAAAAGTCATCCCAAAGGCAATGCTCCCTGTACACAACAAACCTTCTGTCCAATGGATAGTAGAAGAGTTAACTGATGCAGGAGTAAACGAAATCATTTTCGTTACTTCAAAAGGACAAGAAATGGTCAAAGAGTATTTCATAGAGTCCAACTGGTATGACGAAGAGCTCCGAAAAAGAGGCAAAAATGACGAAGCCGACAATCTAGAAAAGATAAGAAATCTCGCAAAATTTCACTTCGTAGAACAAAAAGAACAACTCGGAGATGGACACGCAATCCTCCAAGCAAGACACTTAATCGACGCAGACGAACCGATCATAGTGGTCTTTGGAGACTGTCTCTATCACGGAGGAGAGGTGATCAAAAATTTTGTACAACACTACCAAAAGCATCAAAAATCCATCATCGCCGTCCAAGAAATCGACCCAAAAGAAACTCATCAATATGGCATCGTCGGATTGAAAAATAATGAAGAAGCCGTCAGCCATCAGCCATTAGCTATAAGCCAATTGGTTGAAAAACCAGCACCAAGCGAAGCTCCCTCAAACCAAGCCATCATCGGTCGCTACCTCCTCAGCCCAAGTATTTGGAAACATCTCGAAAACAATCATTCAACGAGTGGCGAAGCACGACTCATCGATGCCTTCCAAGCACTACAAAAAGAAGAAGACATTCATGCTCTTCTTTTAGACGGTACTTGGTTGGATACTGGGACACATGAGGGCTTGCAAAACGCTTCGGACTTCTTCCGAAGCAATGACCAATGATCAAGACTTATCAATGATCAGCAAAAACACTCCACTCTGTTGGAAATTGATGGCCCATTGATACAGATTGATCATTCTTTTTTCAAAGAAAAAAGGAGACAACTAGGACTGAAATGAACTAACTCTCTCCCCTTTTTCCTCAAGCCTTGGGTTTAACGGCCTGAGGAAATTAACACATTAACGACGGCGTTTTTTACTCCGTCTTTTTTTCTTTTTTTTCCTATTATTCTGAGCATTATTTCCTTTAGAAGATTCTTGAGGATCTTTTTTCTCAAATAAAAACGTGGTTTTTACAGTATGAGAACCTATTGATTCTTCCATAGCAAGGATTTCATCCCTTTCTAATACAGGTTCTATTTCTTCATCGATGGTTGCAACAAATTCACGGTGTAAATCCATGGATTCGGAACAAACCATAAATGCAATAATTCCGATCAAAAACTGCATCGGAACACTTACTTCATATCCCCAATCAATAATAATCATCGTTGATAAGGTCCATACAAGTAAGTAGGGAGCATATACACAGGCGACCCGAAACCAGGTTTTGAAAACATCTCCAGCGGTCATAACTCCCATCCCGCAAAGAATTACGAGAAAAAGAACAATTTGTGGACCATTTCCGAGAGGTGAGAGGGATCCATAGGTGACTGAGTTAAAAAGGTTATACCAAAGCTGATATTGCTCTGGTTTGTCGACGAAAAACTCGTATCCAGCAGCAAAAGCTGCTGCATTGTCGGCAAATAAGGTCATCTTTATGATGACAGCAACCATGCCGATTTTTGATATTTCTATAAACTCCAATGCCGTATGCATAAATGCAACAATACTGAAAAAAGCAACAAAGACAAAGATCGTCTCAGCACCCCAGTGCCAAGAATTATGAAATTCATGTTCATGAAAAACTCTTTTCCATTTAGAGCTCAGAAAGGCTATAAGAGAAACCCCTCCCAGCACAAATGTAATGTCATATCCAACAAGGAAACTAATAGAGACTCCAACAGCAATTGCAATTAAAGCACCATAAGAAAATTTCCCTAGGTTTTCAGGAACTATGTTCCAAAGTTCGGAGATACTTCCGAACTGAATACCCAAGCGCTTCAAAGATAAGCCGTAAAGCAACCAAGTCACAATCAAGTAAGGCCAGAATTTGGTCAGAGGAAAAAAGAAACCAAGAGGTTTCCCTGAAGAAGCTGCCTTGACCGCCCAAAAAGCTTGAGGAGGGTCAGCTGCTAATGTTCCTAAAGCCAACATGTTCATACTAAAGATACAGAGGGTGACAAGAATAAACACCCACTGATTCCTAAGTGGGAATTTCTTCAAAAGTACAGGGTATAACGAAAGGCCAATTGGAACCAATGCCCACGTTGTTCCAAAGTTTCCAAGAAAAGGGCAAACTAAGAGCAAAAACCAACCAAGTTTGACCTTGGAAACATCTTTCTTCAAGAAAAGCCCAAAGAGATTCAAGGAAGCAATCATGACCGTCGCAAACGGAATCATGATAAACTGTGGAAAATCAACGAAAAAGACATATTCAAAGTGGTGATGGCCCTTTGTACCTCCAAAGAAATACATAGTAAAGGTGCAGATAGCACCAAGCCCTAAGAAAACTCCAATTTTTTTCTTAATATCTTCAATCTTCAAAGCTGTATAAACTATAACAGCAAGGAAAACAACTGATAGAAAGATAAAAACCCATATTGGGATACTTGGCAACACTTCCTCAGTGTTTGTTGAATCAGATGCAAAAACAACACCTGAAAAAACCATAATCAAAGCAAGTACCAACCCAATGGATTGTACAAGTTTATTTCGAATGAGAATTCCCTCCGTACGAGTTTAACGATAAATAAGTATCACAAAAATGTCGGGACAACCCAGACAAGAGTGCCGGATGACCGGCAATTTTGTGATACTCATGAGTTGTCTCCGATGCTGTCTTTCTCAACGAAAAACAGACCACCAGAGAACCTGACTCCCGTTTCAATAAAACAAGAAACAGGTTCTCTGGTAAAAATTTCAGTCCTAATTGTCAAGGATCTTCCCTGTGGGGAATCAAGCGACTCAACCCACAACAAAAAACAACGTGAATAAAATCAAAAGATCTGATTCACGAGCCGAGAGTATAGCACGAAAATGGCTATTAGAGGGCTTAAAAGGGGTATATCGTCGTTTTATGACAGCAGAATTTGAAATTCGAAAAACCAAACTCGAAATGCGAAACAAAAACCAAAAATTCAAATCCCAAGAGAAACACCTACTTCTTCCAATTAAAAGAATACTTAGAATAATTCAAGAGATATCTCCGCTACGGTCCTGCCTGCCAGCAGGCAGGCAAAATGAGAACAAAAGGTGCAGAAAACACAGCATTGAGCATTAAAGCTTGAAATTGACATTTGATTGAAAATTGAAAATTTGAAAATTTGAAAATTTCAGCCCCTCCTCCCCACCTTCTCCCTATTCTCCCGCACATCCAATCCCTGACCCGTCCCCGACTTCACGTACGAATTCTCCGGAATGTCCTGAGCTACAAAGAGATGAGCACCGACTTGAGTATTCGAACCAATCTTCGCTCCTGGCATGAAGGAAGTATTAATCCCTACTCGGATATCATCACCAGTGATTAGACCAAGCTTATTCGATCCAGACCCAACAGCTTCTTCATTCACTTTTACCGAAATCTCTTTTTCATCCAGACGAAGATTACCTGTGACCGTACCAGAACCAAATGAGACATTCGAACCAATCACCGAGTCTCCCACATAATTTTTATGAGTCCATACTTCATCCTGCATGAGTGTCCGTGCTATTTCGGTAAAAGAACCAACGACACATCGTTCACCAAGCGAAGATCCACGTACCATTCCGAAGTTTCCAACGATTGAACCCTTCCCAATATAAGCTGGTCCATTGATCACCACTTGATCAAACACTCGTACTCCAGCTTCGATCACTACATTGCCATTGATATTTGCCGACTCAGCAATCTGAGCATCTGGAGAAATAGATCGTTCCAGTTTGCTCAAGAAGTACTCGTTCAGTTTTAGTAAATGCCAAGGAAACTTCACCGGCTGCCAAAAGCCATCATAAGGGATTACTGAATACTTTTTTTGTTCATTAAAAAGCTGCTGCAAAGCCACCTCATACACATCATCAGATGAAGAACTCGCAGCTTCTAGCGCAGCATATAAAGCCGGCACATCTCGGTGGACATGCACCACAAGGTTCACAAGATCAGAAGGTTCATTCCCAGCTCCAGGCTTCTCAACGATAGAGTGAATCAAACCCTGCTCATCCACCTCCAAATACCCCCCAGGAAAATACTCTTCAACTTTATACCCTACTAAAAACCCATTAGAATCATTGGTCATTGATGCTTGGTCATTGATCATTCCCCATAAAGTGGGGTCAACAACATCGTTTGAACTCACCACCATAACTCCATCCTCTCCAATCACCTCCTCCTTCGCCGCATCCATCGCCGCCTTCATCCCTCCAGCCAAATCAAGCTGCTCCACCACAGTAATCTCTAAACCCTCGACCCTCGACTCTAGACTCTGCAGCCTTTCCAGATTCCCCGCATTCCCCACAATCACCACATCACCAAACCCCGCATCAGCCAGTGCCTCCAATTGCCACTCAATTAAATACTTCCCACAAACACGGACAAAACATTTATCAGCTACAGGCTTAACACGTTTCGATTGGCCTCCGGCAAGAAGGATAACTTTCATAATTTGGCTTATTTAAGAGCTTAAGAAGTATATCAGGAAGGTTTTAGATTATGAAGACAGATTAAGCTTCGTCTAGAGTCCAGAGTCCAGAGCCGAGCAAAATACACCAAAAAACCCTAGACTCTAGACTCTAGACCCTCGACTGGTTCCCCCTTGCAAAACCCCACAAAATCTTCATAATTAGTCTAATAATGAGCTCTTAACTCAAACACCATGCCTTTACTCTTCGCTTTCCTTCTCCTTATAGGATTAATCATCATCTTAGCCGTCATCGTCTACAACAAAATCATCAAACTCAAAGTCCGTGTAGAAGAAGGAATGGCCGATATCCAAGTACAACTCAAACGTCGACACAACCTCATCGGTAACCTAGTCGAAACTGTCAAAGGATATGCATCACATGAAAAAGAAACCCTTGAAAAAGTTATCCAAGCACGTAATGCAGCCCAACAAGCTTCAGAACAAGGAAATGTAGGAGTCATGCAATCAGCAGAACGTATGCTCAGCTCAGCTCTTTCTGGACTCAAGATCAATGCTCTCTCTGAAGCCTACCCAGATCTCAAAGCCAACACAAACTTCCTCCAGCTCCAAGCTGAATTAACAGATACAGAAGATAAGGTTGCTGCTTCACGACGCTTCTACAACACTACTGTCCAAGCTTACAACACCTACATCCAACAAGTCCCTGGAAATCTCTTCAAAGGACTAGCTAAAGCAGAAAAAGCTGAGTTCTTCGAACTAGAAGAAGATTCAAAAGCAAAAGAAGTCCCTCAAGTAAACTTCAAAGCAGATACAGCAGCTGCTCAAGTGACAACACCTCCGATCCCAAAAGAAGCTCCAAAAGCTGAGGAAGGTCCAAATGATAAGGGCCAAGGGCCAAAAGAAAACACCCCAACTCCAACACCTGCTCCTGCTCCAGAAGTGAAAGTAGAAGCTGCTCCTGCACCAGCTCCTAGCCCAGCGCCAGCTCCAACACCTGAAGAAAAAGCTAAAGCTCCTGTAGCGCAACCAGAAGTGAAAATCGAGACACCAAAAGAAGTTTCAGAGGAAGCGAAAGCAGAAGAAGCTACTCCTGCAGTAGATCAAGAAGCTCAAACCAGTGAAGCAGCAGTTGAAGAGAAAAAAGAAGAAGCTCCAAAAACAGAAGAAACTCAATCAAGCGAAACACCTAAAGAAGAAGCAAAGTCGGAAGATAAAACGGAATAAGAACACATGAACTTAAAAGCCAAGGGTCGAGAGTCCAAAGTCGAGAGCAGATGCATTGACCCTAGACCCTCGACTCTTGACTAATTCCAATTTAAAAAAGACTTAAATAATCCACTCGCTACTCTCGCTCCCATGAACGTCTACCAACAAATCTCATCAAACAACCGACAGACTTTTCTGATCTTGCTCCTCTTTTCGATAATAGTAGTCTCAATCATCTTCTTTGGTGCACTTATAGCAGGAGACAGTGAAACATTTCCAATCATCAGCCTATTTGCCGTCATAGCCATCTTGCTCTGGACCATCTTTTCATATTTTTTTGGAGACAGAATGATCGCAAAATTCGTCGGAGCTAAACCAGTAGAAAGGAAAACCCATTTCGAACTCTATAACCTCGTCCAAAACCTCTCCATCACAGCCGGTCTACCAAACCCGAAGATCTACGTGATCAAAGATGAGAGTCTCAACGCTTTCGCTACCGGAAGGAATCCCAAACACAGCATCGTAGCTGTCACGACTGGACTTTTAGACAAGCTCAACAAGAAAGAACTCGAGGCTGTCCTCGCTCATGAATTGGGACACATCGCGAACTACGATATCCGTCTGCAACTCATCCTCATCACCGTGGTAGGAGGTATCGCTATGCTCGGTGAAACCATGATGAGAGTACGAGGGAAAAAATCTGGCGGTATCGTCCTAGCTGGGCTCTTCATCTTCATAATAGGAGTCCCACTCCTGAAAATCGTCAGCCTAGCTCTCTCAAGAAACCGTGAATACCTCGCAGACGCCACCGGAGCTCTCTACACCAGAAACCCCGAAGCACTCGCTGACGCTCTCGAAAAAATATCTCAAGACTCTCGAGTCGAATCAGCAGACCGGATGAATTCAGCAGCTCACCTCTTCATCGCCAATCCAAAGAACGAACCAGACAAGAGCTCAGTCAAAAAGGTAAACGAACAGTCTTTCTTCACTAAACTCTTCTCAACGCACCCTCCGGTATTTGAGAGGATCAAGAAGCTAAGGGGTAGAGCTTGAAAATTTTCAATTTTCATTCAAATCACAAAAGCCAATATCGAAATGCGAAACAAATTCCAAAGATTCAAAGACCAAATTGGCATTTGTTATCTGATTTTTGTTTCGCATTTCGTATTTGAGATTTGTATTTTAAAGTAAGGTCTTATTTACTTGTTACTGATCACTTCTTTTGCCCCTGGACCTTACTTCCCCGCCTCCCACTGCTTCTTAAACAAAGCTGAACTCTTCAACAACTCCTCCACCGTCCCCACAGCATGGACTCTCCCCGCACGGAACATCACAATCCGATCAAACATCGTGAGAAGATGTAACCTATGGACAGAAGCCACGATCGCTTTTTCTTTAAATTTTTTGAAAACTTGTTCGTAGATCTCACGTTCATTCTTCGGATCAACTGAGCTCGTAGCTTCATCGAGAAGAACAATCTCCTTATCCTCACTCGCCATCAAACCACGAGTCAAAGCAAGACGTTGCTTTTCACCTCCACTTAGATTGACCCCTTTCTCATAGACTAATGAATCCAGACGATTTGGCATACGGTCTAAAACATCAGTAAAACGAGCCATGTCAGTAAATTTTTTGATATGCTTATGGGTTCGTCGGATCCCCATCGTAATGTTTTCTCCGATAGTCGAAGCAAAGATCTCCGGCTCCTGCGGGATCAAAGCCATACTTTCACTGATCTCATCAAAACCACGCTCTAAAACACGTCCATCAAGAGTAATCTGAGCATCCTTCACCTCATAAAGACCACGTAAAATCTTTAAGACAGTTGTCTTCCCCGAACCACTCGAACCAATAAAGGCAATCTTCTCCCCCTTTCGAATACTTAAATCAAGATCATAGACATGTAGATCAGCATTCTCCTCTTCTTCATGGTATGAAAAATTCAAATGCTCAATCCTCAGCTCTTTCCAAGTTTCACCCAATCGAACCTGACGAAGCTCAGATTTCTCTCTAAACTCATTCGACAGTTCTTCAGCATTTTGCACAGCCGTCTTCCAACGAACCAATCGACTGTACTGATAGGCAAATCGGTAAAACATACTAGAAATCTTCTCTACATACCCATAAAGAATATAAATCGTCCCCACCATAACTGCACCACCTAGCTGAACCGTTTGGTAAACATAAGAGAAAAGCACTAAGAAAATCATGAGTGCAGCACACATAGAAACCACAAACCATTTCCACTCGTTCACTTTGATATTTGAATTATAAACCTCATAAGGTTCCATGATTTTCTTCCATATCAACTTCCCAAGCATTTTTTCGATACGGAGGATGATGACCGTAGTAATGTTGCTAATCACATCATAAATCTTGGCCGTAATACCGTTTTCAAAACGGAAAAGTTCACGATATTGACGAACTAAGATCCCATCAAACTTTAAAATAATAAAGATGGTAAAAACCACCATCAAAAGAACCAGATAACTCGCATGAATGTTGAAGTACAAAAGCACTGAGTAAGCCACTACAAAACGAACAACCGCTTCAATATTTTCATAGGTTCCTTGAGAAAACTCATACAGTGCCGTGCTCCCCTTCTCAATCTTATCGATAGTATCTCCAGAATGGTGATCAGCATGCCACTGAGCAGGCAAATCCATCGTCCCTTCAATCAAATATTTTTTATAATTGGCTCGTACAAAGAAAGCATTACGAAGCTCCCACACCCGAGAAGGACCATGGAAAAGCCAAAAACCAAAAGAAGTCCCGACAAATGCTGAGAGAAGCAAAGTCAGAAACCAAAAATTGTCAGCACTAATCCCCTGCTCTTGGATAGTATTTAAAAGTTCACCAACCACCAGCGGTTGCAATAAATAAATCCCATTCGCTAACACAGAAAAAGTCACTGCCAAAAGTACGACAGCATGTCGATTTTTTGTATATCGCCAAAGTCGGCGAAAAAGAAAAAAGAGTGGATTGTCGAGAAAGGCAGTAAACATACTGAAAATAAAATAAGAGATTCATTCATTGAGAATGAACAGTATAGCAGCCCTTATACATAAATGCGAGGACGGGTTCTTCACCAAGAACATCAAAAGCCAAAAACGAAACGCGAAACAAATCACAATAAAAAATTGTGTACTCAGTGTAAATACCCCTTATGAAGAACAAAATAGTTAATGATATTTCTCCCCACTCCTTCCTGGGTCGAAATCAGAAAGAAATGGGAGACATTAAACAATAATGAATATTCCCAGCCATCAGCTATCAGCCATAAACCTTCATCTCTAAACCCTCGACTCTCAACTTCACTCTTCTTTGGCCCTTGGCCCTTATCATTGGATCTTATACACTACATCACCAACCACCACCCATTCACCAACACCAAATAGGCTACAAAGACCCACAAACTCCTTTTTCTTAAAAATTTCAACATCCCGTACATACAGATAAAACTCGCCAGGATAGAAGCTAAAAATCCAGCCAGCAAAGGAATCGTTTCCACAGCTTGCACAGTCATCTCCGGATCAAAAAGATCTTTTAAAAGAAAAATAGTCGCTCCTCCAATAGCCGGTACGGCCATCAGAAAGGCAAATCGGGCTGCCGCTTCTCGTTTCAAACCCCCAAGTAATCCCCCCACCATCGTAGATCCACTCCGAGAAATACCAGGAATAACCGCAAGTACTTGAAACATCCCCATGACCAAAGCTACCTTTAATGAATTCACCTTCCCCTCCGTCTTCTTCCCAAGCACCTCTGCAGTTGCCAAAAACAAAGCAGTAACAGCCAACATAAAAATCACCATCTGTTCATCTCTGAAAACTTGCTCAATCACATCTTTTAAAAAAGGGCCTATCAACACAATAGGAAGAGTAGCGATAATCAAAAACCATACCTGTTCTCGAGGATTATCAGGATCACGTAACTTCTGTTCTTCATCTTTTTTCTTCAATATCCTTGTTAAATCTCCCCATAGTCCTTGAGTCATCTGAACGAGGTCATTCCAAAAATAGACGACAAGGGCCACTAAAGTCCCCGCATGTAAAACCACATCGAAGATCAGAAGCTCTTTTACTTCGAGACCAAAGAAGCTCTCAGCTAAGACCAAATGCCCTGAACTGCTGATCGGAAGAAACTCAGTAAGGCCTTGAAGAAGTCCGAGGACTATCGCTTGGAGAAGAGTCATAGACGAAAACTAAAATAAATAAACAGAGGATAAGCAAAGAATAGAGCATCTTGCATAAAGCTTCCAAGTCCAATCAAATAACCATAAAACATCAGCTTAGTCTCGACACTCTCAAAGCTTGGAAGATCTGCTATACTCCAAGAGACGACACAAAATCTCTAAACGCTAAATCCTTCTAAATGCCTAAAGCTTCCTCAGCATATCAAAGTCCAGAAAAAGAGGTCAGTCCAAGTACAGAATTACCAGGCTTCTGGGAACGCTTTGCTTTTTTAAGACTCACCTTTGAAGAAAAAGCCCTCATCGCTGAAGAAACATTAGATGATATCAAAGGTGATGGCTTGTATTGGATACAGCTTTTCATATCAGGTCTTATTGCATCCTTTGGACTCTTACAAAACTCCGTAGCCGTGATCATCGGTGCCATGCTAATCGCTCCACTCCTAAGACCCATCAAAGGAATCGCCTTCGGTATCACCACCGGTCAAAACAGTTTCATCTGGAGATCTGCCCTCCTCCTGGCCAGTAGCATGGTCATCACAGTTGCTAGTGCCTATCTCTTTGCTTTACTCGTACCACTACGATTAGAAACAGCAGAAATCATTGCTCGTACAGCTCCTAACCTCTTAGATCTCTTCGTAGCGATAGCATCAGCAATCATTGCCATCCTGGCAATATACTACAAGAAACTCTCTGAAACTACTGCTGGAGTAGCTATGGCAGCTGCCCTACTACCTACCCTTTGTGTAGTAGGTATCGAATTTTCATTAAACAACTTCGAAGCAGCCTGGGGAGCCTTCTTCCTCTTTTTAACAAATCTCTTTGCGATTCTATCTGTCGGAGTGATTATTTTCCTCATCTATGGTTTCTCTCCACATCATGAAGATACCAAACAAAGAACAACCAAAAGTGTGTTCATTTTGTTTATTTTGCTCATTTTGATATCAATACCTCTTTTCTCTTCATTAACACAAATCGCTGAGAAAATATCACTACAAACGAAAGCCTTAGACGTAGTAAAAGAGTCTTTAAATGAAACCATACCAGAAGCACGCCTAGAACAACTCCAACTCATCAACTTTGATAAAGAAAGCGCAGAGTTCTTTGGGATCATAAAAATACCAGAAAACACCGATTTCTTCCTCGAAACGAGAAACGCGATCAGAGACACACTCGGGAATGCCCTAGAACGAGAAGTAAGCCTCAGCATGGAAATCATACCCATTGCCTCAATCATCTCAGAACAAGAAAAAATCGACGAAAGTCTCCCTGGTAAAGACAAACAAATCTTAAATATCCTCAAAGCCTTCTTCTCTCGACCAGAACTCAAAACGACCGTTATCAATTTTGAAGTCTTCCAAAGTGAAGAAGATACTCCTCTAGAAAATGACAGTGATGCTCTTCCACCTGAAGAAAAAGATGGAGAAAACAACAATCAAGAACTCACCAAAGCTTCCAAATGGACCATTAGGACAGTATTCACTCTTCCCGCCGGAGAAAGCTTCGATATCAATATCCAAAACAGCCTAGAAGAAGAAGTACAGTCCCTATTTCCTGATGACAGTTTTACATTCCTATGGGTGCCTCTCTCTCAGACAGCCTCTGGGAAAGCTCAAAAAACCGAAACTCCTAATGACCGCTATCTCCAAGAAGTCACCTTACAATGGCAATCTTTCTTCAAAAGAACCCTCCCAATAGATGCAGAAGTCGATCGACTAAGCATTACCTGGGAAATGAACGAAACGCAGCAAGAAGGAAGTGAAAATACCAAGGCTCTCTTTAATCCAAAAAATATTTCTCAATACTTTATTAACTTCGACCTCCTCGTACCAGTAGGAGAAGATAGCAAAGCCGAACTCCTCAGAGAAAAAATACGACTCTTTGCCAGAATAAACTACGAAAAACCTGTAGAGCTTAAAATGCGAGTCTTTCCATTTACCACTCAGGAATTGGTGACGAAACCGTAGTTTTCCAATGACCAATCTGTATCAATAGGAATCAATGATCAATAAATACACTATCCTAATGTATAATAGTGACCCATCAAGGATTCCATTATAAATTGATTTTACCTCATACAGATTGATGATTACACAAACTCAATAAAAAATAATCAACAAGCAATCATTGATCAGTAAAAAAATTGGAAATTGATTTTGATTGATACAGATTGATAATTACCCAACATTATGCACCGCTTCTTCATCAGCCCATCAGACCTTCACAAAGAGCAATTTCATAGTAGCGACAAAGAGCTCTGCCATCAGATCAGCAAAGTCTTGAAAATGCGAGCTGGTAAAAAAGTCATCCTTTGTGACAACCTAGAGAACGAACTCGAAGCCGAATGGACTACCGTCAGCCGATCGCTTTGTGAAGCAAAGATAATCAGTAAAAAAATCGTAGATGATATCGGCTCTAAAACACCTGTTCACCTCTACGTCTCTCCTTTAAAGAATCAAAATCGATGGGAACTCATCCTAGAGAAAGCTACAGAAATAGGAGTCGCCAGCTTCACCCCTCTCCTCACCAAACGATCAGAAAGTGAAGGCCTCAGAAAACCAGAACGATTAGAACGAATCATCAAAGAAGCTGCTGAACAATCTGGACGGACAAAACTTCCCGAACTAAATTCCCCTTTAAAATTTGAGCAGCTCATTGAAATATGCACCCCTGGTAATGCATTAGGGTTCATTGCAACACTCCACGACAACACCACTCCCCTCACACAAGCCATCGAGGAAGAAGTCAAAGCTTGCCCTATGAGCAAAATAGGATTAAATATTTTCATTGGTCCCGAAGGAGGATTCACTGAAGAAGAAGTCGAAGAAGTCGTCAAAAAAGGCGTCAGACCTGTGTCATTAGGCTCTCAAACCTTAAGAACTGAAACAGCTGCGATAGTAGCAGCGGCAAGGTGCCTAAATTGAACACAATTTTTATACAAAGATAAGAAGGTGATCAAAAATCATCCTCAGATCTTTAATCTTCCCTTAAGAAAAAACCGCTAGAGTAAAGAAAGCAAAAAAGTATTTCCCTAATAAGGATCTACTCGCTACTCTTTACTTCCTTTTTGAAAAAATTCGATGATCACTCCCCTCTTAGAAAAATCTCGCGAGATACTGAAAACAAGTTTTGGATACGACAGCTTCCGTCCACTCCAAGAGCAAGTCCTTAGCTCTATCTACCAGGGCAAAGACAGCCTCGTCATCATGCCAACCGGCGGAGGGAAATCTCTATGCTATCAAATCCCAGCTCTCGTAAAAGACGGCGTGACCTTCGTCATCTCTCCACTCATTTCCTTGATGAAAGATCAAGTAGATCAGTTACGAGAACTAGGAATAGCAGCAACTTTCATCAATAGCAGCATCAAAGCAGAGGAACTCCGTGAACGCTTAATAGGCATTCATTCATTAGAATACAAGCTCGTATACGTCGCTCCAGAACGCCTCGAATCAGAGGTATTCAAACGTCTTTTCGCTGCCCTTGGTGAAATGGGAAAAATAGACCTGGTCGCCATAGATGAAGCCCACTGTATCTCCCAATGGGGTCATGATTTCCGGCCTTCGTACAAAAATATTGTTCATCTAAGATCGGCTTATTCATTCCCTTTTCTAGCCCTTACTGCCACGGCTACCGAAAGAGTAAAAAAAGATATCATCCATCAACTCCAGCTCAAAGAGTTTCAGAGTTTCATCGGCAGTTTTGATCGAGCCAACCTTCATTACAAAGCCTTCGAACCTACTGACAAACTGACAGCCATGGCTTCATTCCTCAGAAATAAGAAAGACCAATCAGGAATTATTTATTGCGGGACCCGAAAACATGTCGAAAAAGTCGCTGAATTCCTTACTCATAATGAATTCAAAGCTGGCAAATATCATGCTGGCCTTTCAGATAAAGATCGTAAATCAATACAAGAAAAATTCATCGCCGACAAAGTCCCTATAGTCGTCGCAACCAATGCCTTCGGAATGGGAATAGATAAACCAAATGTACGTTTTGTACTTCACTACGACATGCCTGGATCATTAGAACACTATACCCAAGAAGCTGGAAGAGCTGGTCGTGATGGCGAAGAAAGTGAATGTAGCCTGCTCTTCGGAGGAGCTGATGTCTCCCTACAACGCTTCTTCATGGATGGGAACAATCCCCCTTTGGAACTCTTCCAAGAACTCGTAGAAAAGATCACAATCCAATCCAGAAGCATAAGCGAACTCACAGCACGAACTTTAAACAGCAGCTCAAACGGCATGGCCATCGGCAGCGCACTCAATATGCTCGAAGGCTGGGGAGTTATCAAAAAATCTGATTATTTTGAAAATAAAAGCTACGAAATATCCGAAAACCCTCCAGGTATTCCTTACGATGAACTCCGAAAAAAGCGCGAGCAAGCAGAGGCAAAACTCCAAGACATGCTAAAATATGTCGAAACAAGGGACTGCAAACGAAATACTATTCAAAACTACTTCGGCTTTGAAAATGTCGACTGTAAGAAATGCAGTAGTTGTCTCATACCCGAAGGAAGCAACGAGGCTCAAGAAGATGTCACTCACAGCGCTCAAGCGCTTCTAAAGGGATTAGCCAGCTTCCCAAGACCATTCGGGATGAGTCTCTCAGCCGCTATCCTGTCTGGATCCAAGTCTAAGAATGTCAAAAAATGGAAAGCTGAAAAATGGGAGGCCTACAACTCATTAAGTGGATACTCTCAATCAACGCTTATCGCTCTCATCAAGCAATTACTGAGAAAAGGTCTCATCGACCGAAGCACAGGAGAATTCCCTACGATCAGCATCAGTGAAAAAGGGAAACAGTCCCTAGAGCAAGACGAAACGATTATGATCCAAACTCAAGATGAGCTAGAGGCTACAGAAGATCAAAATACCGCATCTGATATAGATCAAGCTCTCTTCGACCGACTCAAAGAATTCCGAACGCTTGAAGCAAAAGTCCGAGAAGTCCCACCATATATGATCTTCGGAGATCGTACTCTGAGAGAGATCTCCAGCTGCTTCCCCCAGAGCCTAGATCAACTCCAGATGATGTCCGGAATGGGTGAAAAAAAGCTCGAACGCTACGGAGAAAACCTCCTCGCTATCATCAAGCCATATTGTGAAGAACACGAGAAAAAGTTTTCCAAACCCGACGGTGGAAGCATAAAGAAACCCAAAATCAAAAAAAAGAAAAACCTAGCCGTCGGAGGTACTCGTTTAGAAACTTTCCGATTGCTACAAGAAAACAACAGTCTCGAAGAAATCGCCAAAATCCGTGAACTCAACGTCTCCACCATCGAAAGCCATGTCTCCGATCTGATCAGCGAAGGAAAAATCACCGACATAACTCCCTTCGTAAACTCCGAACGAAAAACAAAAATCCTCAATGCCATCTCAGAAGCCAAAGGCATCGGACTCAATCCCATCAAGGCAATCGTCGGGGAAGAGGTGAGCTATGGTCAGATTAAGATGGTCTTGGCGGAGAGGAAGAGAATGAAGGAATTTTAGAGATTATCAAATTTTCGGAATTATCGAATTTTCAGAATCTAAATTCTAAATTCCATATTCTAAATTCTCAGTCTCGAGACCTACTTCCTACAAGCTAACTCCTACAAGCTACCCCCTAAACCCTCTCCATACACTTCCTCAACTCTCCCACCTCCTTCAAAATCACCATCTGCCCCTCCTTCACCAACCATTCCTTCTTTGCCATCTTCGAAATCTCACGAGAAAGGACTTCACGGACTGTCCCCAACTGCTCCGCAATCGTTTTCACAGAATCAGGTAGACGAATCGTCATTTTTTTAGAAGAATTCAGTTCACCCGCTTGAGCATCCAAGAGATCAAACAAGTAGGAGATAAAGCGTTGCTCAGTAGTATAGACCGTCATATTCGTAACAGCATCTCCATACTTACGGATACGTCGCACCAAGCCATCTATGACAAACCGAGCGAGCTCCGAATACTTATCGATCAAAGACATAAAATCTTCTCGAGGTATAACAAAAACCTGAGCCTGATCTCCCACTACCTCAGCCGTGACAAACATCGGTTGCTGATCAAAAAGACTGATAAGAGCAAAAGTATCTCCCGGTTGCACGGTCCTTAAAATTCGTTTTTGACCGCCTCTACTGATTTTCTTTGTCTGAATACGCCCAGCAACCAACATATAAAAATCAGCATCAGCATCTCCAACAGAGAAAATCTCGTCAGAATGCTGAAAGGTTTTTACTTCACCCTTCTCAAACATCGCCTCTCGTAAGACAGGAGAGAACTGTTTGAAAAACGGAAGTTGTTGTAAAGCTAAAGCCACAAAGTAAAGGGTAAGTCTTTTCTATCATATGGTATATTCAAACCCAATGGGAACCAAAACCTTTATGATCAAAAAAATCTTTGCAAA
>CAYGQA010000017.1:0-5997 GCA_964352145.1 uncultured Candidatus Peribacteria bacterium
AACCTTCTTCATTCAAAGTGAAATTCGTTGTCGTACTCGTATCCCAAATGCTTCCCGTTCCAGTAAGAGTCATCGTTCCTTCACCCATCGTCAATGTACGAGTATTACTGTTGGCACTCGCGAAACTGCTAAGGTTCGTTGCTTGATCATTAAGATCAAGTGAACCATTCGTCAAAGTAGTCGCTCCGGCCGTCAAAGCAGAGCTGAGTGACCATTCACCAGCAACTCCATCAAAGCTCAAAATATTAAATGGCGCGGTTGTCGCTCCAGTTGAATCAATAGTCAAAGCAGCTGTCGTCCCATCGAAAGTGACTGTCCCGGTTCCAGCCGTGAAGACACTATTATTATCCCAGCTTCCAGACACGTTCAGAAGATTTGCTCCTGCATTCCAAGTCCCATCGATTTGCACATCTCTTGCCACCACATCATCACCTGGCGAAAAAGTGTTTCCAGAAAGAAGGACCAGTTCCATCGCCGCGTGAGCTTGAGTATCTACTGTTAGTACACTAGTAGCATTATCAACATCGAAGAACACATGGTCAGCATTTGATCCCGCATCTCCGTTGTCAAAGATCTCAAAGTCAGTAATATCTACCGCTGTATTTTGATCAGAACCAATAGTTAATTTTTGTGCTTCAAGAGTCATACCAGCCACATTTCCAGCACCTGTATAAGTGGTGATCGCAGCTGATTCTTCAGCTTCAGTAGCTGTTTCGATGAACACCATCAACGCTTGTGAAGAAGATGGAGCAGCAATAGAAAACTGCCAGTTTCCAGAGCTAGTAGTAGCTGATTCATTTTGCAACACCCCATTTCGTACCAATCGAATAACAGTCCCATCACTACATCCAGTACAAACACCACCCACTGTTATAGGTGTCACGATTGTAACGGTATTCACTGAATTATAAGTCGTTCCGATTGCCCCTGCATCAGTAACTTCTGTCACATCTACATCCCAGACTTCACTCGTAACGGTTTCAGCATCGACTATTTGAGTAGGTCCTCCAAGACCAGCATTTCCATCATCATATAGTTGAGTCACTTGTGCAGCAGAAAGAGCTCGTGGATACACTTGGAACTCATCCAATTGTCCATCAAAGTACTGCCAACTATTTACAAATCGTGCTCCGATAGCATCTGTCTGACCAGAATTAAAAGTCGTTATTGGAGTCCAATCAGTTGCTGTACCCGATGGAAAACTTACCGTTTGAGAAACTCCATCCAAATAAATAGCCCCTGTGTCATTTGCAAAATCTGCAACCACCACCACATGATACCAAGTATCAGCAGTAAGAGACAAACTCGCAACATCCATTGTACGATCTGCACCTGGAGTAGTAGGTGTCCACACAAAACGAATCAATGTTTGATTAACAAGAACTCCTCCATATCCATGTCCACCAGAAGCACCAACTCCCCCTATATATCCTCCCCCACTAGCTGGCATCTTCACCCATGAACTATAAGTAATAGCCGAACTTTGACGCATAGGAGAACTTGTCCCAAAGGTGATTCTTTCTGTAGAACCATCGAAAAGCATACTCCCTCCGACTTGACCTGGGTTTGTATAAACCGGGGTCCCAACGATTGTTCCAGTATTAGATCCCCCACTGAAGTCTGTTTGAGTTGTCGCATTATTATCAAAAGGAATACTCATTGCTGCAAAATCAGCCGCATCGACAATCCATCGGTAAGCTCCGATATTCCCCGCGGGAAAATCAACTAAGGTCGCAACTAAATCTTGACTTACTCCAAGAGTCGTCACCGCACTATTCAATTGAACAGATGGATCGATAGCAATCGGAAAAGTAATACGATCTTGATCTTGTAATCGCAAAGTAAACACTCCGTCTTCATATTGAAGATCTATACTCTCCTCATTTCTATCTCCATTCCCATCAATAAAAAATGGTTTCAAAACAGTGAAACTTTGACCTTGTCCGGCAACAGCTGGTCCTACTAAGTAATCACCGTTCTCTAATCTGAGAACATTATATTGTTCAGCAGATTCTAATTCCCATTGGTACTCATAATTTTCTTCGGGACGTTGAGCAAGGATGATCCACTCTTTTTGAGTTTTATTTTCCTTGTCATAATAATAGGTAATAATTTCATTATTTGATTTCTCATCAGAAAATTGAAGCATCCCATATTCCATATCAGCTTTATATTCTGCATCTTTAAGAGTCTTCAAGATGAACTGCATCCCTTCAGATTTGTATTCCACTTGTTGTAAATCTTTTTTCACCTTCACCACCACCTCATCCTTATTTTCAGGAACGATAAGCGTTTCGTCAGAAATCGCAACAATTTCTTTTCGTTCAATTTCATTGAGAGAAGTAGCCTCCTCTACCGAAAGACTTTCATATTTTTTTGCTTCCTTTTCATTCGCCACGATTGGTTTTGGATCGACAAACAAAGATTCTAAAAAGCTTAACTCTTCAAACTCCAAAACCTCTACTTGAGTACGTTCAAGATCTTTTTTTGGCTTAATCCAGTCTTCAGTGGACAATTGTGCAACACGTTCTTCAGAAAGAAGTAATCCTTTTTGGCTCAACTCGAGATCAGAAACATCACCCTGAACAAAAGCAGTATTTGATTCTACGATAAGCGCTTCTTCTCCCTTATCTTGTCCTGCTTTCTTCTGAACATGAGCACTAATAACCTCTTTTTTGATACTTGAGAAAGCAGGATTATCTAACCAATTTTCCTGAGTCTTAAACCCAAAAATCCCCACTCCACTGAGTTGCGTTCCTGTCACTCGATACGAAGCACTTGGATCATCTTTGAGATCATCATAAGGCTGCTCATCTCCCTGAGCATCTACCAACACTGCTGATATCGGTATCTCATCGAGTTCCCCAGCAAAGTATTTTCTGCCCAACACAATCCGACCCTCACAATCATCATTCACTTTTTCTAAACTATCAGTAGATTTATTCGGACAAACATAGACCCCAGCTCCAGCATTTGTATTCTGAAGATACAACGATCGTTCCGGACGAAGACCATTCAATACTTCATCCTGTGTGACCACTACTCGATATTCATCACGCTCAATACGAAGCCCACTCTGACCGAGGTCTAGAGTAAGCCGACCTGACCCCAACAACTCTTGTAAACGAATCAATTGTTCTTCAGTCAAAGCGTCTTCAGCTTCTAGCTCTTGAGCAAAAACTTCAGCAAAGAAAAGATCTAAAAACGAAGTCTCTTCTGGCTCTGAAAGATCTATCTGTGAATCAACCGGTATACCTTGAAGATCTTCGTACTGCTCATTAAGGATTTCCGCTAACTCTGCAAGATCGACCTGAAGCGAAGTCGTCAATTGACCAGTTGTTTTATCACGGAAACGGATTTCATATGTGAACTCATCAAGCAAAGAAAACTCCATGTCATATTGTTCACCCAAAGGATTTACGATCACTTGTTCTAATTGCCCTTCAAAAACTTGTGGTAATGAAACGGGTAAGATCTCTTCAATGACTTCTTCTACTCTTTCAGCTTCAGTTTCTTGTTCTTCATCAGAGGCTACAAGCTCTTCCTCTTCTGTCAGCTCAGTGGCTTCTTCAGATTCAACAGTGACAACTTCTGTTTCTTCAGCAGCCCCTTTAAGTTCACCACTTTCAAGCAGTGAAAGATCTTCAGCTGTTTCCTCTTCAAGTTCTTGAGTTTCCTCTTCTACAGGGTCAAGAGATTCCTCAAGTTCAGTGACTTCTGAATCTCTTCTTTCTCCATCCCCTATTGATTCTTCACTGACTTCAGCATCTATTTCTTCTTCTAAAATTTCAGCTTCTTGAGCAAAAGATTTTAAAGTAAATAGATCTTCCTTATTAATCCAAAGGCGTCCTTGTTCATCAAGATCAAAATCAAAATCAATCATTTCTTCAGCCCCTTCTTGATCTTCTAAAAACTCACGTCCAGGGAAATCAGTCGAAGCAGTACGACCTGTGATATGCACAAATTGTTGTTCCGGCAAAAAGAGAGCTCCTAAAAGATTGCTTTTTGCATCTTCAGATTCAACACCTTCAAAGGCTTCATCAACGAACACACTCACTTCTGTATCTTCAGATTCAGAAGAATTGAAACTTCCTAATTCGACAAGGTCAACAAAGTCCTGGCCTCCTCCACCAAACACCGTTTGATAAAGCAATTCTTTATTTTCAGTATCATACTTGTGAAGTGTTGCTTCGAAAAAGTCTTGTTGGACACATTGGTAAGATTCTATATCTAGAGGCAACGAAAGCTGTGCTGTAGATTGAGTAAGAGCTAAAAGATATTCATCATCATTAGCATCTATCAAAGCAAAACTTTCATCAGTCAAAGATTGGAAACAACTTGAGAGCTCATGGTGAGCTTGGATCACAATGATCAGGTCTTCTGAAGAATCATATTCCCCAAAGACAAATTCATAGTTACGAGAACCATTCAAAATATAATCCACATCAACCATCATCCGTCTATTATCATCTAGCTGATAGGCATAAGGATTCTGATAAGCAATCTGACAAACACCAAGATCAAAAACAAGATCACCCTGAGGAGTCAAAGCCTGACTTTTATGTCCGATGCTTCGTCTCTCGATCTGAGTAGCGTCTGAACCTGCAGATACTTCAAAAGTCATATCAAAACTATCAGAGTTGGTATCCAACCACATATCGATACCCTCATAAAGATCTTCATATAAAACTGCACTACTCACCGTTTCTTCTTCACTCCAAAGCTCAACATCATTACCGAGATAACGACGTATTGGAGAAGATTCACGTTCTAAAAATCGACTCCGAACCTCTCTATTAAACCCTAAGAATTGCTGTCTAAAACTCGCAAAACGATATTGTGTTTGTTCATCAGCCAAAAGTTGATCAAGCAAAGAAGATCCCGCATCACAAGAAAGCAGCTCCTCATCTTCATCAGTATCAATCACCAAGACTTCTTCATCTTCTTCAATCACCTCCTGAGTGTTTTCTATTTCCTCATCAGTATTTAGATTTTCATCCTGCTCATCTTCTTCATCAGAACTAAGTTCAGACCCTACCAATTGTTCATCTTCAAAAAACAGTTCTTCAGTCTCTTCATCATCAAGGCTTTCTGGCACAAACCAAGCTCCCATCATCCATCGAGGAGTAAGCCAATATTGCCGGTGATGACCAACACTAGAAAAATCATAATTCACATTTTGATCTGCACTGCTCTTCGAGATCTCCAAAGGCATCTCAGACATATACTGTCGTTTCGCTATTTGACCACTCATCTCATCAAGCTCGACTGTCGGTAAAACAAAATTTGTTTCAATGATAAATGGATAGCTCAACTCATCTTCATGAGAAAAGACCGTGCTAAAAACTCCATCATAATAATATTGGTCTACATATTCATCAGGATATGAAGCGTCTTGTGATCGGACTACTGGATCTTCGATAAAGTATGATCGATTATCAGCAAGATTTTTTGACCAAAGAGCAAAACTTCCATTCGTTTTTTTCTTCACCACATACTCCGAAGCATTTTCTAGCACTCTGTCATATTGCCAAGCTTCTTCTGGAGCATCGAATACCACAACCCATTCTTTTACTGAACGAGCTTCACGGTCATAGTAGTAAGAAATAACATGAGCTTCTTTAAGATGAACCAAATGCACCATCCCATGTTTTGCAATGACTGCATATCCATCACGTTTTTTGAAAGACAAGGTCATCACCTCTTCAGCACCTTTTACAGCAATTTCAAAAGCTCCATCTTTTCTAAAAAGCACCAATCCATCATCAAGATCGACTAAAGCATTATCTCGCTCAGTAAGTACTTTATCCTGATCTTCTAAAAACTCCGTTGTCATTTGCGGTAACACAAGCTCAGCACTCAAGGTCCGAGTAATGATCTTACGAACAGACTCTCTATTATCATCCGAAACAATCTCTTCTTCTGCTTCAGGAAGTTCAACATCATTTTCTTCTTCAGCTGCTACTTCCTCTTCCTCTGAGACATCCTCAGCTGGGA
>CAYGQA010000017.1:6097-36791 GCA_964352145.1 uncultured Candidatus Peribacteria bacterium
TTCTTCTTCAGCTGCTACTTCCTCTTCCTCTGAGACATCCTCAGCTGGGATTTCTTCATCAACTATTTCTTCTTCAGCTACTGCTTCCTCTTCCTCTGGAGCCTCTTCAGCTGGGACTTCTTCATCAAGGATTTGCGCAGTAAGGAAGGTATCGACTCTTGTTGGGAAAAAATAAGCAAAAAGATTGCCAAGCCAACTCGTTTCTTCACTTGGGATTTCTTCTGAGGGAGTCTCCTCGATCGGAGCTTCCTCTACTGGTGCTTCTTCAGCTGGTACTTCTTGAACATCATCTTCTTCGACAGGAGTTTCTTCCACAGTCTCTTCATCTTCTACAACTTCAGCTGTTTCTTCCACAGGGACTTCTTCCGAGACTTCTTCTTCGTCCACGACAGAATCTTCTTCATTTGTCTCTGCACTATTTTCATCTTCATCTGAAAGAAGCTCTTCTCCTGACCCATCTACAGGATCTTCAGCATCTGTTTCTTGGCCATTTTCACGCTCTTCTTCTATCACCTGTTCTTGAGTCTCAGTAGCCTGCTCAACTTCAACAGCAGCTTCTTCCTCCACTTCAATCTCAAAAGTTTCTGTGAAACGATCAGCAAGGTCTCCTAGATAATCAGCTCCGCCTAATCGAGTTCGGTCATATTGACCAATCACGAAATAGTCATCAGACTCTTGAACCACGTACTCATCCAAATCTGAAAATTTTTCTGGAGTGAAATACACTTCTTTAAAGGCATCGAAAGCAGCCTCTTGAATCCAGTTCGTCCGAGCTTCCTGCTCTTCACCAAGAGAAGCATAAAGCCATCGAGGACCAAGCGCTCCCATCAGCGAGCTCAAGAGCACGACTCCGAGGAGACTGAGAATAGAGAGCGAAGAAATCAACCAGTATGACTGGAATCCTTCTACACTTTTTTGGAAACGTTTAGAGAAACGCTTTGGGGTTCGCATGAGTTTTTATTTTTTAATATTCATACCATTGTATCACAAGCTAAGAAGCTCTCCAGAGCTAAACTCTATAACTCGAATAAGATTGTGCAAAACTATCAAGAACATTGAGAAGTGCTATCTAGAGCAGATTTGAGAATTTACGTCAAGCAACCAGAGATCATATTTATTTTGAAACATCCTTAAAAACCCAGCAAAAAATGTCTATTTCTAATAAGTGAATTGCAAAACCACCTCTAGCCATAACTCAGTCCTTACTCTTTAAAACACCTCAAAAAGCATCCTAAAAAAAGGAGAAGATGAAGGAGTAAGATAAAGATGAAGAAAAACGATGAACGCATTTTGGTCTGCCGATCCGTAACTTGTGGTGTAAGAAGAGTATTCTTTCCTATGACCAGCCGTCCTTCGCTAAAGCTTCGGTACGTCATCCTTCACAAGTGAAGGATGGTGGAGATGGTGGTCGTTCCCTCGGCTCCCTATCGCTCACTCGGGACAGGCTTCTCTTCCCACTCATCTCCATAACAAAAAAATGCCCACGAATCCGCTATTCAAGCGATTCATGACCATTTTTTTGGTGGAGTTGGTGGGAGTCGAACCCACGTGTAAAGAGTCAGCATTTCAGATCTCCCATGACAGTTTATCCCAATATTTTCGAGAAAAGAGATAAAGGACAAACAAACAACCTCTCTTCCTTAGTTCAAAGTTTTCGAGACACTAGCTGAACAGACAAGCATCCTTATCCTTCTAAGTTACACCCTATCCTAATAGAAGAAATCAAAGGGAGGGCGACATCCGAGATATAGTCAGATGGTTTTACGCTACTGCAAGAGTAGGCGCTAGATTGTTAAGAAAATTAACAATCGTAGAGTTAGTGTTTTTAGCACTTAGTTTGTACGTTGACGGATCTACCGGGGGACAACGCAACCCCGACATGGCACTGAGAACACCG
Organism: uncultured Candidatus Peribacteria bacterium; assembly: GCA_964352145.1. Taxonomy (GTDB): domain Bacteria; phylum Patescibacteriota; class Gracilibacteria; order JAUYGZ01; family JAUYGZ01; genus CAYGQA01. The sequence goes on from CAYGQA010000017.1 coordinate 7,995, forward strand.
AGAGTCTCTCTATCGAATCCAGTACAACCCCCGAAGGGTAATTTTCAAGAAACAATTTTCAATTTTCAGAGAAAACAGTAATTGCCCTTCGGGGACCGATTCGCTAAGACTAATGTAAAAGATCAGGCACTCATTATAGCCACATTTCACCAAAAAATCCAGCCATCCTTTTACCCAAATAAGCCTTCCCTTCCTTATAATCCTTAAGATCCTTAGGCTCTTTAAGATCTTTCCTCTTCAAGCTCCTAAAGCTCTTTATACTCTTTAAATTCCTTCCCCATGTTCCCCCTCGAATCCCTCAACTGGCTCGCACTCATCGCCAGTGTCGCAGCAGCCATGTTCCTCGGTATGATCTGGTACGGTCCCCTCTTTGGTAAGCCGTGGATGAAACTCGTCGGTCTTACGAAGCAAGCTGCTGAAGCAAATATGGCAAGATCTATGATCCTAGGCCTCCTCAACAGCCTTGTCATTGCAATAGCTGTTTCACTACTCCTCAGCATGATGAACATCACTGAGCTCAGCGCAGGACTGCAACTAGGAGCACTAGTATCTATTGGATTCTTCGCTAGCAACGAAGCAAGTGCTGCTATCTGGCAAAAAACTCCATGCAAACTCTTCTTGATCAACGCTGGATACGCCTTCGTCATGGTCGAAGCAATCGTCCTCATCCTCATGCAGTGGCCTTGGTAGTATCAAGGTACAAATAACAGGGGCCAAGGTCCAAAAACTAACTCCTTAAGATCCTTATAGTCTTTAAGATCCTTTCTTTAAAATCCTTACACTCCTTATACTCGTTAAAATCCTTGCATGCCAAAAAAGAAAGAACAATATCCAAATCAGCTCAAATGGGCCGCTCTCTTCCGAGGCTCCCTCCTCTCTACGACGATAAGCAAACACGTGAACTACGTTGGCTTAGCAGATCGTCGTGCACAAGGGATCATAACCTTAAACGCATTACTTGTGCCGATATCCCTTAACGGAAGCCAAAATCCTCTCTTCATGTATGGAGCGATAGTGGCCATTATCACCGCACTCTTAAGTATCAGCGCAGCATTCGTATCATTATATCCCAAAAAATATAACGACAACAAACATCAACATCCTGACTTACTCCATTTCTCTCAAATCCAAAGGCTCTCTGAAAAACAATACCTAGATCACATGAACGAAGCCCTCCAAGACACTTCAGTCTTAGCAGAAATGGCCAGTAGAGACCTCTATCACATCAGCAAGCGCATCCTGCATCCGAAGTTCCAATGGCTAAAAATCAGCTATTCGATCTTCCTTTGTGGTAATTTCATCGCAATCCTGATCATTGCCATCAAAAGCTTCATCTAAAAGAAACGCACAATCCATTGTGCAAAACATCTCGAAAAGATTTGAAGAAGCTTCACAAAAGCTTCTTTTTATCGCTTATAAGAGCCAATAAAATGAAAAATGGCTTTCCTAAGCCAAGCTGGAACTTTCACACAAGTTTTGCACAGCTTACATGAATTTTTGTATATAAAAATCGAGATACACCAGTTCTTTCCATAAGAAAAGATTCTCAAAAGGTAGTCGAGCTAGACTTTTCTTTTCAAGAAGTGTTAAGTAAACTAGACACACCAAAGGAAGAATAGATCTTTGAAATAAAAACAGCGCCTTAGTCGGATCAAGAAAGTCATTAGAGCGTTCATGCCTCGACTCCAGCGCTGCCCGAACAGAAGGACAAAAAGAGTGAAACATTTCTCTCTTCCTGTCCTTCTGTTCAATAGTGGACTGAAGGGTAGAAAGGAACCTTATGAAAAGACTCATGTCGCAGCTTGCTGCGGCAATATTTCTTATCTTTATGATAAGCAGCTTGGCTTCAGCCCAAGGAATCATCTATCAAGACGATTCCTATATGGATGAACATGCTCTTTACCCTCCTTCATTGGAAAAAGAGTGGGATAAGATTATCCAAGATTTAGATTTCGAAGAAAGTCTCAACGAATTAGTCTTCGAAAACTATGCCGCCAAGCCCATAACTCTCCGCGAGGCCTTATTCCGATGTGAAGAAGCAAGTGGCATCTTGGGAATTGACTCAGACAACATCTTCGTAATTGTAGATTTTGGTACGAGAAAACCAAGCACCATTATCTGGGACCTAAATCTAGATAAGGACTTAACTGTCTCAGAAGATCTCGATCTCGATTCCCTTCTGAAACCTAGCCGCCGCCCTTGATCCGAAGGGCTCGTCGTCTCGCCTCTGACCATACCGCCTGGTGAGACGACCAGCCGGCCCCTTTTTTAAGAAAAGATAAAGATAAAAGAGTAAGATAAAGGCAAAGGAGTGAGATGAAGAATGAAGCCAGATCCTGAAAATCCTGCTAATCCTAACCGTCCTTAAGATCTTTAAGATCCTTAGGCTCCTTAAAATCCCTATACTCACTACACTCTTAAAATCTTTATCTTTGGCCCTTATTATTTGGCCCTTAACCCTTAAAAACATGGTTCTCTTAAACTCCCTCCCTCTCCCCCTCAACTCCGACATCATCCCCTTCTCTCTCCCAGACACGAATGGCAACACACACTCCGAAAATGATTACGCAGACCGGAAAGTCCTGGTGCTCATCTTCATGTGCAACCACTGTCCTTATATCAAAGCCATCCAAGAGCGCCTCATCTCACTTCAAGCAAACTATGATTCAAGCGAAGTCCAACTCATCGGTATCAACTCCAACGATTGGGAAAAATATCCAGACGACAGCCCAGAAGCCATGAAGCAAACGATTGAAGACTGGGGCATCAACTTCCCTTACCTCTACGACGAAAGCCAAGAAACCGCTAAAGCATACCAAGCACAGTGCACTCCAGACATCTTCGTCTTCGCAAACAGCTCTTTCCTGCAAAAGGAAGATGTCACAGGGGGGTTCAAGCTAGCCTATCACGGTCGAGTAGATGACAACTGGCAAGAGCCTGAAAAGGTCACAAAACAAGAGCTCAAAGAAGCCATCGACACCATCTTAGATGGGAAAAACCCTTCGAAAGACCAACACCACAGCATAGGCTGTTCTATTAAGTGGAAAGAATAACAAAATCTTAGCGTAGAGTCGTTGTACTGCAACGACTCTACGATCTCGGCAAGCCTTTACAAAAACAGTAAAAGCCCTTAAAATGCAGCCTCTTAAACAAGGCTTTTGAACGAGAAAACGAAAAAATCGTGGTTCACCGAAACAATAATTGCAGCTGGTCAAATAGGAGGCGTAAATCATCAAATGCGCCCTCTTTTAGGATTGGTGAATTCCGGCAGAAGAATTGATTCTGAAAGAATTAACCGATTAAAAGAAATCATATCTGCTTGCACTGAGGAGCTAAGAGCTCACATAAAAAGAGTCCTTCTTTACCAAAAAGCTCTCGCAATCAAAGAAACCCTCTTAGAAGTCTCCAAGAGTATTCCAGAAGCCCAAGCTTTCATCAAAAATTTTCGAACCACCTTAAAAGGGATAAAAGTAGATGAAACAGAGGCCCTCTTAGAATTATTACAGGCTCACGATAAAAAAGACTCAAACTGGGTAAGAACCTGTTCCACAATCCTAGCTCTACTAAAAGCTGCTGAAAACAACAAAAAAACTGCTGACATCTATAAGAAAGTAAAAATAGAAACTTTTGCGAAAAAAAAAGAGCTCAATCTAAGGAGCTCTAGTGAAAGGTTTCCGAAATTAGGAAGCAATTCATCACCCATACCCATCATCGCTCCACTTCCTCATCAAAAGCTCGCTCCAGTACCAAGTAAAGCGCAAACATCAGTATGGCTAGAAACAGATCAAGATAGAGCATCAGAATCAGGGTTTGCTGCAGCCTTTGCTGATGATAAGCCTCCTCTGGGATTAACCATGAATGAAAGAAACTCTCTAACAGCTCCAAGAAGCTCCTCCATCAACACAGATTTTTCTAGTATTAGCTCAGTCGATGATCTCGACATGGAGGATGACCCAGAAGCCTAACCCAGAGCCCCTTTTAAGATCCTCACACTCTTTAAGATCATTAAGGTCCTTTCTCCAAGCTCCTTAAACTCCTTCCCTTTACCCAATTTCCCTTGATATAAAAGGAAAAGGCTCTTATACTTGCCTCTTATAATTAGTGTTGTCAAAAATGATCAACGAATCACCAACGCCAGCATCAGGAGTCAAAAAAACTGATCTAGAAACAGAAAAAACTCCAAAAACTCAAACATCAGCAAAAGAACAAGGCTGCGAAGCGATAAACAAAGCTGAAAGAGCTCCAGCTGCAGTCACAAAAGAAGTCTCTCCAGAAATAGCTACGCTCTTCAGAAAAAGCAAAAACCCCCAAGACACTGTGCATCCTGATGATCCACGCGCAAATGCAAGCCTCTACACACATCACTCTCAAAAAACAATCGAGGCAAATCCACAGGCTCCAAACCCAGCAAAAGATCGCTTAAGACAAAAAAGGCCGCTCATCAACACCGCCTCCCAAACCCTTCAAGCACTAGAACAATTCCTCACTTTTTCAGGAAATGGAAAACACTGTGTTGATAAAATAAAGAGCATTGTTCTAGTTGCAGAAGCCCTTTTCTCTGTTAATGAAGTTTCATCTCTCAATGAACGTGCCACAGAACACAGCGTCGTTCTCTCTAAACATGTAGAATCCATCATCAATGCTGGTGAAGAATCTGCATGGAAGGCTTCAAAAAAAGTACTCGATGCTGGTCTCCAAAAATTCACGCGTATTGCTCTTTGTATAGACGCTGCAGCAGATCCTATCGTACAAGCAAGGATAGCATTAGACATCCTGAGTGAATTAGAACAAGGATCCTATATCCCTCTTTGTGAAGCAGACTTAAAAATACTAAAAAGAATGCAAAAAATCCTCAGGAAAGGGATAAAGAGAAACAATGAATCAGCACAAATACAAGCTGTAGTAGAGCAAGCACTTGATGAGGCCATGGATATAGCGATCATCATCATGATCAGCATCATCAGTACCAAAGCTCACAACAAAGATCAAGGATATCAGAGAACACTCGATCAATACTATGAACAGTTTTTAGCGGCATACTACACTCCCTTTAGACAAGATCAGATGTCCAGGACCATCATCCAATTAAGGAGATACGTTCCATCTCAAGTGATTACAACTCAAGCAGACTTTAGTCATCCATTTGAAAAACTCGACTACAACGGAACAAATGCAAAACACAATCCTGGCGAAAGACTCGCTACAAACCTCTGGCAAGCAGTCCTTACCGAACAACGTCTTTCAGCAGCTGATCCATCGAGATCAACAGGCTTCCAAGCACTCTGTCAATTAGCTGGGCACATCATACAAATGCTTTCGGAAAACGAAGGAAAAGTAGCTCAAGAACTAGAAGAAGCCTTAACTTTTAATAGCGTAGACTTTATGGAGCTCGCGAAGGAAATGACCAACCCAAGCTCACGACCTACCACCCGAAGGACACGCCGTGCTCCATCAGGAAGACCGCGTCCGGGATCAGGAAGAGTTTCTAGAGCTAAAACCCCTACGACACCTCACTCATCACCTCGGCCAAAAAGTGCTAGGGTCATAAAAAGCATAGTGAGACCTGGCCCAAAAACCACTGAAAAAAGCGCCAGCCAAACGGGAAGTTTTTCTCGTACAACCACTAGAGCTATCATGAACAGCACCCAACTGCGTATAAATCTCGACGACCTCAAAGCTGCAGGAGCATTCCAAAAACAGCCTAAAATCGAAGAAATACTCCTCCAAATCCATGCAGAACTAGAAACCGAAGAAAAGAAGCTCAAAGATCCAATGATGGGGAGGAGTCCTGAAACAAAAGCTTTAAAAGGTCTCGCAGGCAAGATCCTTCACCTTCTTTCAAAAAAAGACAGCTTTGGGGTTAAAAGCTTCCTCCAGGCGATGAATATCGTCGATGACATCAGCACATTTGCATATGTGATAGATATCAAAAAAAGTGAAGACCTCAAGGCTCTTATAGACAAAATCGAACAAGCTCCACCAAAAAACTGGCAAGAAGAAGACTCTAAAAACCTCCAACAAGCTCTCAGGTATCTCGAAGTCGGTGAAAAAAGCTTAGAGAACCTCGACAAAGAACAGAAAAAAACCGTCAAAGAAAAACTCGATCTGGGTATCTTCTCGATCATTAAGCTCGCCGTCATCATGCTCAATACCAGCAGCGAAAAGAAAGGAGACACCTACCGCGAAGGAATGATCTTTCTCATGAGGGACATCGAAGTGCAAGCTCAAGGAATGGAAGCAAAAACAGTAAGCGATAGCGAACTCGTACAGCAAGCAACCTCAGAGCTAGAAAACTCTGAGAAGATACCAGACGAAGTAAAAAGAGACCTCTTATCTGCTGCAAAGTCAGACCCAGCCAAAGAAAGAGCTCGCCTAAAAGCAGAAGAGGCTCAAGCAGCCCTTGAGCTAAGAGCTAGTGGAGCAGTCTTTGGAGAGGTAGAAGGTATCGCAGCTCTCTTCGAAGAATGGGGTTAAAACCCAACACCACACCACGTCCTGCAGAGCATGCATCGAGGCTTTTTTTACATACCCACACGCAAAGCGTAAGATGAGAACAATAGCTTCGAGATAAATTAATGCAGAAGTAGACAAGTCATTGGCCCCCTTTAAAGGGCCCCCACTCCAAGCCAATCCTAAATTAATGTGCCCTCCTTCAGATCCTTAGGCTCCTTAAGATCTTTAAGGTCTTTTCCTCCTAATACTCCCCATTCTCTCAATAATCTCAATTGTCCCCCTCCCCCATGAACCTCATCATCTTCTGTCATCCTGACGAAAAGAAACAATCACACGCTCACAAGATCTTAAAAACCGTCAAAAAAAGCTTAGAAAAAAACGATCAGAAGTACCAAGTCATCGACCTTTATGAAGAAGAATTCGAAGGGTACTTCCTCGACAAAGAATACTGTAATATGAAAAACCGCGTCAAAGAGTGCGAAAGTGATGTCAAAGCCGCTCAAACAAAAATCACAGAAGCCGACCGGCTCATCTTCATCTACCCAGTCTGGTGGTATAACATGCCTGCTCGACTCAAAGGCTTCATGGATCGAGTATTTTCAAACGGCTTCGCTTACAATTTTTTCCCAGTAAACAAAGCAATGCTCTTGGTAGCTTGGCTCTTTTCATGGATCCCTGGACTGAGATACCTTATGCAACCATACTCCGCAACAGGACACCTCAAAGGAAAAAAAGCGCTCATTTTCCGGACCTATGGTGGCCCAGCCCTCGGCAAACGAGTCTTCGGCAACACCGTCACTTGCCTAGAAAACGTCATCCTCCGCTTCTGCGGACTCACAAACATTAAAATCCATGAGCTCTATAACTGCGATAAATCCAGCTACACGGAGGAGTACGAACGAAAATATTTACGAAAAGTTGAGCAAATTGTAAGTCGGTAGTCGCTGGTCAGTTTTCGAGAGTATAAAGTCTAAAGTCGAGGGCTAATGGCTGACAGCTAAGAGCTGATAGCTCTTTATTATTGATTGTATGCAAACATTGATAGTAGCTAGTTATTTGAAACATTCCTTAAGATCTTTAAGATCCTTAGAGTCCTTAAGCTCCTTTTCCTAAAAACCCTAAAATACCTAACGCCCCTTTGGCCCCCGGCCCTTAAAATTACCCTTATCCCCCTTTTGGACCTTGGAATTTTTAAGCATTGAGATTTGAATGAAAATTAAAAATTGAAAACTGAAAACTGAAAATTCCCTTTTATATTCCCCATTATTTCATCATCAAACCTAAAAAAATCCTCTCTACTCTCCTTATACTCGTTACACTCCTCAAACTCCTTATATTCCTTAAACCCTAACGCCCCTAAAAAACCTTCCCCCCTTTGGCCCTTGGTCTTTGGAACTTGGAATATTTCAGAATTGGACCTTGACCCTTGATAATTGGAACTTCATCCCCCTTTGGACCCTGGCCCTTAAAATTGGCCCTTTACTCCCTACCCACCCTCACCGTCTGCCTCCTCGCCGGATACAAAGTCTCAATCTTTCGCTCCTCTACCGTCCCATCAGCTCTCGTGATATTCCAATCCCACTCGACATATCGTCCCGTCCGAGCAGAGATCACCTCCTTCACCCCTGGAGCAAGTTGATCCGTGTACACGACTTCCGAAGGAAGCGTCACTGGCCTATTAATCGTTTGTTCTAACGCAATCTCTCGTCCATCATCGACTCCATAAAAATCCACGAAAACCTCCTCCGCAACTTCATCAAGATACGTATGAATAACAATCGGCCCAGGGGTATCATTTACAAATTTCAAATCCAAATCAGCCGGTGGATAGATCGTCGCATCGATCCCATCTCCATAAGCATGATAATAAGAAACGTCTAGACTATGTGGCCTTCTTTGCGTGATCGGCAGACCTGCATGCACAGCCGCACGGAAGACCGTCGTAGACACTTGGCAAAGCCCTCCACCTGGGACAGGTTTCACTCCTCCCCCTCCGAAGATCGCCAACGCCGGTTTCCAGCCTGCCTCATAAGTCACCCATCCTAAGATTTGATTATAACTAAACTCAGCCCCCTGAGGGATCACGACCCCATTGTATTTTTCCAATCCAAAACGAACATTGAAGAGTCTGTCATCACTATGTGCTAAAGCATAGCTCGAACGGCCTCCAGTAAACTTCGCCAACTTTTTCCCATTCCAACTCGTCATTTGAGGAGCTTTCGTTTCATAAGGCAATTCAAGGATTATGTGCTCTTCATCTTGCTCAAAAGCAAGCAGCATATCCTGCTTAAATCGTTCTCGATCAAGAGTCCTTCCTTGTTCGAAAACACGATCAAAAGACGAACGGAGATACCCCTTCTCTTGGAGCACTGGCTCAGAAACCTGCACCTGACTCGCTTCGCGATCAAACATCTCTGCCCATTGGTCGATATGTTTAGCGAGTTCTGACGCAGAAACAAAAACCAAGCCTTCTTCTTCATTCACCTCTATCATCCAAGGATAATCTTTCAGCGAAAACCTCACTTCAAAACCATCTACATTCCAAAACAAAGTCTTTGCCTGCAAAGCTTCCACCTGCATATAGAGCTCCTCCAAATCAGTATCAAAAACCTCCGGTTCCAATTTTTTCAGCTCTATAAGTAGCTCAGCATCCTCTCTAGGTTGTAATGCCAACTGATGCAATTGATCAGCCAAATCAAGCTGTTGTTCTGCTCTCAAGCCATATCCAGCCTTGTGAGAAGAAAGGATCCATTCATTCGTAGATTCATCCAACAATATTCGAGCATCTTGAGGAGATTCTTCATGAGAAACCACTCGTTCCAAGAGAAAATCTAAAGCTTGGCTCTGTACATTTAATACTGGCTCAGGCTTCCGTGGAGCCGATCCATAAAGGACATCTGCTGTGAGTTGATCCGCAGGACTTTGTAAAAACTGCTGAACAGTAGCCACTACATCATAATCAAAACCAAGCTCAGAAACCGTCAACGGCAATTTTTGATCATTCTGTCCTTCTCTCAAGACTAACACATCTACTTCTTCCTGATACCAATCCCAAACTTGTGCTTGGACAAAATCCTCTGCCTCAGACCTACTCATATCAGCCAAATCTTCTCCCCAAAAAAAAGAGCCTTCAGGAAGTTGAAGCACATGAAGCTGATAAAACTGAGCTCCAGCAAATCCAAAAAAAGCAAAGGCTAGGGAAAAAACTCCCAAACTCAGATTCTTACGCCAAGCAACTCCCGATCGTAAACGCTTCCGCGAAATTCGACGAATCTGCTGACGAACTTTTTGAGCTTTTTGAACAAAGGAGCTCATAGGATTTGTGTTTTAAATTTTTATTTCTATATATTATAGAGTATTTTTTTGAAATTGTCAAACAAGCCACTTCACCAAAATACCTGCCAAACCTTGACGAAAAGCAGCAAAATACCTACACTAGTCCAGCTTGTAGCTGAGCATCTATTAAACTACTCACTACAAACTACTTACTAAAGTATTATTCACTACTAACTTCTTCATATGTCCGATCTTTCAAACATTCGTAATATTGGGATTATCGCCCATATCGACGCTGGTAAAACAACTACTACTGAGCGTGTACTACTATATACAGGTATCACTCACAAGATCGGAGAAGTACATGATGGAGAAGCAACCATGGACTGGATGGAGCAAGAACGAGAACGAGGGATCACAATCACTTCTGCTGCGACCACTTGTTTCTGGAAAGACAAACAAATCAATATCATCGATACTCCAGGTCACGTAGATTTCACAGCCGAAGTAGAACGTTCACTCCGTGTCCTCGATGGAGGAGTCGCTGTATTCGACGGATCTCAAGGTGTAGAACCACAATCAGAAACAGTATGGCGTCAAGCTGACAAATACCAGGTACCAAGGATTTGTTTTGCAAATAAAATGGATAAGACTGGTGGTGACTTCATGATGACTTTGAAATCTATCCATGATCGTCTGAGTCCAAATGCAGCAGCTCTACAACTCCCTATCGGTGCTGAAGCTGATTTCAAAGGAGTTATCGACCTCGTAGAAATGAGAGCATATGACTTCTTAGATGGAGAGCTTGGGAAAAATATCGAAGATATGAACATGGAAATCCCTGCAGACATGCTTGACCAAGCAAAAACAATGCGAGAAACACTTATCGAAAAAGTGGCTGAATACGACGAAAGCATCATGGAAAAATACCTAGAAGGACAAGAAGTAACGATTCCAGAATTAAAAGAAGGAATCCGGAAAGCTGTTCTCTCTGGAGAATTTTTCCCACTCATGTGTGGATCAGCACTGAAAAACAAAGGAGTACTCCTCCTCCTCGATGCGATTACTGACTACCTCCCTACCCCTCTCGACAACCCAACTATCACCGGTACAGACCCGAAAGACGAAGAAAAAGAAATCATCCGTAAAGCAGATGTCAACGAGCCAGTATCAGCTCTTGCTTTCAAGGTAATGTCAGATCCATATGTCGGTCGTCTAACCTTCGTCCGTGTCTACTCAGGGAAACTCACTTCTGGGAGTTACGTGCTCAACTCAACTAAAGGAAAAAAAGAGCGTATTGGTCGACTCCTCCAAATGCACTCTAACGATCGTAAAGAAATCAATGAAATCACCGCTGGAAATATCGGTGCCGTAGTAGGATTAAAAGACACTCTCACCGGAGATTCTCTTTGTGACGAAAAATCCCCAGTAATCCTTCAAAAAATTGACTTCCCTGAACCAGTGATCCGTATTGCTGTTGAGCCAAAGACAAAAGCTGATCAAGAAAAAATGGGGATCGCTCTCTCAAAGCTTGCGGAAGAAGATCCAACCTTCCAAGTATCTACAGACGAAGAAACCAATCAAACGATCATCGCTGGTATGGGTGAGCTTCACCTGGATATCATCGTCGACCGTATGAAAAGAGAATTCAAAGTCGAAGCGAACATCGGTGAACCTCAAGTAGCGTACCGAGAAACCATCCAAAGATCAGTGGAAGCAAATCATAAGTATATCAAGCAAACTGGTGGACGTGGACAATATGGACACGTAGTCATGACTATCGAACCTATGGAACCAGGAGGTGGATTTGAGTTCATCGACAAGGTCGTCGGAGGGAAAATCCCTAAAGAATACATCCCAGCGGTACAAAAAGGTCTCATCGAATCACTCCAAAAAGGAGTAGTCGCTGGATACCCAGTAGTAGATGTAAAAGTCACTCTTCTCGACGGTTCTTACCATGAAGTCGATTCATCTGAGCTTGCCTTCAAAATGGCTGCATCTGTAGCCTTCAAAGAAGCTGCTCCAAAAGCCGGAGCGGTCCTCCTAGAACCACTCATGAAAGTAGAAATCGTCACTCCAGAAGAATACATGGGAGACATCATGGGGAACCTCCAAGGTCGTCGTGGTCAAATCCAACAAATGGGTGATCGTGGTATGGCAAAGACTATCGATGCCTTCGTACCTCTTTCAGAGCTCTTTGGATACGCTACAGACCTCCGATCGATGTCACAAGGACGTGCGGCTTACAGCATGGAATTTGATCACTATGCAAAAGTACCAGCTGCCGTTTCTACGAAGATTAAAGAAAAAAGAGGAATCACAACAGAATAGTTACTCTCAAAAGTAAAAGGGGGAAGAAGCCTGAGTCGCAAGACTCGGGTTTTTTTCTTTTCTCACTCGTTCATCAGTCGTAGCAGAGAGAATGGGATTATTAATCCTTATAAGGAAGTCGAACTGAACCTGCTTGGTGCTCAGCAAGCTTTCTCTGCCGCCAAGTGAGTACTCTATTCACTTGCTCAATCCCCTCTTTGAAACGCACAGAAGACTTAAATGGTTTTTCCACTTCTATTTCTTTTTCAACAGTTAACCCAAATTCAACAGTATAATAGTCTACAAGCGCTTGAAGCCTATCTACAGCAGGCTCTTCTCCTTCAAACACATTCCCCCAAGGAATCAATTCCTCAGGACAACCATAAGATTCTTCAGATTGATTATTCTTAAAAAGATCACCTGTGACAGTTCGAGCTACATGACCGCGAGTATAAGACTGAGCAAGAGTCAAAGATCCATAAGAAAGCGTTGTAACACTCTCTCCACAAGGAGTTGTAAACTCAGCACTTTCCGCATCCTGTTGCCTTCTAGCCAGCCTCCTATCCAAAGGAAGAGGAGCAGCTCCGAAAAATCGTAATTGTGTAGCCATGGATGAAGAGAGTTAAATCTCAATATCTAAAAATAATGTCAAACCCAGTCGAGAGAGCACTATAAGATAAAAGTTGTAAAAAGTCAACAACACAACTCTTATAGTCTAAAATCACCTGATTGGTCATCATCATCACCGCTTGGCAAACTAAGCCCTTCGCCCGAGGAGATATCATCATCTGGTCCCTGTAGAAGTTTCCTATCATCTAACTCCAAAACAGCTGAAACATCACTGTCTTCTTGTTCTTCTTCAGCTCGAGTACCAACCATGAAAAGTACTTCATTTACTAACTCCTTAAAGAAAGAAGAACTACCTTGCTCCTCAAGTGAATTATTATGAGCTCCAAGATCATCCAATGCTTGTTGACAGGCATTCATAATGCCCTTCAAGCAGACAGCATCCGGCATCTCATGGTCTAACATTGTGGCAGAAAGGAAAGCTATCGTACGAGGTAAAACAAGCTCTCGATATAAATTCAATACAGCAGCCTTACTGCAATATTTATATTTTTCCGGACATTTTCCGTTTTTTTGCAGGGAATCCTGAAACCAATCTACAAAGATTTCCTCAAAAACAGGCCTATGCAGGTATTCAAATAACACCATTGGTTCTTCGGTGGTTTCAGAAAGAAGTGCTTGTTGAGCTTGATCACAAGCACGATAAATCTCCCTTTTTAAAGAATGGAGAGCCTCTGAACTCAATATCTTAGCCGAAAAAAGATTCTCTAAAAATTCAGCATCCCAGAAAGCATTCAAGGGTTCAAAAACTCCAGCAACAGTAAATTCTTCTGCATCAACACGAATCTTATCAATAACAGCTCTCTTCTCAGCACAACTATCTCCTTTAGATGAAGCAACTACCGCTACGTCTAGAGCTGCAAGTGCATCTTCAAGACGAAAAAAGTTTTGCAAAAGCAAGTTCCCTAAAGATCTCATACTTAAAATCTCAAGTTCTTCATAAAAACCATCATCTCCATCCTCCTCTTGAACAGCAATCAATCCCACCAAGCTATTACGAAAGCCTCGTAAAAACTCATCAGCATCTTCACCCAGTATAAAAGGTAATACAGGGTATCTTTCTTCAAGAATCAGTCTTTTATAATACGTATCTAGTGTTTTGGTACTCATAAAAATGAAATATTAAGAGCTCTTCCACCATCAAACAACATAATAATAAATAAAAGTTGTCAACTTTATGAGCGTATTATAGATCAATAAGCAAAAAAGGCAAGAATCATGCACCCCTATACCCCTTTTGAAATACAGTCTGTATCAAATCCCTTATGGCGGATGATCTGTAGATTCCAGCAAATACGTGCAAAAAGTCTTTCGATGCACTTTTGTAAGGCCGTTCTCACTCAATTGAGCCCTATGAAAAGCTGTCCCATAGCCTTTATGCTGAGCTAATCCATAACCCGGATATCGCTTATCATAATCCTTCATAATCCTATCTCGCGTAACTTTTGCGATGATAGATGCCGCTGCTATACTATCCACTCGCTGATCCCCTTTTACCAGAGAAAGCTGCAAAGTCTCATAAGCATCCACATTCACCGCATCGAGCAGTGCTATCTCCGGCTGCGCCTTCTTCACGATCCTCCTCATCAAACGCTTCGTCACATTCAAAATACCCAATTTATCGATCTGAGCCGCCGACGCCTGCTCAACAAAAATTTCAATCCCCTCGACTCTCGACTCTCGACCCTCGACCAACTCCCCAAACAACCTCTCCCGTTCTTTCTCCGAAAGTAACTTCGAGTCATTAAGCCCCAGGATCCCATGATCCTTCGGCAAAATAACCCCTGCAACCACTACAGGGCCTGCTAGAGGCCCTCTCCCAGCCTCATCCACCCCTAAGACACGATCAAAAGAAAGCCCCTTTTTGTCGAGAAAATCCCAATAGGTATCCATAAATAGGAATCAAGTACCTCAAGAGTACTCCCAGAGAGAAGAATCTACAATTTTCATTCAATACTCAAAAAACAATGATCATTGAATACATGAAACATTGGAATTTGATTAGAAATTGCAAAATTGAAAACTGAAAATTTCCAAAGCTACGCTTTGGCCACCTTCACCTTCGCCGTCTTAATCACCCTCCCCTTCATCTCATAGCCTTTCGAAAACACTTCAAGAATCTCTCCCTCTTTCCCTTCCCCAGTCATCATCGCTTCATGTTTCTCAGGATCGATCATATCTCCAGCTTTCACCTCGATGACACTGACTCCTTGTTGCTCCAAAAAGCTCCCAAACTGTTGATCAATCAATTCAAGTCCTTTCATCCATTCCTCCTCTTCTTTGGACCTTGGACCTTCTTCCTTAGGCCTTTCCGGCTGATGCTGAAGCAGCCGATGATAATTTTCATAAATCTCCAGCACCTTCAAAACCAAACCCTGCGTAGCAAATGCTGCAAACTGATTCTTTTCGTTCTCCATCCGTTGCTGTGCATTTTTCAGCTCAGCCATCGCTCGTAAAGCTCGATCTTCCGCGTCCTTTTGAGCTTTTTGAGCTTCCTCAAGTTCAGTCAAAGATTCCGTCTCCTCAACATCTTTCTGCTGTGCTTCAGCAATTTTTGCTTTCAATTCTTCCATCCCCTCTTGGCCATTATCTTCTTGGTCATTGGGATCTATTGTTTGGTCATTATCATGATGGTCGTCCGACATAGTAGTATTGATTAAAGTCCTTTGTATAAAGCAAAAAATGCAGACTCGATTGTAACAGAATGGGGAAAATTGTAAACGATGATGATCCAGCAGCATATCTCCTACGAGGAAACATACTGTTGGATCCGCCCCTTCATCGTATCTCAATCAAGTGGCAACCTGCCACCTGGAACTCATTCTCCTTTCTTTCTCCGGCAAAGTTTTATTACAAGGAATTTTTTTCAACTCTTCACGACTATCTGCATCCGAATTGCAGTTACAGCAAGAGAAGGTTTTACCCTTCTCAACAGTAACCACTTTTCTATGCTTGCCAACAGTAAATGGTATAGGGTCTGAGCCCATGATATCAACCATAAGACCTCCAAACTAACTTCTTTCTTAAAGGTGAAAACGAAGACGAAGGGGCTTCTAGTTTCCAAAAAACCAAAAGTCCTCTCTCCTTCAAAAACAAAATTCGGCAACATTTTATAACAGATTAAAGTAAAGTCAACTAAACAAAGCTTCGTAAAGGGTTCAGCAACAACAGTAATCATTCAAAAAAACACGACAAAAAACAGATAATTCTGAAAATTCTATAATTCCCCACTCCTAACGGGCCTACACAACACTCATCATCATTCCCCTAAACTCCTTACACTCCTTAAACTCGTTACAATCCTTCCCTAAGAAGCCCTCATCAAAAACCCTCTCGCCTGCTCCAACGCCGCCTTATTATACGAATACTTCATACGCATCGGCCCTAAAACCCCCATATACCCCTCACGACCATTCAACGAGTACTTCGTCACCAACATACTACAACTCTGGAACTGCTCCATTAGGTTCTCTTCTCCGATAAACACTCTTACCTGATCGTCTATTTCTAGAGAATCTAAAAGCCCTAAGAACTCTCGCTCCAAAACCTCCACCACACGCGATGCTACCTCGGGATGAGCTAGAAATTCTGGCTGTCGGAGGACGTTGGACAAACCAACAAAGATCGTTCGGTCATTATCAGGCAAGGTCGCAAACCCGATGTTATCAACCACTCTCGAAAGGATATCCACTGATTGATACACCTGTTGTCGATCGAGTTGCTCCTGATACTGCTCTACCTCAGATACAAAAGCCGTCTTCGCAAGCTCTTCATCTTTTTTAGAAACCTTCACAGACTCCACGAAAAACCGATATCCTTTTGAAGTCGGTACCCTTCCAGCAGAAGTATAGGGCTGACAAATCAAACCCTGCTCCTCAAGCTTCGACATTTCATTACGAATAGTCGCTGGAGAAACCTCGAGCTTATATTCACGCACGATCGTCTTCGAACCTACCGGTACAGCCGTACGGATAAAGTTATCAATGATCGCTAAGAGCAGTTTTTCTTGTCGGTCTTTCATACAAAGAGAATAAATACCGATAAATACTACAGCTAAAATACCACAAAACCAGTCTGCTCAGAAGTTTTGAGCGAAAAGAAGCACACGAGAACACCAACAAGACATCAGACATTCTAAACTACTAACGAGCATTTCTTTGACTTACAGCTTCCCTGGTAGGCAGCTCATCATAGTGATCATATTGATGTTTTTTTATCTTGAGCTCTCTCTCATATCTCTCAATAGGAATATTTCTAAAACCAAAATTATAAACCCTATTTTCCAAATTAAGAATAACTTGTCGTCGGTCCTTAGCATCTTCCAACCACCCCAAAGCAACATATTCATCAACAAGCTGATCACCCAATGAGGTACTCACCTCATAAGCACGATCAATCTGAACAGCCATCCAAAAAGAAGAAACTCCTTGGGAAACCGAAGCTTTATTTGTTTTTTTAAGGAAAAAACGATCACCATAATCAGCAGAGCCCCATTCATTCAAATGAGAAAGATAGACACGAACCCCTTTAGAAAGTAATTTATCAGCTTTCCTATAGTCTTTAACTTCTTCTTTAGCTATATCAGTTAAACGAATAAAACCTCTTACAGTATCCTGAATACAAGCGCCAGTGGCATATAGGTATCCCTGTCTCCATGCCAACATATTTTGAGTAAGATCAGATTGAAACATAGATTCATCATGTGAAACAACATGTTCCACCCCATGTCCTCTTTTTACATCATCAGGCATATAGCGTTGTGCGATGGTTTTATCACGAACTACTTCTTCAACACTAGGCTTTTGATCAGTGTATCTCACGACATCGATATCTCTTGGCTGAGCATATTCCTTCCTACCTAAAGCTATCAAAAGAAGCTCCCTCACAGCACCTCCTTTGAGGCCGTAATCATGTTCTAGGAAATCTTGTATATCTCCAATAAATCTAGGTTCAATCGGAATACGAAAAATTTTGTCCCCAACATATTCAAAATCAGCAATTGCTTGTTCTCCCATATCTTCAAGCCATTCCATAAGCTTGCCCTCTATGATCACTTTCTCTAAGGTTTTTTTATACTGAATCTCTCTCGGGAGATCTACATCATCGTTCTTTCCATTTCTCAAAAGCTGAAGAGCTGCCTCCTCGAATTCACCCATAAGACTCTTGTCTAAAAGAACATCCTGAGAACTTTCAGATATCTCATCTCTATTCGAATCTTGATCTAAAGCAGCCATGGGTGATAGATGAAAGTTTACATCACTCCATTATACCAGTTATTTACTGCTTAAACAATTCTGAAAAAGCCCCCACGTGTCCATTTAGCTCTTTTTGCATATCCAGACATTCATCCATCGTTAAGGCATCAGAAAAAGATCCCAAAGCTCTAGGCTGATCGAAGTTATCCTCTACAGCAAACTTACAGAGCATCAAGCCTTCTTGGAAAACAAAAATCATCAACATACAAGAAGGGACTTCTACTCCATAAGCCCCCTCAAAATGAAGCGGAAGCTGAGCATTTTCCTCTTCTAAACCATCACAGAGAAGCTCAAACAAAAGACGTAATTGTAAGTAACCCATGAGAAATATTAGGATGTAATAATAATAGCACTCTTGACATCTCTTCAAAGCTAAAAAAACCAAAAACTGTTAAAGGGATTAAACAAGTGAAAAGCTGAATTACAAGCCTTTAAGAAGGAAAAACCCCTCTCCATTCTGTCGTACTAATACTCCCCCTAAAGAGAAAAAAACAAGCCTTAAAAAGAGTCTATTGACCTTGGACTCACCAGAAACATTAAATTCGACTTGCAATGACAAGAAGAATCCGTAAAATATCTTAGCTGGATCGCAAAAGCGCAGCAGAGAACTCTTAACAATTTCCATTCATGCCGACTATCAACCAACTCATCCGTAAGTCTCGTAAGACGCAGAAGAAAAAATCTAAATCTCCTGCTCTTCAGACAATGTACAATACCCTCAGACGAAAGGTCGTGAAAACACGACGTGGATGTCCACAAAAACGTGGTGTATGTACGAAAGTAACAACAATCACTCCAAAGAAACCGAATTCGGCTCTTCGAAAGATTGCTAGGGTGAAGTTAACAAATGGTATGGAGGTGACTGCTTACATCGGAGGTGAAGGTCATAACCTTCAAGAACACTCTGTAGTAAATATCCGTGGAGGTCGTGTGAAAGATCTTCCTGGGGTTCGATATCATATAGTCCGTGGTCGTCTCGATTGTGAAGGGGTTAAAGATCGTAAACGAGGTCGTTCACTCTACGGTGCTAAAAAAGATTCATAAACTATTCAACGCGTTTAAAAACGCAACCTAATAAGCTAACTCCTAATTCCTACAACCTAAAATATGGCTAAACAAGCTCCAAAATTTGTTCCAAAAAAATCTACTGCTCTCATCGAGAAGTTCATCAACTACATCATGCTTCACGGTAAAAAAACAGTAGCTCGAACTATCTTCGGGGACAGTATGGAAATCATCCAAAAAAGAGGTTACAAAAACCCTCAAGAAGCTTTTGAAAAAGCAATCCGTAACGTTTCTCCAAGCTTAGAAGTAAGAGCAAAACGTATTGGTGGATCTGTTTACCAGATACCAGTAGAAGTACGACCAAAACGACAACAAGCTCTCGCTTTCCGATGGCTCCTAGGAGCTGCTAAGGCAAAGAAAGGAACACCTCTCGCAAAACGACTCGCTGACGAGATCGTAGAAGCTTGCGAAGGAACTGGTACAGCGATCAAAAAGAAAGAAGATACTTTCAAAATGGCTCAAGCAAATAAAGCTTTCGCTCACTTCGCTCGTTACTAAGAAGCAAACAATAAAAATTTTAAAACCCTGTCCCATCCGGTGCAGGGTTTTTTGTTATTCAAGCACATTATAAAATACGTTAAAGTAATACCAACAATAAGCACAAATATTGCGTTTAAAAATTCCAATCATTGTTCCAAGATTCGATAATTTTAAAACCTGTCCCGAGCCTAGTCGCGGGATTCTGAAAATTCGATAATTCCCCCAAATCCTTACACTCCTTAAGATCCTTATACTCGTTACACTCCTTTAAATGCGTTTCAACATCCTCTTCCTCGGCACACCAGACTTCGCCATCCCTATCTTGGAACGTCTTCATGATGAACACAACATCATCGCGGTCGTCACCCAACCAGATAAACCAGTCGGAAGAAAACAAGTCTTGACCGCCCCTCCAGTGAAAAGAAGAGCTGAAGAGCTGGGTTTAAGAGTTCTTCAGCCCGAAAAAGCAAAAGAGATTCCTGCTCTGATTCAAAACTTTGATAATTCTGAAAATTCGAAAATTCCAAGAATTGATTTCTTGGTCACTGCAGCATACGGACAATACCTCCCGACGAAAGTACTGGCATTCCCTTTCAAAGACTCCCTCAACGTCCACCCCTCTCTCCTCCCCCGCTACCGAGGAGCTACCCCTATGCAATCAGCACTTTTACATGGCGATAAAAAAACCGGTGTCAGTATCATAAGAATGGTGAAAGAAATGGACGCTGGAGCAATATTCATGCAACAACAATTCCCTCTCCCAACAGAATGGAGGTATGCCGATCTCGAAAAACACTGCGCAGGAGTAGGAGCAGAGCTCATCTCTTCAGTGATAAAAAACTGCAACTCCCTCAGCCCACAAGATCAACCGAGCGAAGGCATCACACATTGTACAAAGATCTCAAAGCAAGATGGTCAAATCAATTGGGCAGAAGAAACAGCTGAACAAATCCACAACAAACTCCGAGCCTTCAGCCCTTGGCCTGGCACCTACACTTGGTGGAAAGATCAAAAACTCAATCTTCTTGATTTCAAAACCCTTGACGCTCGACCCTCGACCCTCGACCTTCCCCCAGGCCAAGTCTTCCAAGAAAACGATCAAGTACTCATCCAATGCAAAGAAAGCTCTATCCTCCTCAATCAACTCCAACTCGCCGGTAAAAAACCCAACGACATCAAATCATTCGTAAACGGTTATCCAGAATTTATCGGAGCCCAATTATAATAATTAAGGAGCGAGAAAAACATCCTCACCTTCAAAGACATTCTCATTATTTCCAATTCGAAAATTCGAAAACCTGTCCCGAGCGTAGTCACGGGATTCCGAAAATTCGATAATTTCCCCTCATTGTTCCCAAATTCGAAAATTCGATAATTCCGAAAATTCGATAATTATCCCCCTCCTTAACATCCTTCCCCTTGTCCAAAACCGCCCAACGCATCCTCAGTAACACTGCCATCCAAATCTTCGGTAAACTCACCACGGCAGTCGTCTCAATAGTGATCATCAAGTACATCACCTCTTTAGAAAGCATCCCTGGACTCGAAGGCTTACCCGCAGAGTACAAACTCGTCTACACCTACCTCGCATTTTTTGGGATCATCGCAGACTTCGGACTCTTCACGATTGCTGTCCGAGAAATGTCTCAAGCTCGGGATGAAGAAGAACAAATGAACATCATGGGAAACATCTTCGGGATGCGACTGTTTACCATCATCACAGCGATGTCTTTAGCGGCACTTTTCGTCTTTTTAATCCCATTAGAAAACTACACATTAAGTGTCAAATACGGAGTCGCTATCGCAGCCGTGACAACAGTCTTCACGATGATGGCCAGCACTACCTCCTCCATCCTCCAAGTACATCTCAAGATGAGTATGCCAACTCTCATGCTGATGCTAGGGAAAGTCATCATGGGAGGATACATCATCTGGGTCGTCACCCACTTCACCAGTATCGACAACGCTTTCTACCATCTCCTCTACGCTGGGATATTTGGAACCGCTTTCACTTTTGTGACGACCTATATTTTCACAAAAAAATATTTCTTTTTCAAACCCCGATACGAATTCATCTATTGGAAAAAAGTCTTCAAAGAAGCACTCCCTTACGGAGTCGCGATCATCCTCAGCACCATTTATTTCAAAGTCGATGTCCTACTCCTCTCTTTCTTCCGAGATAAACATGAGATAGCAATCTATGGGTACCCGAGCTCCATCATCGAGATGCTCGCCATCTTCCCGATCTACTTCATGAACTCCACTCTCCCAACACTCACTCGAGCATTCCAAGAGAGTAAAGAAAAAGCAAAAACCATCATCTCTCTTTCTTTCCAATTCATCCAACTCATCACACTCCCGCTCGTAGTAGGAGGACTCATACTCGCTCGACCGATCATCCAGTTCGTGATGAGTGAAGAGTTTTTAACCGGAAACGTCATCGGATACTACGGAGCAGATACTGCCTTCCAACTCCTCCTCCTCCCTACCCTCTTCGCGTTTATAAACACCCTCTTTAGTTTCATCTTGATCGCCAACGGGAAGCAAGCCAAGCTCCTCCGTATAAATCTCTACGGCGTCCTCTTCAACATCATCACAAATCTCATCTTCATCCCCTACTACGGTTTCATCGCCGCTGGTATCACCACCTTCTTTTCTGAGCTCATCATCATCACTCTCACCTATCGAGAATGCCAAAAAGGACTGCACTTCAAACTTCCTGTTATGAAGAGTATCAAAACGCTTTTCGCCTCCCTGGTCATGGGGCTCTTCGTGTGGATGATACAAGACCAACTTCCTTTAGTGCCTCTTGTCCTGACAGGTGCTTTAGTGTTTTTCTTGATGCTCATCCCGCTACGAATACTCAACACAGAAAACCTCAAATCTTTACGAAACTAAAATATATATAATGATGAACCAACTAGCTGCTGAAGTCTCTCCTGAATACAATAAGAAAAAATGGATCCTCATACCTCTTCTTGTTTTGAGTATTTTTGCAATAAGCTCAGGAGTATTCTTTTTAATACAAACACTTTTTTCTGGACCCTTAGCCACTAGCATGGAAGCGCTCAAACAAAATCCTGAAATCATGAGTATCACCGGTCAGCCAATAGAGTCTTCATGGTTCGTCGCTGGTGCAACCGAAATATCAGGAAACCAAGGTTCATCAAACCTCAGCTTCACAGTATCTGGTCCCAAAGCTGATGTAGAAGTCCAAAGTATCTTAGAAAAAGATATAGAGGGTTGGAGGATACTTTCTGGTAAAGCAAAAACCCAAGAAGGAAATATTATAGATTTCACCCCTTCGGAATAATTTTTCGTGACAACAAGGCTTCATCTTCTATAGAATACACACGATACTAAAATTTTTCATGATCCAAGCTTCATTCCGAAAATTTTTTCAAAGCATCCCCTTGCTCATCGTGGCTGTTTTAGTTTTACTGAATATCACTCATCAAGACTTGGTCTCTGCAGACTGCTCAGATGATAAAGACTACGGATACTTGAAATGTTCTGCTGGAGTACAGTTTAGCGACACCCAACAACACCCCTATAAAGAAGCTGTCGAATACGCTCAAAGAAACAACATCGTAAAAGGTTACGAAGATGGCAGCTTCAAACCAAACAACCCAGTCAATAGAGCTGAGTTTACGAAGATACTGGTCGAGGCTATCTTAGGTCAAAGCCCAAGCACCCCATCATCATCATGCTTCCCCGATGTCGAGTCTGGTATTTGGTTTGAAAAATACGTCTGCTACGGAAAAGGAAAACTCTTCGACGGATACCCAGATGGAACCTTCCAACCCACGAATAATATCAATCTCGCTGAAGCAGCAAAGATCATCAGTAACGCCTTCAACCTCAATACCCCCGATGAAATCCCCGGAGAAATGTGGTTTGGACGCTACCTCGCAGCACTAGAAAGCAAGAACGCCATCCCAGGAACAGTTGAGTCCAGCTTCCACCTCCTTACCCGTGGGGAAATGGTGGAGATCATCATGCTGATCAACGAAGACATCAGCACAAAAGCTTCCTTGAAGGCTTGTGATTTCGTCCCAGAAAGATGTACCGACGCCATGAGCTTCAGTGGTTACGGCGACAACTTCGCACCAAATTCTATTGATATGCAACGAGTACGACTCACTTGGCTCGCTTGGTACAACGCTGAGCGAAGACAAGAAGGCCTTCATGATTACACCTACAACAACCAACTCAATCGTTCCGCATATATTTGGTCAGCTTTTTCAAATGAGCGTGGAGACATGAGTCACAAGCGTATCGGACAAACCGAATACTACGACTACGACATGATCAATCAATGGTTCGCCGACCTTGGTCTCCAATTTGAAAACGTCTTTCGGGTCACCCACTCCGAAAACATCGGTTGGGGTCCTTACAATTGTAGCTCTTCCGATTGTACTGACGAACTCATCTCAAACATCCAAAGCACTTTTGATTTTTATATGGCAGAAAAAAACCAAGAATACCGCCCCCACTACAACTCCATCATGAACAACTACTTCAACGAAATAGGTCTCGGGATATCAATCGATGAAGACGCCAACAAATACTATTTGACGGTGCATTATGGGACGAAGTTGATATAGATCAACACATTAAAACCTCACAACATGTTCGTATAATATACGTATTTTTGTAGTTATCAGATAAATATGTCGTATAACATGGAGATATACGACATATTACTCGCCCACCCCGAGGTCTTGAAACCTCACCAAAATAGTTAGAAACTGCACTTTTGCCTTTTCCCTGTTATAATTTCCCATAGGCAACTAAATAAATTAATGAAGAACAAAAGAATCGCCATTATCGGAATTAGCGGAACAGGTAAATCAACCTTAGCTAGAAAGATATCCAAGCAATTAAATATTCCTGTGATTCACGCTGATCAGCATATTTGGGATGAAAATTGGACTGAAGCTGATGAAAATAAAGCCGAAATGGCGCTAAATAAAGCTATGAGAAATGAAAAGTGGATAGTCGAGGGATACATTTTTCCATCCGCAAAAACACGTCTAAAAGAATCAGATCTCATCTTATACCTCGACTATTCTGGACTAAAAGCAATGCTAGGAGGAATTAAACGATGGTGGATGTTTCGCGGCAAGAAGAGGCCAGAAATGCCCGAAGGATGCATTGAAGGTCGTTCAGTCGATTGGGATTACATGAAAGTAATGTTTAAACGTCTTGAACGAGATGAAATCGAGGAAGCGATTAAGTCCTTCAGTACATCTAAGAAGCTGGTAAGACTAAAATCTAGACGCGAAACCCAGGAATTCCTAAAAACATTGCTTAAAAAGACCAAGAAGAACTAAACGGAAAAGGCAAAAAAAATTAAATAACCAACTCCCCGAGTAATTCATCGTATATCAGGCGCCTATCCTACATACTGGGTGGCGACAATTCAGTCTACCACTCCAGTTCGTCGGATCAGGCGCCAAACGATATGTAACATCCATTTTTTAACTATTTATAACACCTTTTTAAATAGTGCTACAATTGCAATGATCTGATAAAACATTATGAAAGCAGCCATTCTTATTATTGATGTTCTCCAAGATTTCTTCAAAGAAGGACGTTTAAAAGAACATCAGAATAAACTAACATCCAACATCAATAACCTTACTGAATTCGCAAGATCAAAAGACATTCCAGTAATCTGGGTAAGACAGGAATTCAAGGAAGATCTCAGTGATGCTTTTCTTAATATGCGTAAAGAAAACTTTAGAGTAACAATTGAAAACACCCCGGGCAGTCAGCTTCTGCCTGAATTGACAGTAAAACCCTCTGATAAAGAAGTTATTAAGAAAAGGTTTAGTGCCTTCTTTAAAACTAATCTAGAAAAAGTACTGGAAGATCTTAAAATAGATACAGTTGTGATCTCAGGAGTAAATACACATGCTTGTATTCGAATGGCTGCCATAGATGCATTCCAAAGAGATCTTGAAGTGATCATTGCAATTGATTGCGTAGATTCTAAAAATGAAAAGTTTCATAAAGATACTCTCGAATATATTACTGATTACATGTCAGTAGCGATGAGTAATGAAGAGCTTTTCAAGAAATTTGCATAAAAAGGTGTCTAATTGAAAGATAAAAAATGGACATCACATATCAGGCAGCTATCCAACATATTCGGTGGTCAAAAAGCATACCACTCGAATACATCGGATCAGCTGCCAAACGATATACGACATAGAATTCATTTTACTTTTTGATTCGTCAATTGAGATTCTTTTCGTAGAATGAGTTAGAAGACTAAACAGAAACAATGATTAATGATGCTCTCTTTCTCGCACTAGCATATCTCGTATCGATCGTGAGTACTGTTATTGGATTCGGAAGTGCGCTGATCATGATCCCACTCTCGACATTCTTCCTGCCAATAAAAGAAGCTATCGCACTCCTTACGATCTTCTTTATTGCCAACAATTTCAGCAAAATAACCTTATTCTGGAAACACATCGATTGGAAAACGACTATCCTCATATGGATTGGCAATATTCCAATGGTATATATCGGAGCCAGGTTGATGGTCGAGGCACCAAGTGAAACCATCAAAATGATTCTGGGGTTCATCGTGCTCGCATATGTGATCAACGAGTACTTTAAACTCACCAAGAACCTAAAAGTCCATGATGTTGGAATTGTAGCTGCAGGTGGACTCTATGGCTTCTTTGCAGGCATCATAGGAACAGGTGGTGCAATAAAAGCAGCACTTCTTACACATATGGGGATGAGAAAAGAGAGCTTCATTGCAACAATGTCTGTAACAGCAATTGTTGCCAACATTATTAAAATAACAGTTTACTCGCAGTCAGAACTCGTAACACAAGATGACCTCCCAGTAGCTCTCGGACTTATACTCTGTGCTGTCATGGGAGTATACACTGGGAAGCACCTTGTTGAAAAAATACATCCTGAACTCTTCCGAAAAGCTGTTTTGATAATGTTGACCATTGTTTCTCTAAAACTCATTCTATTTTAAGGGAAAAGAATCTCAAATGACTTAAAGGAAGGATAAAATGAACGCTACATCGTATATCAGCGTGCTATCCTACATATCACGGTGGTTCAACAATGATACCACCCCGATTCGTCGGATCAGCACGCAAACGATATGTGACATAAATTCTATTCCCCAATTTTATTCTAGATACCTCTATTCCAAAAGGATCGAATACAGTGTATAATGATTAGATATTACTTTTCTTTCAACATGCCTGAAACAAATGATGAAGATCCTCTGAGAGACCTAAATGGAGAGCTAGAAGAAGAGCAAAGAAGAATCGAAGAGGCTCTAAGGGCATCTCGCGCCCAATCGGATCGAGAAGACCTTAAACCATTCATAAGTGCCCTTAGAAAGGGGGTAAGAGTAGCACTTGTTTGGGATCCTGAAGCTCTATCTCTTGAAGAGTTCCTTGAACTTGCCAAAGCAATCAGAGATGTCTCTGGGAAAACAGAGAGATCTACGGTTTCAGACTGGGTAAAGCTCTTCCGGTACCTCATTGGTCGTCAAAAAGAAAAAGTGCTTGGAAATATTCTTTCCATAGCTTTCGTTCCAGGTTGTGAAATTGAGAAGATAGTGAACGAAAAGATGTATCAAAGGAAAGAAGTAGAATCTACTATCAATAAGCACTTCTCTAAACCAGTAGCTCTTCTCATTATAAGGAAGTTAAGACAAAGATATTCTGGAAAGAAATGGGGGCAGGAGTTACCTGTTTCAGGAATACAAAATGTTCTCATTGGAGAACACTTAGAGGACCTGAATTAATCAAAAGATAAAATTGGGGAAATAGAATTTTCATCACATATCAGGCGCCTATCCTACATATCACGACGGTGAAGAATTAGTCTACCGCCATGATTCGTCGGATCAGGCGCCAAACGTTGTCCGACATTTCTGTTTGGGAATCTTTTTAACAGGGATAAAATGCGCACTTTTTCTTAAGAGGAAACTCAATACACCCCTCCCCAACAAAAAAACATTTCCTAGATACTCAAAATTAGCCACCACAGAAAGTGGTTACTATTCACCGCACCTTAAAGATACTCCTGAGTGACTCACGACAAAAGAAAAAATAAAAGAAAACCAAAGATCAAAGACCAAGGTCACACATCTACCACCACCGAGGGGCGAAACCGGGCAGGGACGCGCTGATTATCAGGAAGAACCCCAAGGAAGCGGACCCTAGCTCCACGCCAACGCGCAACAACAACCCAGGAACCCTTTTTTCTACTAGGATCATCTAAAACTGTCCAACATTGATCATCTATTCCTTGAGTAGCATCTAGTTGGCTCAAAGTTTGCATTTGGAGAAGAGCGTACTGGACATTGTCAATCATGAATAATTTTCGCTCCTGATAATCGGTTTGAGTATTCGTGAGTTGTTGTTCCAGTTGTTCACCTGCATATGGATTGCCGCCCCTTAGCAAAATCTCTACTCCCTCTGTAATCGCCACTCTCCAGCCAATGATTTTAACTGCTTTCTCAGAAACCTGGGTGTCATATCCCCATCGACTCAATCGCGGAGTAACAAAGGTATCAATTTGACCTGCACTTGTATTGGGCTTTCTATTCATCGTCTGGCACAGTCGCGAAAACCCACCAGCTTCTTGACCATCTTCAAAGACTGGCACCAGTTGCAGGGTTGGTTTTTTCATCTGCTTGATTTCTTCAGCCAGGTTCGGATTAGTCTTCAGGTGCTGATAAAGAGCCTCCATACTTCGGTCATTATCAGGGATATCGGCATCAAAATCAGGACGATGATAATCATAGTGTTTCATCATCATCAGAGCCGCAGGGTGACCTTCATCGACGATCTTATAGATATCGGGGTACATAAGAAGCATAGCTTCTCTCGCTCGTCCGGCTCTTAAATAAGCAGCCTCTAAGCGTAACCTGTTCGTAGCATTCTCCGGATTTGCTACAAAAGATCTTCTAAGAGATTCAAGCTCATCATCTAAACTAAGTTTTTCTCTTCCTGTAAGCATAAAAATGATAACACATCTCTTTATTATACCATATTTTGTGAGTTTTTTTGGGAAAAAAGTCAGAGAATTTAAGAGGAAATGTTTTTTTACACCTCCCCCCTCCTTTTATCCTTAAAAGGGATAACTAAGAGTATTCTAAGGGAAAAAGTGCCCATTTTAACAGTACAATTCGATTCCCAAACAGAAACGACGGACAACAGCGGTGTATCCATCATATCTCATGGTGGAAAATCCTACCATTTCGATTCGACGGATCACTCTGCAAACGTTGTACGTCATTATTTTTTTCTCACCACGTGCTATAGTCACATCATGA
>CAYGQA010000018.1:0-15568 GCA_964352145.1 uncultured Candidatus Peribacteria bacterium
CTCTGACGCCACAAACACCATCACACTCCCCCTCACTCAATACGCTCTCAAAGCCCTAGGCATAGACGAACAAGGACTCGATCGCACTGATCTCAATCTCATCAAAACAATCATTGAAAAATTCCAAGGAGGGCCAGTAGGACTCAACACCTTATCCGCCGCTACTGGCGAAGACTCAGGGACCATCGAAGATGTCTACGAACCCTATTTGATACAGCTTGGAATGCTCGACCGTAGCCCCAGAGGAAGGATAGCAACGAAACACGCCTATCAGCATCTCGGATTAAGTCCAAAAGATGTAGAGCAATCACAATTACTATAAGGGCTAATATCAAGGGCCAAGGGCCAAATATAAAAAATTCCAAATTCTGAAAATTCGATAATTCTGAAAATTCGAAATTCCTATCCTCTCCATCCTCCCAATACTCCCAATCCTCCCAATCCTCTTTATACTCGTTATCCTCACTACACTCCTTATACTCCTTCCAAATTGATCACCGTCAACTCTCTCTCCAATCTCGAATCACTCCTCAACATTAACTACGAAATCCCTAATCGCGAAGAATTCGACAAGTATATCTTCCAACATCCACTCAGGTTTACGGAGTATCTTTTAGAGCAAATCAAAAAACATCCCAGCATCGCAAAACAGTACATCCCAGATCCTCGAGAACTCGAACCAGAAGGTGAATTCAAACCTGCTTTTAGCGGAGGCGCAAAAACTGGTATCCCTGGCTTAGAACGACTCTACCTCGATCGGGTAATCCTCATGCCTTCTTCTCAGTGCTTCGCTTATTGTCGTTTTTGTTTTCGAAAAAACTACTCACACGACATCCGAGATGGTGACTATGGGAATCCTCAAGAAAACTTCGAAAAAGCCCTAAACTACATCAGAGAAGACGATCGCATCAAAGAAGTCCTCATCACCGGCGGAGACCCCCTGATGTTTCCGCATAAAGTCATCGAGCTCATCGAAAAACTGCGTAAAATCCCCCACCTCAACGCTATCCGTATCGGGACAAGAATATTCACCTCAGATCCAGAAAGAATAAACGAAGAATGGATTAAACCCTTTCGTAACTTCAATAGATTTGAAAATTCAAAAATTCGAAAATTTGAAAATCTTGAAATTCCTGCAAGAATTTCAATCTCCCCACACATCAACCATCCAAACGAACTCTCAGTGGAAACCCAAAAAGCCCTCCTCCTCTGCACACAAAACAACATCCCCCTCTACAACCAGACAGTCCTTTTAAAAAACATCAATGATAATGCTGAGATTCTCATAGAGCTTAATCGAAAGCTCCGCTTGCTCGGAGTAGAACCTTATCGAATATACCAAGCTGACCCTCTACAAGGGACAAACTATCTCCGAACTCCTCTTGCAAAAACCATTCTCATGAAAAACCAAATGCGAGCACAAGCAAGCGGTCGAGTGGTACCAGACTTCATCCTCGATACTCAACTAGGAAAAGTAGACGTCAGTGATGCCATCATCGTAAAACGAGAAAACAGGAAGCTCTGGATCAAAACCCCCTACACTGTACAAATATTTAGATCAATAGATCCACACTGGAAAATCCCTCAATACTGCAAAGAGGCTGCAGATGGATCATTGATTGCTGAGTGGGAAGATGCTCCTAGCTCAAATCATCAACCTGATAAAAAGCAGAAGGCAACCAAAACAATCGCTTACGATCAGCGAAGTAGCGCTGAAGATGACGCTTCTTCGGAAGAGTGTAATATTTTTCACGTCCTTTCAAATGAAGAGGTTTCAAGTGAACTCCCTTCTTAAGCTTCTTCAAGACATCAACCACTAATCCCGCACCATGCTGGGCTGTTTTCAGGAGTAAACTAAATTTCGTTTCTTCAGCATCGATAGCAAAACGTTGCAGCCCAAAAATCTCTCCTTCATCAACCTTTTCATTGATCTGGTGAACAGTCACCATAGCTTTTTTATCTCTGTTATACAGTTGCCAAAAACAAGGCCACAAACCTTTATAAGAAGGCAAAGGCCCTGGATGCATATTCAAAGTCGTCATCTTCGGGAGATCAATAACAGCTTTTTTGAGTATCTGATCAAAATACAAAGACACCATCACATCTGGAGCCATCTCGCGAATCTGAGCAAGTGTCTGATCACTATTAATATCTTGGGTATCATGCACCTTAAAACCGTATTGCTCAGCAAGTTGTTCTGTACTGAGCCATTTTCGCTTTTTCTTCCGCCACCACATCAAGCCCAACAAAAATAACATTACAAAGTGAAGATTGAAAAAAACTCCTACAAAAAAGGCATAAAAAATCCCCCATCGTTTCACCCCCTTAAACAAATATTTCCAGTACCTTTTAGACCAAATAGAATTATCCGATTGAATAACTCCCACCACATCCATATCTTCCTGGTCCACGATTTGTTGAACAACACGATTCATAGCGAGCTGAGCGCCTGCATTCAATTTTGGTATAAGAAGGACTACTTTCATATATTTAATTGCTGATTGTTGAGAACATTAATCAAAACTTTTTAGCACTTATTGGACATTGAGATTTGATCATTGGTAATCCCAGCCCTACTTACTGAACTCGTTCTACATACTCCCCTGTCTCAGTATTCACTCTGATCTTATCTCCATTCTTTACAAATAGTGGTACTTGTACAGTAGCTCCTGTCTCAATGATGGCTGGCATAGTTTTCCCAGTAGCAGAGTCACCCTTCACTCCCGGAGGAGCATCAGTCACTTCGAAAACCATCTTCGGAGACAATTGAACTCCAACAGGTTGATCATTTACAAATTGCAATTTCACATCAATATCATCTTTCAAAAAATCAGTCGTCGAACCAAGTAATTCAGCCGACAAAGCAATCTGCTCAAAACTTTCATTATCCATGAAATGATACTCTGAACCATCTGAATAAAGATACTGAGCATTTTTAAAAACAACAGAAGCCTCATCCAGAGTCTCTCCAGA
The DNA here is from genome assembly GCA_964352145.1 of uncultured Candidatus Peribacteria bacterium. Classification (GTDB taxonomy): domain Bacteria; phylum Patescibacteriota; class Gracilibacteria; order JAUYGZ01; family JAUYGZ01; genus CAYGQA01. Next base: position 2,974 of record CAYGQA010000018.1, read on the forward strand.
TTTAAAGGTATTCTCGACTACCTGACCAGTCTCTACATTCCGCAGCTTCACTTTATAAAAAGCTGAGCCCTTACCAGGGTTAACAAAAGTAATATCAACAGCAGACCACACTCCGTGTTTCCAATTAATAGCGCCTCCTTTTTTTAAGTCTGAGATAAGCATAATTCCTTTTTGATTTATAAGTATGAAATATTTACAAAGATACTATAACAACTCAAAAAGGAATAACCAATGACCAAATCACAATTAACAATAAAATCGCAAAACCCAAATACCATAGATTTGAAACAACTAGCAAGATCTTCCGGTTCAGTTAATGCAAACTATTCAGAAGCAGATGAAGCTTTAAGCAGGAAAGATTTTATCTATATATAGAATAAAAATTTGTAGAAAAGAAGCAAAAGAAAGCCAACAGCATTTACGATTAATCTGCTTAGAAAACCAAATGCAAAAAAAAACAAAGAGAAAGTTTTATCAAAAAATACACAGAATTAGTAAAAATATTCTCAGCAATCATCAAAAAATCAGAAAAAAACCATTTATAACTATTCCTCCTTGGACATTGTTACTTGCTCATTGGTCATTGCTTTACCATTTGGACATTTGGATTTGGACATTGCTAATTCTGATTTACAAAAGTAAATCAGCTAACGTCTCCCCACGGAAACAACAACACCTCCTCAATCGACTTCTTCCCCAAAAGCACCATCACCAACCGATCAATCCCTAGAGCATTCCCACCGCTAGGAGGCATTGTTTCAAGTGCTTCTAAGAAGGATTCATCGATCCCATAGGGTTCCTTCCCCATACTATCTCTGAGCTCTTTCTCTTCGATAAGCCGTTCGCGTTGCTCGATTGGGTCTACCAGTTCAGTAAAAGCATTACAAAGCTCGATACCTTTGATATACAGCTCAAATCGCTCTGCCCAGAAAGGGTCATCTTGCTTCTTACAGGCAAGTGCCGCCTGAGTCGCTGGATAGTCGATGAGAAACTGAACTTTTTCCTTCCCAAGCTCAGGTTCAACTTCGTTCAAAAGAACTAAAAAGAACAGATCATCCCAAGAGTAGTCAGTAGACATCTCATAGCCCTTCTCTTTCACTTTTTCACGAAGCTTCTCCACATCTCGATATTCATCCAAATCCATATCTGCATATCTCTTAAAAGATTCACGAACAGTAAGACGTTCCCAGTCCCCTTCTACAAGCTTTCGAACATCATCAGGAACCACATCACCTAACTCTTGAACAAAAAATTTGATCATAGATTCGCAGTCATCCATAATGTTCGAATAATCTGCATTCGCTTGATACCACTCAACCATGGTGAACTCTGGGTTATGACGAGAAGTATTTTCCCCAAAAGGGGCTACGCAATAATTCACATCACCCGACGCATTTCCTCCAGTACAACCTAAAAAATCAGCATTCCCAAGCTCTCCATTCCGAAAAACTTTAGTAATCTGAAAGATTTTTTCAAAACCTGAACCTAAAAGCTTCTTCATCGCATACTCAGGAGAAGTATGCAGAAATCTTTTATCAGAGTATTTACCATCTTCTGAAAAAAACTCAGACGAGAAAAGATTAAGATGTGGCTCCATCCCTGGGTACTTCACCATCAGTGGAGTCTCTACATCCAAGAAAGATTCTTTACGAAACCATGCTCTCATAAGATCAAGAATCTTTGCTCTTTGTATAAAAGCATCTTTGCTCAGTTTACCATCACGGATGAGTTGCCAGTTTTGCATGTGAAAAAATAAGAAGGTAAAAGGAAAAAGTAAAAAAGAAGTTCAAAATAATACTATCCATAAACTTGAGCAGATTCGAGAAGTTCAGTCATTTCTAAGATCATTTTTTGATCAATTGAGATTTTCAAGGCATCATCAAAAGATGCTGATTGGTAATACTTCATAATCTTCACTAGAGTCTTGTCGACCGACTTGATCAGAATCTCACTGTCAGTAGATCTCTGACAGCAGTGCTCATGTGCAAAACCTGTGTAATTCGCAAAAAAGACCATCTTATCATCAACCTGAAGAAGCTCGGCACAAACGCAGCAATTGCGAAGATCAGAAAGTAATCCCATGTCCTGAAAAAACCTCACTTTAAAAATAAGCTCGGAAGCAGGCTCTTGAATGAAATCCAGGGCTTTGTTTAAATAAAAATATACATTTTGTACAGATTGACCATCTTGAACATTATCATTTACAAATTTCAGAAGAGCAGAAGCCCTATAAAAAATGCTTAAATCCTCATGATCTTGGTGAACTATGCCAAAAGCCCTCAAAGCAAGAGGCTTAGCCTGCTGAAGGACAGCTAGAGGCTGCTTACCCTGACGAGCCTGAAAAGCAATAGTGTTGAAGATTTCCACCACTGCAGCCTTCTTACTCTTCGGATCCCTGCTTCCGTAGCTCATGAGAGCCATCTTCCCCTGCTGCTTCGTCAGAAGAACCACCAGTTCATCCTTCTCTTTTACCGGTTTTTTAAGGACAACAATCGCCTCATCATGAAATAATTTCATAGCTCCTCTACAAATCAAATACAGGTCACATGTGTAGGGCAAGCATACACCCCATTCACAAGAAGAGACAGATCAGCTATCATACACACCCTAATCACTCACATACCTACAATCACTCCAACACAAAAACAAATAGAAGTCCTAGAAGAGATTGTTTCTACGAATAAAAAAGACATCATCCACAATGTCCTGAAAAACAGAACACGTCATGCAAGCATCGTCCTCGAAGACATCTTCCAACCCCATAACGCCAGCGCAACTGTACGCAGTGCCGACTGCTTAGGAGTACAAGATATCCATATCATAGAAAACAGAAACGCTTTCAGGCCTCACAAACTCGCCATGCAAGGAGCTGGCAAATGGATGAACATCAAACGCTACAATGACAACTTTCAAGAAGACACAGATCAATTTGATCCAGAGCATTACCCAGTCCACAACACCCTATCTGCTTTGAGTGAATTAAAAGAAAAAGGATACCAACTCATCGCCACCAGCCCAGGCTCTCAGAGCATCACTCTAGATCAAATAAACCTAGAGAAACCTATTGCCTTCTTATTCGGCACTGAAGCACATGGACTCACCCCTGCAGCCTTAGCAATGGCCGACGAGACCCTACGACTCCCCATGGTTGGCTTTACCGAAAGCTACAACATCTCCGTTAGCGTCGCCATCACCTTAAGCCATACCATGCATCGCCTATGGGCTTCCAAAGTGAATTGGCAACTTTCAAAAGCAGAACAAGATGAACTCAAACTCGAATGGTACAAGAGGGCTATTGGGAAGGAGACTGCTGAAAAAATCCTAGCTAGACCAAGGAGTTAGGCGTTAGGAATCAGGAGTTAGGGATTAAAACCTAAAAGTCGCCTAGCTACGCTTAACTAAGAACACTAGAAAGTTTTTTACTAGTTTTTTCGAGTGCTCACTCTAACTCCTAATTTCCTATTTCTTCTTCCCCACCCATCCCATCACATCAGTCACTCCTTTGTAGACATCCATCGCTACTCTGACTGGGGTTTTAATGTAGTTCTCAACAGTCTCAGCAGTATCTCGGATGTGCTTTGAGGTGAAGCTGAAGTCCCTCAGAATCATAATCAAATAAAACAACACGAACAGCAACAAAAAACACACAGCTCCTATACCTATAGCAAGTGACATATTCAGTACGTCCGCTGATGTGGCCCAAAGTTGTTCCATAAAGAAAGAAAAGATTTCAAACCCATCATACTCAATAATTCCCATGAACAAAAAAATGTTTCAACTGAATCCATTGACAAAAAGAGCTCTCCGAGCTTAATATGCAGCCTTAAATTATAATCGTTATATTATGACAACAGGCAACCCGGAAGACATACTCCGTGAAGCAGTCAGAGCATCAGAAGAAGAACTCGAAAATTACGTGCCTGAAAGAGAGCAAATAGACGAAAATGAAGCAGATATAAGCCTTAAAAAAAGAGGAGGAAAAACAAAAAAACCTCAGAGATCACAAAGACTCTTATCAGCAGAACCTATCACCCTTGCAAAACCTCAAGCTCAATCTCCTCAAAAAGTACTAGAATCATTTAACAAAAAAAATGAACTCAACATCACTCTAGAGATCTTTAAACAATTGCTTCGCGACGTAATCGTACGACCAGAAAGAAGACGTGGAGAGCTAGCAAAGGGATTAAGCATCGCAGATAAATCAAGAGTAGAAAAGAAAGTAGAATGCCCTGTGAAAAGCTGTCAAAAAGGTCTCGCTCTTAAAATAACAACGACCTTAGAACAAAAAGATCGCAAGCCTAAAAGAATCACCTTAGAAAACCTCCTCCTCCACTTTCTATCACATCATCCTGAAAGGAACTTCCCAGGGAAAGTTGATGCAAAAACACTACTCAATGTTTTAACAGGTCAAGAAGATCACAAACAAGCACCTTCAACGAAAAAAGCTTCAAAAAAGAAAACAAAAGCAAAGAAGAAAAGAAGCTAAAAACTCAAAAAAAACCCAGTAATAATTGCCTATCCAAACAATCATGCCCCCAAATGAAACCCCAGATAAACCTGAAACAGACCCCAATGAACGCCTTGATCCAGATCAGGCATTGAAACGAATAGCAGAAATCATAGGAAGGCAAAGAGCCTCAAAATTCGCCATTCCAGAAGAACTTCACATAAGCTCTGCAGAATATCCAGCTCTCGTAGATCCAGAACAATGAAAAAAAGAATCTCAATAAGTACAGGCGAAGATAAAATTCAAAAAATTGACAAAAAAATAAAATGCTTTTAAAATGCAGCCTTCATTTAAAAAAACTGCATGGAAAGCCGCTATAAAAAATTCGCTGAAAACCTAAAGCATCTCGAAGAAGATACAGATGGAGAAAGAGATACAATAGGGCTGAAAAAAAATGCTGATCGAAGGAACATCAAAGTTCCTCTTATAATACCAATAGATGTCTCCATACCCACTCCGGAAAATGCCATCGAAATATTCAATACAAAACATGCTCTTTCCCTTACAGCAGAAGAGGTCTCAAAACGTATCCGAGATTGCCTAAGGAATAGAGATAAAAAAGATGAACTAACACTAGCTAATGGAGTCAGTATAAATAGACTCTACAGAAAGAATACCCCATTCAAATGCGAGATAGATAATTGTGGAACAAGATTCGATTTCCAATTATCTCTAAGCTTAGGAAAAGGGAAAGGGAAAGAAAGGAAAAATTTTTCAGTGAGAAACACTCACATTCACCTCATAGGAAAACATCCAGATGCTCGACTTCCAGACAACGTAAACCCATTGATATTACTAGAATTTCTCATAAGGATTAATCATTAAAAAAACAAATGAATGATCAATCACCAAGTGACGTCGAAGAATCAGCTATCCAGCGAGCAATAGATTCAGCTCGACTAACAAGAGAAGAAGTAAATCTATCTTTCCAGGTTGGAACGAGCTTTTATACCATCGTGGTTTCTGCACGAGATAGTGTCCTCAGCGCATTTGAAAAACTTCAAAGAAAACTCCAAAAAAAGACTTCCTAATCATCAAAGAGTTATTGAAAGCCTTAGAGTTTTGAAGAACCTCAAGATCCCCCTAAGCAATAAGCTTCTTCAAGATCTCCGTAGCCATCCCTGGATTGGCTTGGCCCTTAGTCGCTGCCATCACTTTCCCCACAAGAGCTGCAAAAGCTTTTTCTTTCCCTCCTACATAATCCGCAACAATATTTGAATTGTCTTCAAGGACCTTCTGACAGATAGCTTCGAGTTCACCAGCATCACTGACTTGCTCCAAACCTTTATCAGCTACGATCTGCATCGGGTCTTTAGCCGTCATAGAGACTTCTTCAAGCACTTCTTTTGCTACCGAAGCGGAGATTTTCCCTTTCTTCACAGCCTCTATAAGAGCAATCAAATGATCAGCAGTAACCTTTGATTGATTCACTTCGAGAGCGTCTTCTTTGAGGAAACCGAGCAGTACATTGAAAACAAAGGTGCGAGCTCTCTTATGATCTCCAGTCGCTGTAGCAACCTTCTCAAAAAGTCGACCGAGCTGTATCTGACTCACTGCTAACTCAGCTTCTTCTTCACTCAAGCCCAAATCAGATTGAAGACGGACTCGATACACAGCTGGCAATTCAGGAAGCTCTGCTCGCAATTTCTCTACATACTCTGCCTCTGTGTTCAAAGGAGCCAAGTCTGGCTCAGGGAAATACCGGTAATCAGCAGCTGATTCCTTTTCACGCATCATCTTTGTTTTTTGTTCTTCCTCTACCCACCCCACAGTCGACTCCGTCTCAGGGACATTCCCTGATTCCCAAAGCTCAGTCTGACGACGAATCTCATAATTAATAGCCGCCTCCAGAGATCGGAAAGAGTTCAAATTTTTAATCTCAGCTCGAGGATAGAGCTTCTCATCCCCTATCGGTCTCAGTGATACAGAAGCATCAAAACGCATCTGTCCTTTATACATATTGGCTTCACTTGTCCCCAGAGTCTGTACGACTTTTTGCAACTCCTCAGCATAAGCTTTTGCCTCAGCAGCTGATCTCATATCTGGCTCAGAAACAATCTCCATCAGAGGAGACCCTGATCGATTAAAGTCCACCAAACTCCAATCCCCCTCATGCATCAACTTCCCCGCATCATTTTCTAAATGAAGCCTCGTAATCCCAATAGTTTTTTTAACGGCCTCATTTGGCCCTTGGCCCTTATCACTTGGACCTTGAACGGTGACCTCAAGGGAACCATTCTCCGAAATCGGCTCATCATACTGAGAAATCTGATATCCCATCGGCAGATCAGGATAGAAGTAATTTTTCCGATCAAATTTAGAGACTTTTGGAATCTTACAATTCAAAGCTAAAGCCGTCTGAAAAGACAACTCAAGCGCCTTTTTATTCAAAACTGGCAAAGCTCCTGGATACCCCAGACAGACCGGACAAGTCAAAGTATTTGGCTCTGCATCAAAATCATCATTGCTACATCCACACCAAAGCTTAGACTGAGTCGCTACTTGAGCATGGACCTCAAGACCGATGATAACTTCGTATTTGTCTGACATAGGATGAGTTTGTAGTGAATAGTTGGCAAATAATTACCCATAAATGCTAGCGGATTAGCTCAAGAAGAACAACTCTAGTGATAGCCTAATACTACTTTAATCTGAGAAACCACTGTAGAGATCGGCACCTCAAAAGCTTCATCAGTCCTCCATTCTTCATCATAACTCAGCGTCACTTGCACTAAACCATTCTGCTCTCCCTTTCGAAGAAGAAATTTTACCGATCGCAGAGGATGAAAATCTCCAAAATATTCTGGATTTACCTCTCCCCTCACCCCAATCATCCCCACTCCCAAATCATACAAAGCAGCCTTCACCCTATACATCGCTATCTCAAAAGGACTTTTTATATAATCACAAGGATCTATATCAGTAAATCTTTCAGAAGATTTGAGGGACCCATTCGAATGCTCCATTGCCATAAATTTTTTTAAGAGAGCACAGTCTATCAAACTTTATAGAGAAAGAATATCTGGATCCCCTTTAAGCCTTTTTTCCTTTGCTAATCGGCATATTTCAATAAAAAACTCCCTCATCTTCAATCTCACCTCATCTAAAGGCAAATGATCAAAAACCAAGCTATCCAATGAAGAATCAAGTTTGAAACGTAAGGTCAAAGATTCACTACAATCCCTCCCAGAAAGCTGCACTGCATACTCATACCCTTCGTAGTCGCCAGCAAACTCATCACTCCAAGAAACATCATCCATAAAGGTGCACTGACGACTCACTCCATATTTATGAAGCATCACCAATACATCCCTTCTAAAGAGCTGAAGAGCGCGAGACAAACGCATTCCATCAAGCTGTTCTTCCATAGTTGGAGCAATCTTTTTTTCCTGCTGTCCATGATCTACAAAGATATCACTCATTCCTACAATATCGTTACAAATAGTTAGTCTTCAAAACTACTTCCAACCCATAAGCTTCCTCACTCTCTGTCTCCAACCTTTAGATTTTTTAATCACAAAATACTCCTCGAGATCACCTTGCTTCAGATTACACATGATCAACATCTCCTCTCTATCGATAGGAACTCCATTTTTTACTCTATTCGCTATTTCATCGATCAAGCGTTGCACTTTCTTAGGATGCTTTACATCATCAAGCAAAAGAAATTCATTCAAATCTCCACTACGTGGTCTCCGAGAAGACGCTGCCGTCTGCACATCAAGTGAACCGTAGTCAAAAAGCGTCCGAAAAATACCTTTCTGGAAAAGGATGACATTTTCCACTGATTTCATATTCGCCGTAGACTGTTCCCGATTAAAAAGAAACTTTTGATTGTAATCAATGACTCGTTGGTTTGTAATCACGTCTTCATCATAAAGCCAGTCAATCAAAATGATGGCAAAACGAACAAAACCATAAAGAAAAGGAATAATGGCAACAATCAAAAATCCTAGCGTAACTGTTGTATCTTGCAAGAATCCTACTGAGTCTCCATAAAACCAAGCCAAAAACAGGAGCAATATGCCCAACAACATATAGAAAAACCCGGGCTTTGAACGAATCATGAAAGCCGGGAAACTCAAATGAGCTCGATAAATCACTATTTCTCCTGGATTCATATCAGCAGGTCCGAAACGATGCAAGGCAGTGATAGGCATGTGGGTAGTGGGTAATGGGTAGGAAGTAATTGTTAGTTGAATCTTGGAACTTGATTGTGGCTCTTTCCGCTTCAAGATCCTTACACTCCTTAAAATCCTTATACTCCTTCCTCTTCATTAAAGCACGGCTCTAAGCCTTGTAAAAAGGGGAAATTCCTGTAAAATCCATAAGCTATGGTAAAGAATTATAAAGAAGAGAAGGAGTAAGAAAAGTAAAAAGAAAAAACACTCCTAAGAACATCATCTTTAAAATCCTTACACTGGTTAAAATCCTTACACTCCTTCTCCATGCCAAAGTTCGAACTGGTTTCAAAATTCAAGCCTGCGGGTGATCAACCAAAAGCCATTGAAAAAATGGTGAAAAGCTTAAAAAAAGGAGAAAAACATCAAACCCTACTAGGAGTGACTGGATCAGGGAAAACCTTCAGCATGGCAAATGTCATCCAACAAGTACAACGACCGACACTTATCCTCGCACACAATAAAACTCTTGCCGCTCAACTCTGTAGTGAATTTAGAGAATTTTTCCCAAACAATGCCGTCTGCTATTTCGTCTCATACTATGACTACTACCAACCTGAGGCTTACATGGCTGCTTCTGATACCTATATAGAAAAAGATGCTTCGATAAACGATGAAATAGATAAATACCGTCATTTTTCCACTCAAAGCCTCCTCACGAGAGAAGACGTGATCATCGTTGCTTCAGTCTCCTGTATCTACGGACTGGGACCAGTAGAAGACTATCAAGGACTCGCGATCACCCTCAAAAAAGGAGAAAGTATCCAGCGTGACCAACTACTGCGAAGACTGACAGATATCCAGTTTTCACGTTCACATCTAGAGTTCAAACAAGGAATGTTTCATGTCCTAGGAGATTCGATAGAAATCTTCCCAAGCTCACAAGATACGATCTTTAAGCTCGACTTCTGGGGCGACGAGATCGAAAGCATCCATGAATGTGATCCTTTCACTGGAGAAGTCCTTAAAGAACTCGACAATATCCATGTCTTCCCTGCGAAGCATAATGTAACGACTGAAGAAAAAATCAAAAAAGCCGTCGAAGAAATACGCGTAGAGAAAGAACAACAAGTAAAATACTTCAAAGACATCGGAAAAATCGTCGAAGCCGAAAGAATCAATACTCGAGTAGAGTTCGACATCGAAATGCTCCTCGAAACGGGTTATGTCTCAGGGATAGAAAACTATGTCCGATACTTCGGGGACCGTGAATCAGGGCAACAACCAGCGACGCTCTTAGATTATTTCCCAGACAATTCACTCTTTTTCATCGATGAGTCGCATATATCCATACCTCAGATCGGAGGGATGTTTGGCGGGAATAAATCCAGAAAGGACAACCTGATCAATCATGGATTCCGTCTTCCTTCAGCTTACGACAACCGACCATTAAGCTTTGAAGAATTCGAAGGACACGTCGACCAAGGGATCTACGTCTCAGCGACTCCAGGGAAATACGAGCTCGCAAATACCGACAAAAAAAATATCGTCGAGCAAATCATCCGTCCAACAGGTCTCCTCGATCCCATCGTGGATGTACGAGACAAAAAACACCAAGTAGACGATCTCATGAATGAAATCCAAGAACGTCTCAAAAAAAATGAACGAGTTCTCGTGACAACCCTCACCAAAAAACAAGCCGAAGATTTAACCGAGTTTTTAAAAGAAGCAAATCTCAACGTCCGATACCTCCACTCTGACGTCGATACCATGGAGCGTATCGAAGTCCTCAGACAGCTTAGAGCTGGGGAAATCGATATCGTAGTCGGGATCAACCTGCTCCGTGAAGGACTCGATCTCCCTGAAGTCTCTTTAGTAGCCATCCTCGATGCCGACAAAGAAGGTTTCCTTCGTTCAAGAGATGCTCTTATCCAGACTATCGGTCGTACCGCTCGTAATGTCGAAGGTCTAGCAATCCTCTATACCCGAGTCAGTACTGAAAAAGATAAAGAGCTCGGACATGCTCGCACTGAAAACGGACTCCATCTCACAAAAGCGATGAAGCTTGCTATCGATGAAACAGACAGACGTCGGGAAATCCAACAAGCTCACAACGATAAGCATGGGATCACTCCTCAAAGTATCATCAAGGCGGTAAATAGTATCGTTGATGAAGAAAAGAAAGCTCTTGAAGAAGCCAAAAAAGAAAAGGCTGCTTATCTCAAAAAAATACCAAAAGAAGAAATCCCTCGTATGATCCAACATCTCGAACAACAAATCCAAATCGAATCAGAGAATATGAACTTTGAAAAAGCTGCTGAATTGAATGATGAAATAGAACAACTCCAGTCAAAGCTCAATAAATAAGAAAAAACCATAAAAGCCTCCATTCAAAAATTCTCTAAGAGAAAAAGAGAATAGAGGTTTTTTGATAGAGTAATTATTGATTATTCATGATAAAGTGGTATAATGCAAAGAAACAAAAAAAATCCATGCAAACAAATACAGAAAACAACAACCCACAAAAAAAAGGCCTTCTTATAAGTATAGCCTTAATAATCGTAGTGCTAACTTTATTATTCCAAGGCTTTCATTTCTTTGAGCACATCATCCAACTCGGTCATTGGCTCTTTTACGACCGTAGTTTCGCTTATATGAGTCCCTGGGTCATGACTTGGGTCATGAAACTAGGAGCCTTTTTCTGGCCAGAAATAACCATGAATATGCAAATGCACTTAGGAATGGAGCTCATTCATTTAATCGGCAACAGTATTTTCTTTATTGGAACCCTCGGTTTGTACTTTTTTGTAAAAAACAAAGCCAGTAAATGGGCTCTTATAATCCAAGGGGTTCATCTTTATGAACACATCAGCCTAACTGTATCAGCCATTGCCATTAGGAAATCTATCGGTGTAAGTACTTTCTTTGGCTTCCCAGTTGATGCGGGATTTTTAGTTGGATATAGAGTTTTATGGCACTTTTTATTCAACCTCATCCCATCAGTACTGGTAATGCTAGTACTCTTTAAACTCTATCAAAAAAGAAAACAAAACAGGCAACATGAATCAGAGATCACTGAGCCTGAAAAATTTTATAAATTCACAGCTCTGAAGGAAGAAGCAGAAGAGAAACAAAATAAACCAGACACAAAATTTATTGAAAGAGAGGACATCCCGATTCCTCCGAAAGAGCACTAAGCGTTTGCACTCCAAGAGCACGCATCCTCTCTGAACCATCTTCTTCATGGTAGATCCATGTCGGATACCCAGTGATATCCTTAGCCTGACACTCATCTGGATTCTGAGTACATTCTCTATAGTTCACATATTGGAAAGAAGAACCAAAAAGCTCCTTTTGGCGGGCACAATGAGGACAAGTATCCACTCCATACTTCACGACATTACTTTCTGTCAGACATTGAGCAAAATTATCATATTCATGTTCTAATTTCGCTATTTCTACAAGATCTTGAGGCTGCAAACTTATCTCTTCCCTATGAGAATGCATGATCACATCATCTTCGATCATGACCGGCACCGAAAGAGAAGGTGATACTCCAAAGACAAAAACTCCAAAAAGAGACAAAATATTCATCATAAGAAAAGCATAGAAAATACGCCCAAAGTGTAACACAATAAAAAAATAGATATGCTATAGTCAGCATACTTGGCTTAAAAGAAGATATTCCGCGTATTAAGCTAATATTATTTCCTTAAGATCTTTACGATCCTTAGCATCCTTAAGTTCCTCAATTATGTTAAAAGACCAACTCTACGCCGACATCATCAGCGCCATGAAAGCAGGTGAAAGCCTTAAAAAAGATGCGCTCAAAATGATCAAAGCAGAAATCATGAAGCTCGAAGTCTCAGGAGCCGATGTAGTAGCAGATGATGAAGCAGTAATAAAAATCCTCTCTCGAGCCGTCAAACAACGAAAAGAAGCTGCTGAAGGCTTCCAAAAAGGAGGT
>CAYGQA010000018.1:15578-28186 GCA_964352145.1 uncultured Candidatus Peribacteria bacterium
CTGCCGAAGAAATTAAAAAAGTAGATAAACAAGAACCCCCTGAAAAAGAACTCGAAGAAGTAGAAATCTACAAAAGCTACCTCCCAGAAATGATGGGAGAAGAAGAAATCACAAAAGCCGTCCAAGAAGTCATCGACCAAGTCGGAGCTTCAGGGCCTTCAGACATGGGGAAGGTGATGGGTCCAGTGATGGGAAAACTTGGAACTAAAGCTGATGGGTCGCTTGTCAAAGATGTGGTGATGAAGTTGTTAAATCAATAATTACTCCACTCGATCGAGCACCAAACATCCACCCTGTATCCCTATACTTATTTGAGATACATCTTTCATACCTAATTTTTCAGCAAGCGCATTAGTAAAAGCAATACCCTCACCCGAAGGAACCATCGCTAATTCATGAACTTGAGAAGCAATACGATACTTTCCTGTAAAAATTTTTCGAAAAGTTTTTCGGTCTGTATCTACATATGGAGCACCTAAAAGTATGGCCAATGAAGTTGGGATAACCATATAACCTCCTTCAGAAACTTCTGGGAATCGAGTAGCAATTTTTTGAAGTCTCCCCTCATGTCGCTCATCAAATTCTGGAGTCGTTGTAAGTGGAAAAGAAAAAGATCTTTCATTAAGTATCGATTCGGTCAGAGCTTGCAACTGAATTTGTCCGTCTTCTCCTTCCGGAAGATTACCAGCACATTTACCAGCTTGCTTTAGAAGAGCTTTCTTTCCTTTTCCTACGACAAAAAGTCCAATATCTTCACCATCTTGAGTAGCTAGTACAACATCCGCAAGTTCCACACCCAGAGCACGTCTTTGCTTTCCTCCCAAGCCAATATAACTTCCGGTAGAAGCACAGGGTTCCACGACTTCAACACTTAAAACAGGAGTTTCTCGTATTTCTTGTGCTTCTTGTGGAGATGCAGATGATGGCACTTTATCTTCGTTCGCTTCATTGGGGCTTTCAATCGACATAATGAAAAATGAAAAAATATAAGAAGCAATTATATCATAAAAAAGCAGAGACGGCCATAAGGCACCGCCTCCTGTCTCAACAACTCGTAAGCCGATGAGACATTACTCATAGTGCCAGCACACTAGCTCTATAAGAAATACCGTCGGAAGGCCAAAAATCAACAGGAAATCTATTGAACATTCTAGAAACCTGGCAGGCCATTCCTCCTCGAGCCGTTCTGGCTCATCTTCTGAGCAAAAACCCATAAGGTCATTACCCCTTTCCGAGCGAAGTATAAGCCAAAAAAGCCCGTCAGAAAAGTCTGAAAATAAGAAAAGACCCGCGCCGATGACGCGGGTTATTTGCCTATTACCCTCCAAAGAAGGAAATAGAGAAGTCAAAAGAGGGCAACACCTCCCATGACCATTATCATGAGGATGAACAGTGCCAAAGAAATCAAAGGCCACCTCATCCCATTTTCAGAAATCATGTTACTAGACATGACCTCTACAAAACCTGAAACAATTAAATCCATGTGAACCTTCTTTCTAAAAGGCTGGTGATGAAAGATGAAAAAAGTTAAACAGTAAAGAATTCCACCTAATTCGAAGTAAAATGTAAAGATTAATTTACATTTTTAAGAAAGTCTTCTCATCTTCCTTAAGGTCCTTCTATATTTATCTCACCCCCTCAGCTTCCTTATACTCCTTAAGCTCCTTAGAATCCTTATCTCCCTTAATCCCCCTCTGCACCAACTCATGCTCAACAGCTGACGAGATATTCAAATGCACATCCTGTTGCGGGTAAGGAAATGAAAGTCCAGCTTCATCAAAAGCCATCTTCACCTTTTCATTCATATCAAATTGAAGCGGAAAGTAATCAGCTCCATCACAGTACATTCGACATTCTAGATCTACAGAACTCGCCCCAAGACTCTTTACAAAGACATCAAGATCAGCCTCTTTATTCACCAAGTCATGAGATTCCATCAAGGTTATCAAGACTTGTTTAGCCTTCTGAATATTATCATCGTAACTAATCCCAAAGACCATATCTAAACGCCGTAGTGACTCTGTTGAATAATTCTCAATAGTCCCATTAGAGAGCACACCATTTGGAATAATAATGGTCCTCTTATCCTGAGTCTTAAGGATCGTATTCGCGATCTGTATCGCATGAACTTTCCCTTTATAACCATTGGCTTCAATCACATCCCCTACTTTGAAAGGCTTAAATAAAAGGATCAAAACCCCTCCAGCAAAGTTCGAGAGACTTCCTTGGAGAGAAAGACCTACAGCAAGTCCCATAGCCCCTAGAAGAGCAATAAAAGACGTCATCTCAATACCCACCATATTCGCGACCGTTATCAAGACCAAACCCTTAAGCCCCAAAGAAAGCAAAGATCCTAAAAAAGTGGATAAACTATCATCGACTTTCTCGTGCCGAAGAGCTTTATTCAATAGCTTTGTGACTACTCCTACAAGACGAAATCCAACATATAAGACCACAGCAGCAGCAATTACTTTAGGAGCGTAAGCAAGTGACCATTCAATAAGAAGATCGACATACTTGTAGATATCCAGATCCATACTTGAGAAGTTAACAATAACAATAGGATAAATAGTATAACAAAAAACAGCGACTTGATGTACTCAAACAATAAACATCAAAAACGAATTCCGCAGCAAGTGCGCGAGTAAAATACGAAGCAAAAATCAGATATCAAAACTAATATTTCATATTCGAAAATTGGATAATTCGAAAATTACGAAAATTGTTTCCCAATACTCTTAATACTCCTCAAACTCTCATTACCCTCACTCTACGTGAAGTAAATCCCCATCAAAACACCGATCAGGATCCCCACCGCTACCCAGAGCACAATCCGTAACACATTCTCCATACGCATACTCTTGTGCTGCTTAGCAAGCGGAGCATTACGAAGGTAAAGAGGGTTACGAGCTTGAAGGGCATAAGACATCTGTCTGAAGTGAGCTGGTTGATACCCATGAAGCTCAGGATTCGCTGCGAGATATTGTCCCACTTGAGCATGCTGTCCAGCAGCCACGTAATGAGGCTGGTATGTTCCCATTTGATCGAGTCTTACGAGCATTTCTTGTTCATCACGAGGTGATTGGATCTTATTTTGGTAAGCATCATAAGTAGCCATCATTTCTTCTTGAGTTGGTGGACGCTTGATCACAGATCGTAAAACTCCTGCTGGTACCTGCTCTCCTGACATACCCACAGACTGTGATTGATGTATATCTTGCACCAAATACACCGGCTCTTCTTGTCCTTGTTCTCGTACAAGCATGACATTGATTTTCTTTGGCATTTCTACCACTCTAGGTGCATCCATTTGGACGACATTTTCCAGAGCAGAACCTCGATCATTATAGAACTGCACCTGAGCCGGCGAATAATAAATCGCTGGATCTTCGGCAGTAGCTAAATCACCCTGAATATGATAATTACCATCCTCCAGGACATGCATATCAATATTCCCATGAGGATAAGCTTCTAGTTCAGGAAGGTAGGTCACAAGATGAGACCGCTCGACTCCTATTCGTTGAGAAAGATCATCAAGCACCACTCGTGGTTGCACATGTCGAGATTCAAGGATGACGTTTTGCATGATATTTTGGTAAATTTTATGTTTGTTTGTTCTCCAACCGTAGTTTTTTTCGTAAAAAACGAAGGTGGATCATACCATTATAGCAGAAAAAAGGGCTATTTTCAATTCTGTAGGAAAGAATTAAGAGTAGTTAATCTCTCTCACTCGCTCACGCTTCGTTTTCTCTCTTTTTCAAAAGAGAGATGAATTAGAAGATTATGATCAATTTGAATAAATAAGATTTTTTATTTTTACTTTTTAAGTAATTTTTTTACATCTCAGCACCTTTCTCTTTTGAAAAAGGGAAAAGGAGGACGACAGGACGGAAATGGGATTAAATAAACCAAATCTCTCTCAATTTTCTCTTCTAAGAAGAGATCTAAACAACACAAAAAACCCCAGAGGATCCCTAAGGACACCTCTGGTACGAAATTTGATCAGTAGTGAGACTATTTTTCAGGTAAGGCAGATGGCAACTCAAGAAATTCCTTTTTCCTTAAGATCTTTACAATCCTTAAGATCCTTAGAATCCTTTCAAATACTTTTTATTCTTCAACTTCTCAGGTAAATAAGATTCTCCATCATACATTTTGTACCCCTTCTTGTAGCCCTGATCCTTCATCAACTGCGTCGGCGCATTGCGTATTTTAAGAGGAACAGGCAGTTCTCCATGCATTTTGACATCCTGAGTAGCGAGCTTCAAA
This sequence comes from uncultured Candidatus Peribacteria bacterium, assembly GCA_964352145.1. GTDB lineage: Bacteria > Patescibacteriota > Gracilibacteria > JAUYGZ01 > JAUYGZ01 > CAYGQA01. The sequence goes on from CAYGQA010000018.1 coordinate 19,848, forward strand.
GCATCGTAACTCGCACGACTCTTCGGAGATTGAGCTAAATAAGCCGCTCCATGAGCCAGGTTAATGGCACATTCTGGCATACCGATAGTCTCTACCGATCGAAACACCTCATTTGCGACCACTAGAGCTGTCGGCAGAGCTAAACCAATATCCTCACTCGCAAAAACCACCATCCTCCGAGCGATAAACTTCGGATCCTCCCCTCCTTCAAGCATCCGTGCTAGATAATAGAGCGCTGCATCAGGCTGACTAGCCCGCATACTCTTTATAAAAGCTGAAATACTATCGTAATGAGCCTCTCCTTTCTTGTCATATCGCACAGAAAAAGTTTGTAAGGCGTCTTGAAGGACTTCTACCGTGATATCATCATAAAGCTGATCAGCTGTCTCGATTAAAGTCAGAAGGCGCCGAGCATCTCCATTCGCATAGCGCACAAGCCAGTCTTCAGCTGCAATATCCATATCCACACCAGCACGCTCTAATATAGCCCGCAGAGCTTCTTCATCATGTTCTTTTAAGACAAAAACCTGACAACGCGACAAAAGAGCCGAAATAATCTCAAAACTAGGATTCTCCGTAGTCGCCCCGATCAAAACCAGCTCTCCAGACTCTACAAAAGGAAGCAAGTAGTCCTGCTGAGCCTTATTAAAACGATGAATCTCATCAAGAAACAAAACCTTCTGACGTCCTCCCATGATGGGCTGATCGACAATCTTCTTCACATCAGCTTTACCAGCTGAAACCGCTGATAGTTCAAACAATATCCCATCCACAGCCTTCGCATAAATACGAGCCAAGGTGGTCTTACCTACCCCCGGAGGCCCCCAAAACACAAAAGACATTAAATGCTTTTCTTCGATAGCCTGCCGCAATGGCTTACCTGGGCCAACAAGATGCTCTTGCCCGACAAATTCGTCTAAAGCTCGAGGTCGTAATCGGGATGCAAGGGGAATCATGGGAAACAATTATCAATTTTCAGTTTTCAATTTTCAATAATGAATAGGCTAATGACTATCGACTAATGACCATCGACTAAGATAGGTACATTTGTACAGTAATTGATGCCAAAAATAAGAGCAACAAAAAAAACCCCAGCCTAAACCGGGGTTTCATATTTATTATGCTATATCTTACCGACCCAAAATTCCTGCAGTACGACCTCTAACCATTTGATGTAATTGTACATCTTTACGAAGATTTGAAGGTTTTATCGCAGATAACATCTTTTTAGGTTTTTTGAGTTTATCATTTAACTCTTTCAAAAAATCTACAATAAGTTTAGAACTAAAAGAAAAATCTTTTTTAAATTCTGGTAAAGAACCTTTATATTGTCCTGACACTGAATCATAATTGATCAAGGACAACATCTCAGGTGTAAAGCCCTCTATATTACCTTTCGAATTAGAATCCTTAGAAATAACCGGAGTAACTCTAAACCGAATAACATGGCCATTAATAAATGCATCAATAGTCATACGGTTCCCTTTTGAAGGCTTTAAAGAACACCTTAAGACTTTTTCTCCTTCTTTTTTCTCATTATTAAAAGAAATTTCTGCTCCATCTTTACCTCGAGTGCGGAAAACAGCCTTAAAAGGAGAACTACTATTTTTGTTTGTTAAATCAATATATTGTTCATAGTCCTCTGTATTCACAATTTCACTCATAACTTTATACATTTCCTCAATACAATAAGTATTATTAGAACTACCCTCTTCCATTTCTCTTACGAGTTCTTCCCCAGCTTTTCCAGCATTTACAAGATTTGCTGCCTCAAAATCAGCATTAGTAGGATGAGACATAACATTAAGTTGTTGCTCGGCCTTTGCAGCCATTTGAGTAGTTTCAGCTTGTGCGTCATCTGCTGTCATTGTGTCTATCGTTTGCATAAAAATTGAGTAAATAACTAGAGTTGCATTATATGTTAATATGAATATTTGTCAAGTATTTCAAACAAATACATCTTATATATCCCAAGAATCTCACAAAGCCTCTCCATACTCCCAATCCTCTTCATCCTCCCAATACTCCTTCCTCCACCCTCACCCTCTTCCATCCAAACGCAATAAACCTCGCTACCAATCTCCTCACCCAAGCCATCCTCGCAAACCAAGGGGCTGTCAAAGGCTTATCAGGCCGCAAGGCTTGCTTGATAAAAACCCGATGAGCAAAGCCTTGAAACCATTGAATAATACGAGTCGGCCAAATACGCTTCTTCTCAACCTGTTCAAGATCAGATAACTGAAGCTCTCCTGCCAACAAAGGCTTCGCTAACACATTCGCAGCTACTACTGCATCTTGGATAGCATAATTGATACCCACTCCTCCTACCGGTGACATGATATGAGCAGCATCTCCGATCAAAAGTAAGCCTTCTTTAGACCATTTATCCACTCTCCCACAATCAATTCGGAAATACCCCAACTCTTTCCAATCATCGAGTTGCCGAATGCGCTCATGATAAGCCTCAGGTAAAAGCTTCGACATCCTTTCATGAAAAGTTTCAATGCCTTGCTCACGAAGTTCGTCCATCGTCCCTTTCGGCAAAATACCCCCAAACTGCCAATAATCACCTCGATCAATCTGAGCAGCCAAATAACCAGGCATCACATGTCCCACCAATGCATTGTGACCAGTCGGATCATCTTTTCTCTTTTCTAGCTTAAACCACAGTACATCCATCGGTACTGCAGTCTTACGAAGTTGAATCTCAGCAGCTTGCCGAACAGTAGAAAACCTCCCATCCGCAGCCACCACCAGGTCCGCTTCAATCTCTATATCTCCTTGAGCAGTCTTCGCTTTGACACCCGAAACCCCTTTCTCATTTTTCAAAAGTCCATTGACCTGAGTTTCCATCATTAGTTGGAAGTTTGGGAAGGCCTTTGCTTTCTCAGCCATAAAATCCAAAAACTTATCCTGAGGCATCAGAGTAATATATGGATACTTCGTTTTCAGGTGATTAAAATCAAGAATCTGAAAATTCTTCTCTTTCAATTGCAACTGTCCTTCATACACTTTCGCATGATCCAACTTCAACAACTCCTCGACCAATCCCAACTCCTCTAAGTTTTCCATAATCGCAGGGTGGAGAGTGTCTCCACGGAAATCTCGATCAAAATCCTTTTGAGCTTCAAGAAGAACAACTTCAACTCCTCTTCGGGCTAAAAGATAAGATAACATCATCCCAGCAGGACCTCCGCCCACCACACAACAGGTAGTCTTCATGATTTCATGATAAAGAATTCAAACTAATACTAACACAGAGCAAAAATCATAAAATAAGCAAAAAAATAGCAGATACTATATGCTCCATAAGTAATCTCAAAAACTATGATAAAAAAGTCATCCCTCCTCTAGCGCTCGGAAACATCATCTACAATATCGTTATCGCTACCTAGGAGTATGCGCCTACGATTGGATAGTGAGTCTTAAATAAAAAACCCCAGCTTCCGCCAGGGCTTCTTAACTATTGTTCCTTTCCTTAAAATCATTAAAATCCTTAAGATCTTTTTTCGACTACCACTCAAGCGTCCCACCAACTTGATACTCAGTCACTCTCGTTTCGAAGAAGTTCTTCTCTTTCCCGAGATCAATCGCTTCTGACATCCATGGGTATGGATTTGCTGAACCGTAGATTTGAGACAATCCAATACGCTCAAGACGTCGATCAGCGATATGTTGGACATAGTCACGGATACCTTCCTTATTCATCCCTAGGATCCCATCAGGAATCACGTCATCTCCATAAGCTACTTCAAGGTCAACCGCTTTCTTCACCATTTCAACTACTTCAGCTTGCAGCTCAGGAGTCCAAAGATGTGGGTTTTCTTTGATCAACTCATTGATCATATCGATCCCAAAGTTCATATGCATTGACTCATCACGCATAATATATTGGAACTGTTCTGCCGTCCCAACCATCTTGTTTTGTCGTTGGAAACTGAGCATCATCGCAAAAGATGAGTAGAAGAAGATCCCTTCAGTGATCACGTAGAATCCAATCAAGTTATGAAGGAACTTTTGCGCTCCTTCAGTAGTAGCTGTAGAAAAAGTTGGACTCAAGATTCCTTCTGTAAATCCAAAGGCTAAACCACTCTTATTGTAGATAGATTCTACTTCTCGATACATATTGAAGATCTCTCCTTCATCAAGACCTACAGACTCGACGATGTATTGGTAAGAGTGAGTATGAACAGCTTCTTCAAAAGCTTGTCGAAGCAAGTACATCCGACACTCTGGAGAAGTCACTTGCTTGTACACCGCCAAGACGAGATTATTCGCCACGATAGAATCAGCCGTCGTGAAGAATCCCATAGTCATATTGATTGCTCTTCGCTCAGCATCAGTCAGATCATTTGATTTCCATAGCTCGATATCTTTTTGCATAGAGATCTCTTCTGGTAACCAGTGATTCGCATTCCCAGCCTTGTAAGCATCCCATGCGAATTGATGTTTGATCGGTGAAAGTTGCACCACATCCCCCTCTTCACCATTGATGATCCGACGTTGATTCACATTCGGACGCTCATTCGTCATCCGGAAGTCCCCATAAAAACTATTATGGATTTCTTTCGGAGCATCAGCAGCTTTCGCTGATTGTGAAATAGGATCTTGAGCTTTTACTTCATCTTGAGCAACAGCCTGACCATCGACAGATGTGACTTTACCATCAGTTTGAGTGGAAGAATTTTGGGACATGATAGTGAGTAGTTAGTAGTTAGTAGTTGGAACATTATTCCAAATTTTGAAAATTATTTATTGTACCTTGTAATTTGAATGAAAATTGAAAAATGAAAATTCTGATTTCCTCCCTATTGGCACGCGTCACATTCCGGTCCATTCAAAATGCTGCACATCACATCACTCTCAGAAGTCTTCACTTGAGTAGCCTGAGAAGCTGTCGAAGATTTCAGGTCACGCTTATGAGTGAATCCAAATTTTGAAGCATCTACAGTAGATTTTTCTACCTGAGAGATCCCAAGACTTCGGAGATAATAAGAAGTCTTCAATCCTGTCTTCCAGATCATCGTGTAGATGTCATTAAGATCTTTACCAGAGACTCCTCTTACGAAGATATTGAGTGACTGACTTTGGTCGATCCATCGTCCTCGAGCTGCCGCATGTCGCACTAGCCAAGTTGGGTGAATTTCAAAGACTTCTTTATACTTCGCTCGAAGTTTTTCTGGGATCTCTTGGATCTCTTGGATCGAACCATCGAAGTATTTAATCTTTTCAGACATATCAGAATTCCATAGACCAAGTGCTTTCAAGTCTTCGATCAGATAAGCATTGACGATGGTAAACTCTCCGCTCAGGTTTGATTTCACATACATGTTTTTGTAGATCGGCTCGATACATGGGAACACTCCAGAAATATTTGAGATAGTCGCTGTTGGAGCAATAGCCATGGTGTTGGAGTTTCTCATCCCATGCTCCTTGATCTTCGCTCGCAAACTCGCCCAATCAAGCGTCTCTCCACGTCGACATTCCACCTTCATACCTCGTTCTTTTTCCAATAAGTCGATCGTATCTTGAGGAAGGATTCCTTGATCCCATTGAGACCCTTTATAAGATTCATAAGTTCCGCGTTCTTCAGCGAGCTCACAAGAAGCTTGGATAGCATAGTAAGAAATCGCTTCTTGGATGTGATCAGAAAAATCAACTGCTTCATCACTATCGAAAGGAAGATCAAGCATATAAAAAGCATCTTGAAGACCCATAGATCCAAGACCTACTGGACGATGTTTTTCATTAGAATTCTTCGCTTCTTTTGTTGGGTAGTAATTAATATCGATCACATTGTCGAGCATACGCATCGCTGTACGGATTGTTTTTTCTAAACCTTTGAAATCAATCTTCCCTTCTACGACAAATTTCGAAAGATTTACCGATCCAAGATTACAGACAGCTGTCTCATCTTCAGACGTATTCAAAGTGATCTCTGTACAAAGGTTTGAACTATGAACCACTCCTGCATGATTTTGTGGAGAACGGATATTACAAGGATCTTTGAAGTTAATCCAAGGATGTCCTGTTTCGAAAAGCATTGTCAGCATTTTCTTCCAAAGGTCTTTTGCTTCCATCTTTTTAAACAAAGTGATCTCACCTGTTTCAGTCATTTTTTCATATTGCTCATATCGTTCTTCGAAAGCTTTCCCAAAAAGATCATGAAGATCTGGCACATCGTTTGGAGAGAAAAGCGTCCAAGAAGCATTCTCTTGTACTCTCTTCATGAAAAGATCAGGGATCCAGTTCGCTGTATTCATATCATGTGTCCGGCGTCGCTCATCACCAGTGTTTTTACGGAGATCTAAGAAGTCCTCCATATCCAAATGCCATGATTCGAGATAAGCACACATCGCTCCTTTCCTTTTACCTCCTTGATTGACCGCTACCGCAGTATCGTTAGCGATCTTGAGGAAAGGAATCACTCCTTGAGAACTTCCATTGGTTCCTTTGATATGCGCTCCAGTCGCTCGGATATTCGTCCAGTCATTTCCGATCCCTCCAGCCCATTTTGAAAGCTGAGCATCATCAGCGATGAATTTGAAAATATGTCCAAGGTCATCATTTACTGTAGAAAGATAACAAGAGCTTAATTGTTGATGAAGAGTCCCCGCGTTAAACAAAGTAGGAGTGGAATTCACATACAAGAGCTGTGAAAGCACATCATAAAACTCTTTCGCTCGAGCTTGCTTATCTTTCTCTTCACTTGCCAACCCCATCGCTACTCTCATCCAGAAAAATTGAGGAGTCTCGATACGTCGTCCTCCAATATGAATGAAATACCGATCATAGAGTGTTTGAATACCAAGATAGGTAAACAAAGTATCTCGTTCGATATCCATGTACGCTGCCAAATCTTCGATATCATAGTCAGCAAGATATGGAGCCATTCGGTCTTCTTTGATCGCTAACTCGATATTTGTTTTGAAAGCTGCTCGGTAACGCCCTTCAAAGTTTTCTACTCCAAGCTCCTCTCCTAACACTTCATTATAAACCGTGTTCAGAAACATCCGAGCAGTAGCAAAAGCGTAAGCTGGATCCTTCTCAATACGTGACTTCATGGTCATCACTACTGCCTTATCGATATCATCAGTACTAATCCCTTCGAAAAGGTTTCTTTTAGAGGCTTCAGCTACCTCAGCAGCATCGATAATCTCTTCAAATCCTTTTGCCGCTCTCTCAATAGCCTTTTGAAGTTTTTGTGGACTAAAAGCCTCAGATGTACCATCTCTTTTCGTCACCATCATCTCTTTCTTCTCCATTTTTTCCAAAATTTCTTCAGTTCTTTTTTCTTTCTGATGTTCTCTATAAAGGATATACGCCTTGGCCACCTCAAAAAGCTCTGCTTTCATCAAAGATTTCTCTACCACATCTTGCACCTGCTCCACTGTAGGAAGCTCAGCACCTTGAGTAAATTCTTCTTCTAATCGTTTTACGACACCATCAGTCAAAGGCATGATAAAAGAGAGATCATGCTGATTTTTAGAAAGAGCAGCTTTTTCAACAGCTTTTTCGATACGATTTCTATCAAAAGTAACGATATCACCATTGCGTTTTTGTACTTGAGTAAGGGCAGACATAGTCCAGAGACATTAAGAAAATGAAGATAAAAAAGCTCACCCCTATCAGGGGAAGCTAAGAATGACCTTTGAAATTTCAGAAAACCTTATAAAAAGGACTAAAATCTCAAAGCTAACTCTTAGGACAGATGACAAATTAATCGCTCGCAAAAACGGGTTTTCCCCTCTCCACTGCTTTTTTCATTAAATCTGCATAAGCACAATATCTAGTGTGCCAAAAGAAGCTACACCCCAAAACCTAGTGCGTCAACGAGCAGCTGTTGACTCAAGTTATACGTGATGTTGGAATGATTCTCAGACCTGAAAAAATTGAGTAAATAAGCCAAAATCCGCAACTTGCGCTACAGGTAAACATAATGGATAATATACTTACAAAGGAAAAGACAGAATTTTTAGTTTTCAATTTTCAATTTCCATTAAAATCACAATATCAAAATCCAAATGCAAAATGCGAAACAAAACATCAAAACCCAAATATCAAGTTCCTATATCTCAACTGCCTCCAGCTTCTCGCTTCAAGCCTCTAGCCAATACCATGACAAAAAACGACAACAAAAAACCAGACCACGATCACTGCGCCTGCTGCGGCCCAACTGAATACGAATTTCCAGAAGAATTACTCACACCTGAGCTGAAGGCCCTCAAAGATTCCATGAGTAAAGAAGAGTTTGAGGAATTGATGAAATCGCTGATGTAGGAGCATTGAGAGTATTGAGAGTATTGAGAGTATTGAGAGTATTGAGAGTATTGAGAGTA
>CAYGQA010000019.1:0-24773 GCA_964352145.1 uncultured Candidatus Peribacteria bacterium
GTCTTACGACTTAGCACAGACCTGTGTTTTTGGTAAACAGTTGCTTGGGCTCATTTGCTGCGGCCTCGCCAATATAAATACTAACAAGGCAGTCCTTATCCCGAAGTTACGGACGCTTCTGTTGCCGAGTTCCTTAACAGCGGTTAATCCGATCACCTGAGTATACTCTACCCGCCCACCTGTGTTGGATATCGGTACGGAATTCTATATTTCTCACGACGAGGATTTTCTAGTCACCTGAAAGGGAAATACTTGGCAGAATCCGAGGAAACTACCTTGACATCACAGCTCGCGAATTCTGACGGATTTACCTATCAAAACGTAAGCTTACTGCTTGTACTGGAATCATTAACCAGCTATTACCTTCCTGATGCGTCCCCCCTCCGTTAGCGCCACGTTCAGTTGACTCACCATTCAATCAAAACCGAAGTCTCGAAATCACAATAAGTCGCCCTCCAGTTTTACTTGGGCGAAATATAAAATGTACAGGAATATTAACCTGTTGTCCATCGTCTACGCCTTTCGGCCTCGACTTAGGCCCGACTAACCCCCGGTCGATTGACGTTGCCGGGGAAACCTTGGGCTTACGGTGGCAGGGATTTTCACCCTGCTGATGTTACTTATGCCAACATTCTCACTTGCGATACCTCCACCAGACCTTACAGTCTGACTTCAACGGCCTACGCAACGCTCATCTACCACTCATGACGTACGAATACGTCATAAATCCGAGTCTTCGGTTAGTATCTTTAGCCCCGTTACATTTTCGGCGCAGAATCATTCGACCAGTGAGCTATTACGCACTCTTTAAAGGAATGGCTGCTTCTAAGCCAACCTCCTGGTTGTCTACACAATTCTACAACCTTTACCACTTAGATACTATTAAGGACCTTAGACATCGATCTGGGCTGTTCCCCTTTCGACCGTGGCACTTAGCTGTCACGGTCTGACTGCCGAGCAGTACAATACGGTATTCGAAGTTTGTTAAGGTTTGGTACCCTTATTTCGGGCCCTAGCCTTGACAGAGCTCTACCCCCGTAAATTAACACTCGACGCTAGCCCTAAAGCTATTTCGATGAGAACCAGCTATCTCCGAGTTCGATAGCAATTTCAGCACTTACCACACGTCATCCAAGAGTTTTGCAACACTCCCTGGTTCGGCCCTCCACAACATTTTACTGTTGCTTCAGCCTGCACATGGTAAGCTCACTCGGTTTCGGGTCTAGTGCATGACACTAATTCGGGCTATTAACCCTCGCTTTCACTACGGCTCCAGGTATAACTCCTTTAGCCTTGCGCCATACAGCTAACTCGTTGGCCCGTTCTACAAAAAGTACGCGGTCATCCGTTCCTCGCTACACTCGTCCGGAATTCACAAATCACAAATCACAATGTCCAATATTCTTATTACTAAGTTTATTGCTAATTGTTTTATTGGTCATTGGTCATTCCGTTCCAAATGCAATGAGGAACGGACTCCCACTCTTTGTATGCGTATAATTTCAGGTTCTATTTCACCCCGCTACCCGCGGTACTTTTCACCTTTCCCTCACGGTACTTGTTCACTATCGGTCACACAACCTTTTTAGGCTTGGAAGGTGGTCCTCCCAGATTCAAGCCGGATTACACGTGTCCGACCCTACTCAGGATACTCCTACGATCATATAAGATTTTCGCTTACGGGGCTATTACCCACTACGGCGTCTCTTTCCAAAGACTTCAGCTAATTATACATGACCGATGACGGAGTCCTACAACCCCAGATCCGAAGATCTGGTTTGGCCTATTCCCGCTTCGCTCGTCGCTACTAAGGGAATCTCTATTGATTTCTTTTCCTTCGCTACTGAGATATTTCAGTTCACGAAGTATCCTCTACCTGTCCTATATATTCAGACAGGAGTTCCATACTAAAGTATGGAGGGTTATCCCATTCGGAAATTCCCGGGTCAAAGCTTGTGAAACAGCTCGCCGAGACTTATCGCAGTCTACCACGTCCTTCTTCGGAGTTGTGTGCCAAGGCATCCATTATACGCACTTATTTTATTTATTTTCTTTTGAAGTCAACAAGAATCAGATTCTCGAAGACTAAATCTTTCGTATACTCAGTGCTTGATCTATTGCAGATGTTGCACTTCCGTTATTTCAAAGTTCAATCTTTATCCTCCTTTCTTTCAAAGAGAGACAAAGGAAAACCGCATCTATCTCCAAGACATACATCTTGAAAAGGCTGAAGCGGTTGTTAACGGCTCATTGAAATATTCAACAGAGCAGAGACATCTTATAGACCAGGTCAAAACATGTCAACGACTTTTTTTAAAAAAAGTATAAAAAAGTTTTTTCTAAAAATAAAGACATCAAAAAAGAGGATATCTATACAGTATATCCTCATTATTATTATGCGTTTTTATCTATTAAAACATTTTTAGTTCTCGATATCTAAGCGTTCTCAGGACGCAACTTCCGCACCTCAGCTCCAGTCTTCCACATTTCAGACTCTCTGACTTCTTTGAGTTCTTCCTCTAGTTTGACGCGGTAATCATCCTGACCATTACGATCTAAGGTTACCTGAGCCTCAGTACCATTAGAGACACTTTCATAAAGATCATCAAAAACAGGGACTACTGCATCTCTGAATTTATCTTTCCAATCGAGAGCTCCTCTTTGAGCAGTAGTAGAACAGTTCGCAAACATCCAATCCATACCGTTACGACCGATCAGAGGGTAAAGAGACTGGGTGGCTTCTTCTACCGTTTCGTTAAAAGCTTCACTAGGCGAATGACCCATAGCTCTCAGCTTATTGTATTGTGCTTCCATAATACCGGCCACAGCCCCCATAAGTACTCCTCGTTCACCAGTCAGATCGCTATACACTTCTTTTTCAAATGTTGTTTCAAAAAGGTATCCAGAGCCCACGGCAATACCCATCGCCAATACTCGCTCTCGAGCTTTTCCTGTAGCATCTTGGAAAATTGCATAACTACTATTCATACCTCTTCCCGCAAGGAAGTGCTCTCTCAATAGCGCTCCAGGTCCTTTTGGAGCAACCAAAATAACATCAACTCCTTCAGGAGGAATAACTCCAGTCCGATCTTTATAAGTCACAGAGAATCCATGAGAGAAATACAGAGCCTTTCCTTCAGTAAGCTGTGGAGCCAACTGAGGCCAGAAAGCTTTCTGACCAGCATCTGAAAGGAGATACTCAATAATCGTTCCTTTCTCAGCTGCTTCTTCCAAAGGGAAAAGTGTTTCTCCTGGAACCCATCCATCAGCAACAGCTTTGTCCCAGCTCTTTGATCCTTGTCTTTGTCCGACGATCACATGTATACCATTATCTCTCAAATTCATTGATTGGCCTGGTCCCTGCACTCCGTAACCCAATACAGCAACAGTTTCATCCTTCAAGACTTCACGTGCTTTATCCAAGCTAAATTCTTCTCTTGTTACGACATCTTCTTCGACACCGCCAAAATTGATTGTTGCCATAATTCGACATATTAATAAGTAATAAAAGCAGACTATCAGGTAATTAAATTGGGTCAAAGAAATATTGTCGAAGAGAGAGGTCAACTTATAGCAACAGGAAAATCGTCTATCATCTCGGACAATAAGACTTGTCAAATCAGCTCGACAAAAGTAAAGTGCAGATCCAATAACCAAAACACATGGATATCAACAGCATATTGATGGAGCTCGGACTCAGCGATAAAGAAAGTAAGCTCTATACGACCCTACTAGAAATAGGACCTAATCCAGTAAGCTCAGTAGCTCGTAAAGCTAACATCACTCGTACCACTGCTTACGCTGCATTGGAAACATTAAAAGAAAAAGGGCTCGTAAGCACCGTCGAGAAAAGTGGTATCCAGCAATTTGCTCCAGTCCATCCAAAAAAACTCGAAGAATTTGCGAAAGGTCAACAAGATAAAGCTCAGCGAAACTATAAACAGATCAAAGAAATCCTTCCTGAACTAAAATCTTTGACTGGCGACCTTGTAATGGCACCAAGAGTGAAATACTTCGAAGGTCTTGAAGGTATCAAGACTATCTATAATGACACCATCGATACCCTTAAAGAACTGCCAAAAAAAGACCGTATTAAATACTCATACTCCTCTGCTCCAAAAATCAACAGTGAGCTGCGAAGCTACCTCGACGAATACATAAAGATACGAAAAAAAGAAAGTATCCTTGTTCACGGAATCTTCCCAGACAGCAAAGAAAGCTGGGAATATGTCTCAAATGAAAAAAAGTATGCCGCCAAAACTCGCATCCTACCCAAAGACATTAGCCTCGATTTTGAATCCGAGATCGTCATCTATGCTGATAAGTTTGCCGTCATGTCATTAACAAAAAATCGGCTTCACGGCGTCATCATAGAATCTCCAGAAATCGCATCAACGCAAAGAATGCTCTTTCATATCATCTGGAGAGCATCTAAGAAGAGCCAGGGACTTTAGAAATCTTTAAGATCCTGATCTGAATAATAGATACAAGAAGATTCATTGATTTTTATCAAAATAGAGACATCCAAAGAAAATCCCTGTTCATCTTCTTCCACAAAAAAACCGAGAAACATTTCAAGTAGAAAAAATAAACTTCTACTATCAGGATCACCAGCAACGAAAGCTTCCATCTCTTGCCAAGCTAACTTTTTATCTATGTCAAAAAAGAAATCTTCAGGAAAGAAACTTCTTAATAGAGCAAGGATCTCTGGCTGTCTAGAGAGTACATATTCCGTAAAATAAGAAATAATATCCTTATAACAGTATATTGTACTTATATGATCTTCTTCAGACCTAGCAGGAACGTAACTATAATTGAAAAAAGGGTATGATGATGAATCCAAAGCTAGTGCTGAAACAGCATTAATCCATAAGTGGAATCTTAAAAAAGGACTTAATGAAAAAACTCTGTCTAACCTCTCAACATCTTTATTATAATCAACACTTCGACCTATCATACTTCTAGAAATAATCTCAAAAAGTAATTTTGCATTTTCATCTATAGTCCCTTCATTCACAGCTTCATCTATTTCGTCAATATAAGGAGGCTTACCATTAAATGAAGATCCTGTCTCAAAAACAGAAGATAAGCTCTCTCTTAAGATAAGAAGCTCAGCATTAAGCAAGCCTAGAACTTTATTTCTTTCTAATTGTTCAGCTTGTATCTCAATTGAATGAGATATTGCAATGTCAGGCAATAAATCAAATATAGATCTCGGCATCAGCTGAATAAGTAAACGTCTATTCTTCTTACACAATCCATAAATCGATCCAGTAACGATCTGCCATGATGAGGACTCAAATAAATCCAATCCATCTTTTTTATCAATACGACTTAAATCTTCTATAAGACTTAAAATCATAAAAATACTTTCAAAAAATTCGAAAGAGTTAATACTATCCTCAAAGAGAGATTCTTGATTTTCTTGATCAATCTCAGGAAATATATCTTCAGGCAAATAGTCTGGAAACTTTCCATTCATAAGTAAAAATTAGACTGCATTATACAATGAAATAAAAAAAATGAAAGAATAAAAAAAAGTTGTCGTAGTATGCAGTCAGAGACTCAAATATGAACTACAATTCAGTTAACAGTAAACAATATTCTACAGTAAACTGATACCAAGCATAGACACTAACAATTAGCTATGGACCTAAAACAACGTTCAGCAGACCTCACGGGTAAACACGGAGACAAGAACTGGGTAAAAAGAGCCCCAGCAAGAGCAATGCTCAGAGCTGTAGATTTCAAAAATGAAGAAGACTTTGATAAACCTTTAGTCGCTATAGCAGCTCCATATACTAACGGAACACCATGCAATAACCACATCCAAGATCTTGGACTCATCTTAAAAAAAGAAGTAGCTAAGTCAGCTATGATGCCCATCATCTTCGGAACCCCAGTGGTTTCAGATGGGATATCTATGGGTACGGAAGCAATGAAATATTCGCTAGTCAGTAGAGAAGTGATATCGGATTCGATAGAAACGATGATCAATGGTTATCTAACAGATGGAGCCATCACTATCGGAGGTTGTGATAAGTCTATCCCTGGTGCAGTCATGCCTCTCCTTCGTACAAATGTCCCTAGTCTCTTCATCTATGGAGGAACGATCAGACCCGGGAAATATAAAGAACAAGATCTAGACATCGTGTCTTCATTTGAAGCTGTTGGTGCTTTTAGTGCAGGAAAAATAGACGCTGAAGAGCTCAAACAAATCGAATGCAATAGTTGTCCAGGTGCGGGATCTTGTGGAGGGATGTACACCGCAAACACTATGGCTTCAGTCATGGAAGCAGTTGGGATGAGCCTTCCCGGATCAGCGTCTCACAACGCGATGGCTGCAAACAATCTCGATCTTTCTCAAGAGAAACAACAGGATTGTGTAGATGCTGCTCAAGCGCTCATGAACCTTTTTAAACAAAACATCAAACCACGAGACATCGTCACTCGTAAGTCTATCGAAAATGCAGTCATAGTCATGATGGCAGTAGGAGGATCAACAAACGGTGTATTACATGTCCTGGCCATGGCACGGGAAGCAGAAGTAGACTTCAGCATAGAAGACTTCAATAAAATAAATGAAAAAACTCCCATCATTGGAGACTTCAAACCATCTGGTCGATATGTCATGTCAGATCTAGAAGCAGTCGGAGGTCTTCCAATAGTGATGAAAGAATTGCTTGATGCAGGACTACTTCATGGCGATTCCATGACCGTAACAGGTCAATCAATCTCTAAAAACTTAGAAAACATAGGAAAGGCAAGGCCTGATCAAAAAGTCATCAGATCAATCGCAAACCCAGTAGCAGCTCCAGGACATCACCTTGTAGTCCTTAAAGGAAACATAGCCCCTGAAGGTTGCGTACTCAAACTCAGCGGAAAGTCTCTCCATAATCACACTGGACCAGCCAGAGTATTTGAAGATGAAGAATCTTGTCTTGAAGCAATACTGTCTGGAAAGATAATCGAAAAAGATGTCATCGTCATCAGAAACGAAGGACCAGCAGGTGGACCAGGAATGAGGGAAATGCTTGCACCTAGTGCAGCCTTAGTAGGAGCAGGACTTGGTAAAACAGTTGCCCTTATAACAGATGGAAGATTTTCAGGAGGTTCTCACGGGATCATGATCGGACACGTATCGCCTGAAGCCTTTAGGGGTGGGATGATAGGACTTCTCAAAGAAGGCGATGAGATCTCAATCGATGTAGATACTAAAAAAATCTCTGTAAACATCTCAGAAGAAGAAATATCACAGAGAAAAGAAAACTGGGTACAACCTGAAAAAAGATATACACATGGCGTACTAGCAAAATTTGCAAAACTCGTATCTAGTGCAAGTAAAGGTGCAGTCACGAGCTAAAATTCTTTCTCTTTTTATAACTACAAAAGTGAGTATGAACAACACTCCTAAGCCATTATTTGAAAGTCTTCAGAAGAAGAAAACTAAATTTTTAGAAAGCATTGAAAGACATATTCTTTCAGAAATAGAATACGGACAAGGACATAACAGAAATCCTCTACAAATCACAAAAGAAGAATTTGAATCATTAAAAAAAGAAGGGGTTATAAAAGAAGTAGACAGAGCATCAGAATCACAAGCTCTTCTTTTCGTAAGTTTCCAAGAGGAACCTCTACATATCTCAATATCTGAAACAGATGAAGTACTTTTACATCTCAGCAATCAAGAAGAAATCATCATCGAAGAAGCACCCAAAGGACCCATGTATCATGGAAACCGAAGAAGAGCTCATCAATTGAACACTAGAGAAGATAATGAAAAAGGATTCATTGCTCATCTTAGAGAGAGGTTTAAAAACTTACTCTGAGAACGCAGCCAGAGCTTCTTCCACATCAATCACACTCATATACGCGATAGTATCGCCTTGAGTACTTTCAGTAACGTAGAAGTTTTCAATATTAATATTTGATTCTCCAAGTTTCTTTGAAAGTCGTGCAATGACTCCCCTTTCACTAGGCATCAACACCGCTAAGACAGGTTCCTTCGTGACATCATCTATTCCTTCAGCAGTCAATACAGCAATCGCCTTCTCTTCTTCATCAACCACTACTCTGACGACACTTTTTCCAAATCCTTCGCTGACAAGCAGTCCTTTTATACTTACTCCATCATTCGAAAAATTTTCAGTAATACGAGCAAGCTGTCCGGCTTGGTTTGACAAATAAAAAGTAATTTCGTTTACGACAGATGCTTTCATAATTCGGTAGATAATAATAGTGTGTAGACAGTAGTCAATGATCAACGCTGAATGGCTAATAGTTCTGTCTCAAAATTCTGAAAATTCAATAATTCTGAAAATTTCTCTAGGCTGCTCCTCTATTCATAGCGGTAACTCCTGTCCTCGCTAGCTCTTTAATACCAAAACCACGGATCAAATCTAAGAACGAATTTACTTTAGTCGAATCACCAGTAATTTCAACCATCAAAGAATCATGGCCAACATCTACTATCTTCCCTCTGAAAATATCAACTATTTGCATGATCTCAGAGCGAGTTGATTTAGTTGCATAGATTTTCACCAATGCAAGCTCCCGTACTACCGTTTGCTCAAAACTAATATTCGTAACCTTCGTGACTTCAATAATCTTATAAAGTTGCTTGATCACTTGCTCAGTATCAGTCTTTGTGCCATCAATCACGATAGTCATACGAGTGTATCCCAGCTGCTCACTAGCACCTATAGTAAGACTCTTGATATTAAATCCCCTCCTCCGAAACAATCCAGCAATACGACTAAAAACATGCGGAGTCTCTTGGACGATCGCGACGACGACATGCTCAGTTTTCATCTCAGTAGTCTGAACCTGTGTATACAGTGAGTGTTTTTGATTTCCTTGGGTTGCCATTTTTTTTAGTGAGTAGTTTGTAGTATTAAGTAGTGAGTCGAGAGCAGGTAGTATTTATCGTTTATTGTTCATAGTTTTTTCTTCATCCTTCATATTAATTGTTTATAGTTCATTTTTCTCTTGAAGCTTGAAACTCACAACTAAAGCCCGGTAATCGTATCACTCAAGCTCTTCCCAGCTGGTACCATCGGATACACATTTTCTTCCGTCTCGACGACGAAGTCACACAGAATTGGCCCTTTCTCCTTTCTCATTATCTCTATAGCTTCCTCAGCCTCTTTTTGATGAGTAGCACGTATTGCTTTTATACCACAGGCTTCGGCAAGCTTTACAAAATCTGGATTAGCCAATGGAGTAGATGAGTAGTTTTTATCAAAGAAAAGTTCTTGCCACTGTCTAACCATTCCCAGGAATGAATTGTTCAGTATAGCTATTTTCAAAGGTATTTCATCTTGTGCGAGTGTAATCAACTCCTGCATATTCATCTGAAAACTTCCATCTCCGATGACAGCCCAGACCTCTTTATCCGGCTCAGCGACTTGAGCTCCCATACCAGCGGGCAAAGCATATCCCATTGTCCCAGATCCACCAGAAGTCAGGTGTGAATGAGCCTGATCAAAGATATACTCCTGAGCTGTGATCATCTGATGTTGTCCCACATCTGTAGCTACGACAGCCTTGCCTTGCGTTTGTTTATATAATTCACGAATAACTGATCTCATCGTTAATACCTCAGATTTCTCTATTTTTCTGATCTGATGATGTTCTGGCAGTGGATACGCTTTCCTCCAATCATTAATCTGAGCAACCCAATCCTTTATCTCACAGTCACTGACCATTTGATTTAGATCTTGAAGCACCTTACGTGCATCTCCTACTATAGGAAGCTCAGTATGAACATTCTTCCCAATCTCAGCAGGATCTATATCCACATGGATAATCTTTGCATTTGGAGCAAAATCATCTGCTTTCCCGATGATTCGATCATCAAAACGAAGACCAATACCTAGCAATACATCACAGTCCTGGATCGCATAGTTGCAATGAGTAAATCCATGCATACCAAGCCAGCCCAGTGCCAGAGGATGAGATTCAGGGAAAGCTCCTTTACCGTGAAGAGTAGTCACCACCGGGATACCAGTCTTCTTCACAAACTCCATCAATTCAGGCATTGCATGAGAGATCATGATGCCATGTCCGACAAGTAATAAAGGTTTTTTAGCAGCTTCAAGCCAGTCAGAAGCTTCCTTAATCATTCTCTTATTTCCTTTCTCTTTTGGCTTATATCCTTTTATATCTATCTGCTTTGGGTATTCAAATTTCTCAACCACTTGGTTTTGGACATCCTTTGGCATATCTATCAAAACAGGACCAGGTCGACCAGTTCGAGCAATATGAAAGGCTTCCTTCACGATACGTGGGATATCTTCAGCTCTTTCTACGAAATAACTTTGTTTCGTGATCGGTTGAGTAATACCAAGCATATCTGCTTCTTGAAAAGCATCAGTACCAACCATATACGTAGGCACTTGTCCTGTGATAGCAATGATCGGCATCGAATCCATATACGCATCATAGATACCTGTTACGAGATTCGTAGCACCTGGACCTGAGGTAGCCACACAGACTCCTATCTTGTCATGCCCAGTCACACGTGAGTACCCTACCGCAGCCAGCGCAGCAGCTTGTTCGTTTCTTACCAGGATATGTCTTAATTGTTTATATTCAGTCAACACATCATAGAAGGGCATTATCGCTCCACCAGGATATCCAAAAAGGTCATCTACACCTTCTTCAAGTAAACTCAGCGCAAGTAAATGCGCTCCAGTGAGTCTTTTCTCAGATAAATCTTTTGATACTTTTGCAGTCATAGGTAATTTTTCGAAAAGGATGTTAACAAAAAAAGAAACCCTCTTCCAGGGGCTTCACTTGACGCATATACAGCAAGTTTAGCCCTGTTAGACAGGGATCACGAGTACTGATACGAGAATGAATGATTTTCTATTCATAAGTCAATTTTACGGTATTTTTTCAAAAAGAAAAGCCTTTAACAGGCTTTTCTTATATTTCACTTTTTATAAACACACATACTATCTATCAGTTTTTCCTTCTACAAGTTCATCACTTTTTTCCTCTTTTTCATCTGGCAATTGGTCACTACGAGAATCAAAGACCGATATATTTTCATCTAGCTTCGGTTTTTCTAATACTTGTGGTTCAACAGGAGCAACATCTGGTCTATCAGAAACTCTTGGTTCATTAATCTTTTCTTCATCTTTATCTTCTTCTTTCACCTTCTCTTTCACTTCACTGGACTGGCTAGATCTATCTTTAACACACTGATCAATCACTTCCTTCAATTTTTTGTTTTGAAAACCAATTTCGCCTTTCGCTACCAAATTCGCAATATCTTGATTCTTCCCAGCTCTTTTATTCGAAGCATCTATGTCTTCTATCTCTGTGATAAATTGTTTATTTAAATCATAAAGGGTACGAGCACGACTACAATCAGGACATGAACTTTTCTCTAATTGTGAAAAAAGAGCAAAAATATCAGCTCTAATAGTATTCTTTGTAATCTGTCTTTTAGCATTTAAGTATTCATTAAAAAAGCTCGTAAGTTGTGAAATATAGACATTGCATTCTTTTACATGTTTTTCTTTCAAGCTTTCAATCTCTTTCATCTGCTTACCAAAGCTGTCTTTATACTCAGGTTTGTTATCATATGTAAGAGGAGGACAAGGTTTCTCAATTCCAGTATTTAATAGGAAACGAATCTTACCCCTCAATTCATCAAATTCAGAACTACTGCTCACTTTCTTCATATCTTCCTCCAAATTTTTAATTTTTTGCAGAGTTTCTGAGTTCGTTTCAAAACAATCACATCTAAATTTTTTCAGCTCTTCTATTTCTTGTTGTAATATTCTCTTTAGTTGAGAAGTTTTTGCTTGTTTAACTTTTCTTTCAAATTCAGCAATTTTATCAGACTTATCATTCTCACACTCTTTTACAAAGCTCGTAACTGAAGGAGCTTGAGTTACATCAGATTTAAAGATTGAACCATCCTTGAGGCTGTAGCCTACTATCACTACCAATGTGACAGAGAGGATTGCCAAGAGTGAAAAAAGTCGTAAATTTTTCATAAGAACATTGTAAAAGTATTCATTATATTATACCATATATGGCCGATAGACTGAAGTAATCAATAAAAATACACACTCATGTTCTGCGATCAAACCAAACTCATACTCACTGCAGGTAATGGCGGAAAAGGCGTCGTTGCTTTTCGAAGAGAAAAATTCGTAGAAAGAGGTGGACCTAGTGGTGGAGATGGAGGAAAGGGAGGGAATGTCTTCTTAAAAGTCAATACCTCCCTTAACTCTCTTATCCATCTCCATACCTACAAAAGGTTTACTGCGGTGCACGGAGAGCAAGGTCACGGACAAAACAAGCATGGAGCTAATGCTGAAGACCTCGTACTAGAAGTCCCCCTTGGAACTATCGTCAGAGAGATCATCAGAGATGAAGAAGATGAGATCATCGAAAAAAGACAAATAACAGATCTTTCTTCAGCAAATAAGACCTTCCTTATGTGCAAAGGTGGTCGAGGTGGATATGGTAATGCTCACTTCGTCAGCTCAATAAGACAAGCACCAAAGTTCGCAGAAATAGGAGAAGAAGGAGAATCAATAGAAGTAGAGTTAGAACTCAAGCTCGTTGCAGACATTGGTATCATCGGTATCCCTTCTGCTGGTAAATCTACGCTTATCTCAGTCCTCTCCAACGCCAAACCAAAGATAGCAGACTATCACTTCACGACTCTTACGCCTCATCTAGGGGTAGCAAAGATCGGTGATGATAAGAGTTATGTCATTGCCGATATCCCAGGACTTATCCAAGGAGCCCACAAAGGAAAGGGACTTGGTATTGCCTTCTTAAAACACATCCAAAGATGTCGTTTCCTCGTGCATCTCGTCGATCCCATCCAAGCAGACCTGACTGAAGATGCCAGCGGAGAAGAAGATCACATCACAGCAGCTCTTAGAAACTTTGATCTCATCAATAAAGAACTTGAAAACTTTTCGGAAGATCTTGCAAGCAAACAACAGATCGTGATCATCAACAAATCAGATGTCTCTCCAGACGAAGACAAAGAAAAACTCTACAAAGAGCTGGTCAAAATATGCAAAAAAAGTGATCGTTTTGATTTATACCCTCACGCAATCTCTGCAGCCACCACAGAAGGAGTCTCTGAACTCAAAAACTGGCTCTTTCATCGTTTAGAAGAGTTAAAGGCGGCAGAACCAACTGTTTCTTTTATGGATGAAGAAGATGTCGAAACTGATGAAGAACCAGAAAAAAAGAAACATATCCTGTACAAACCACATCTAGAAGATCCAAAATACTTTTCTATAGAAGAAGTAGAAGAGTCTGTTTTTGTAGTAAACGGAGAAAGGATCAATCAGATCGTCAACATGACAGACTTCAATAATCGTGAAGCTATATTACGAGTCAGAGATGTCTTAAAAAAAATGGGAATCGACAAGCAACTTAAAAAAGCAGGCATCAAAGATGGGGACACTGTGAAAATAGGGATGCATGAACTCGAATACAACTCAGATCCTTTTTAATCAGAAACGACAATCTGATCTACAGAAGAATCCTCATACTCGATGAAATACTCTAGACCATTTCGTAAGAGTCTCTTCGGCGTCTTATTGAGGTCAAAGACTTCTATAAGCTGACTTTCATCAGAGTCAAAATTATATCGATAAAGAGCAGTTGATCCAGTCTCGAGATCAACTACATCAAGCAAATCATCCAAAAAACTCTCATCTTCAGACCCTCCCAGATCCTTAGTGATAAGATATGCACTTTGTGTTTTTTCAATATCCCATGCAAACAAATCAGCTTCGAAACTCCATGTCATTGGGAAAAGCTCTTGGCTGTCATGAAACCACATCCATACCTGATCTATATCATCAACAGTGACAAACAAAACTGTTCGAATACCATCCTTAGCAACCTTTGCAGCTCTGACAAAGATATCGTCATCAAACCTCCTCTGCTTACGTCCTGTCTCAAGATCAACAAAGAAAAGCCTACCTTCATCTACTACAGCAGCTTGCTGAGCTCCAAAACTAAATACTGGATCATTTAGACTTTCAAAAGAGCTGATCAAGTCATCATTCTGAGCAAGCAACTGAGTCATCTCATCCTTTTTTTCTAATCGATATGCAAAGGAAAACTCTTCATCTTCAAAAGCTTTATCAGAGGCTCTCAAATAAGGAATCAAATCGAATTCTATTGATTTTGTAAAACTCTCAAATCGTGGAACCTGTACCAGAAACTCTTGCGAGTAATATCCTTCACTCTTTACATTTACGATATAGCTCTCTGGTGGCAGACTGATCGAACAAGTACCTGTCTGGCAATCCAAAGTTTCACCATTCACAAACATTTGAAACTCACGATCTGCTATCACTTTTAAAGTTCCCAGGTTAAAATAAAAAGCCCATGCAAACACTCCTACTATCATTAAAAAGATAATCAAAAAAAATGTAGCAACAGTCCATTTCGAGGGATAATGAGTTTCGTTTAACATAAGTTCATTGATAAGATCTTTATAGATCAAGTATGGCATGAGCATAGAAAAAGAACAAAAGCCAAATCCAAAATAAGAAACATATTCCAATATTTCAAAGCTAATAATTCAATCACTTCAAGCATCAGAACTATTCACTACAAACTCCTAACTAAAAAAAAATGTCTCACCGTAATTCACAAGTATCTCACGAACTCATGAAAGCACTAGGAGTGATCATAAGAGAGGAAATCTCACAAGAAGACTATGGATTGATTACGATCACAGACTGCGTAGTCACAGTCGGTCTAGAGCAAGCAAAAATCTATATCAGTACTCTGAATAACCCAAGAAATGCCGTCAATGAACTCAGTCGTAGAAAAAAACATTTGATTGAACGCTTAAAATCAACTGTACGTCTTAGGAAGATCCCTAAAATTACTTTTATCCATGATTCTAGACCCGAAATGGTGGCACATTTAGAGGAAATAATGACAGAAGACAATCAGGATAAATAAAGTCTAGAAAAATCCCCCTCGCATGACAAAATATTTCTGCTACAATCTGGCAGACTTCTTACCATATCTATGAAACTCAAAAAAGTACTCTTACTCGGTTCAGGAGCACTTAAAATAGGAGAAGCTGGAGAGTTTGATTACTCCGGTTCTCAAGCTATAAAAGCCCTTAAAGAAGAGGGCATTGAGATTGTTCTTATCAATCCCAATATAGCGACAAATCAAACTTCTAAAGGTTTGGCTGACAAAGTCTACTTTTTACCCATCACTCCACATTTCGTAGAGGAAGTCATAAAAAAAGAAAAACCCCAAGGAATACTCCTTTCTTTTGGAGGCCAGACAGCATTAAATTGTGGTTTGGAAATCAAAAAAATGGGCATCTTAAAAAAATATAAAGTAGAAGTACTCGGTACACCTACAGATGCTATCGAGCTCAGTGAAGATCGAGAGAAATTTGCAGAATTTCTGCACAAGATAGGACTCATGACTCCGACCTCCATAGCTTGTAAGACTAGTGAAGAAAGTTTAAAAGCAGCAAAAAAACTTGGCTACCCTGTCATCTGTAGAGCAGCATTTGCTTTGGGAGGGAAAGGAAGCGGATTTGCAGAAAACGAAAAAGAGCTAGAAAAACTTACAGAGGTAGCCTTTGCCTATTCTCCACAAGTCTTGATAGAAGAAGATCTAAGAGGTTGGAAAGAAATAGAATATGAAGTAGTACGTGATGCCTTAGACAACTGCATCACCGTTTGTAATATGGAAAACTTCGACCCATTAGGGATCCATACAGGCGAATCAATAGTCGTCGCTCCATCTCAGACACTCAGCAATTACGAATATCAAATGCTGAGAAATATCTCAATAAAAACTATTCGAAATCTTGGAATAGTCGGAGAATGTAACATTCAGTTTGCAATGAATCCGACCAATAGCGAATATAGAATCATCGAAGTAAATGCAAGGCTATCAAGATCTTCAGCCCTAGCATCTAAAGCGACTGGATACCCACTTGCATATGTAGCAGCAAAGATAGCCATCGGTAAGACTCTCCCAGAACTCAAAAACAGCATCACAAAAACAACATCAGCATTCTTTGAGCCTGCTCTAGACTACATTACGATTAAGATCCCACGATGGGATTTAAATAAGTTTCGTAAAGTTTCAAACGAAATCTCTACAGAAATGAAATCTGTAGGTGAGATCATGGCCATTGGACGTTCCTTCGAAGAAGCCTTACAAAAAGGTCTCAGAATGCTCAATATAGGTGTCGAAGGATATTTCAATGATTCACTAGAAATCAAAGATCTCGCTGGAGCACTAGAAAAACCAACTCCTCATCGGATCTTCGCAATAGCAAGAGCCATGGAAAAAGGATGGTCAGTAGAAGAAATCAACGAGCTGACTGGTATTGATCCTTGGTTTTTAAGTAAACTAGAAAATCTAAACGTAATAAGAGATGAGCTCTCTGATGAAAAAGAAGCGATCAGACCTTCTATCCAAGAGATGAATAACATTGCAGTAAACCCTCTAAAAATTGCTAAGATGCATGGGTTCTCAGACAATCAATTAGCTACTTGGCTTACTCTTGATTATAAGGAATTACGTGAATACCGGAAAAAGAAAAACATCACCCCATTTACAAAACAAATAGACACTCTAGCTGCAGAATTCCCTGCTGAAACAAATTACCTCTATTCCACGTATCATGGGATGGAGCATGACATCACCCCCAGCAAGAAAAAGAAAGTCCTCGTCTTAGGATCTGGACCATATTGTATTGGATCTTCTGTTGAGTTTGACTGGTGTAATATCAATGTCATCAAAACACTCGAAAAAGAAGGCTACGAAACCCTGATGATCAACTGTAATCCTGAAACGGTTTCTACTGATTATGACAGTTGCGACCGCCTCTACTTCGAAGAATTGACACTAGAAAGAATACTCGACATCTACGATAGAGAAAAACCAGATGGTGTCATCATCTCAACAGGTGGACAAATACCAAATAATCTCGCACTCAAACTAAGAGAGCATAAGGTGACCATCCTAGGAACTTCTGTAGAATCTATCGATCAATGTGAAAACAGACATAAATTTTCTGCTCTATTAGACAAACTAAAAATTGATCAACCACGATGGAAAGAAGCAAGAAAGCTTTCTGAAGCCTTAAACTTCGCAGATGACGTGGGTTATCCAGTCTTAGTCCGTCCTAGCTACGTCCTTTCTGGAGCTGCTATGAGCGTGGCATATGATCGTGTAACCTTAGAAAACTTCATCAAAAAAGCTACTGACATCTCAAAAGATGCACCAGTAGTCGTCTCCAAATTCATGAGAAATGCTAAAGAAATAGAAGTAGATGCGGTAGCACATGACGGAGAAGTCGTCATATACGCAGTCGCTGAACACATCGAAAACGCAGGTGTACACTCTGGAGATGCTACAATCGTATTACCACCTCAACGTCTCTATTTTGAGACCATTAAGAGAGTTAAAAAAACCACTAAAGCTATCGCAAAAGAACTGAACATTTCTGGACCTTTTAATATCCAGTTCCTGGCGAAAAATAATGAGATAAAAGTCATCGAATGTAATCTCAGAGCAAGTCGCTCATTCCCCTTCTCATCTAAAGTCACTGGATATAACTTCATTGAGATCGCTACCTATGCCATGCTCGATCACCCAAAGATGGAGAAAATCAAAAAAATTGATTACAAGACTCTCGAGCTCGATCACATCGGTATTAAAGCCGCTCAGTTCTCATTCACAAGATTGAAAGGAGCAGATCCTACTCTAGGTGTAGAGATGGCGTCAACAGGAGAAGTTGCTACTTTTGGTAATGATCTGCATGAAACACTTTTGAAATCCCTTCTCTCTGTCGGCTTCCATTTACCAAAGAAAAACATCCTCGTCACTATCGGTCCAGAGCTAGACAAGATAGACCTCTTAGACAGTCTCCGCTCACTGATAGAAATGGGCTACAAACTCTTTGCTACCGAAGGAACCTATGCAGTACTTAAAAATCATGGGATTAAAGCAAAAATGCTTCACAAAATAAGAAGTGGAGAATCTCCAAATATTACTGAATATCTCCAAGGCAAGAAGCTCGATCTAGTGATCAACATTCCTCAAAACTACAGCCCCGAAGAAATCACTGATGGATACCTCATGAGAAGAAAAGCTATCGATTCAAACATTCCTCTTATCACAAATAAGCAGATCGCAAAACTCTTGATAGAAACCATGGAGAAATACGACAAAGAAAGTCTCGAAATAAAAGCCTGGAGTGATTACTTGTAATCACTCAGCATCAAGTAAATCTAAAGTCGTAAACTCTTTAAGCAAAGACGCAAGCTCAGCTACACTATCCATTTGCATTACGCTATGAACCTGCTAGTCTCTATACATCTCTAGGAGTGCTTGGGTCCCTGATTCATCAGGTGTACCCAGCTCCTTTTTTTTATATTATGGTAAAAAAGAAAAGAAAACATCGAATAGCCATCCTTATAGATGGAAACAATCTCCGTCACGGTATTAAAGCTTTAACAGGCTCAGAAGATATAGATTGGAAAACTTGGGTGAATCAAATAAATCGAGAACATGAACTAGTCTATGTAAACTACTACATTGGTAAAGTCACTACTCCTCTCTTTGAAAAAGAAAAAGTGGAGAAACAACAAAAACTCCTTAAAGAACTCAAAAAAGCTGGTATCAATGTATGGCTGGGATACTTCAGCGAACAGAAAAACGAAAAAGGGGTCGATGTACAGCTCGCATTGGATCTCGTAGTAGGAGCGATGGAAAAGCATTTTGATACCGCTATGCTTGTATCAGGTGACGGAGACCTCGCTCACTCTGTACAGATAGCAAGACACTATGGAGCAGGAGTAATCTTGGGATATATAGCTGGGACAAAAAAGAACAACTATAGAGTCTCTTGGAGAATAAAGAGTAAGGCTACAGGTTCAGCTGCTCTCAATGATCAAACCATCAAAGCTCATGAAGTCTGGAAGAAACTCAATAAAACAAAGCCAGCAAACAAGGAAGTAACCCAAAAAGAAAAAAAGGGAAAATCATCACCTAAAAAAAAGAAAAGCAAAAAAACTGACAAAGAAAAATCTGCTAACGAATTGCTTCTTTTCTGTGATGGAGGATCAAGAGGTAATCCAGGACCAGCTGGCTGCGGTGCGGTGATCACAGATAAGACTGGAAAAATCCTTAAAAAATTAAGCAAATTCATCGGGAAAACAACCAACAATCAAGCAGAGTACCAAGCTGTCTTACTCGGCTTAGAAGAAGTAAAAAAAATGAATACTAAAAAGCTTACCGTATATCTAGATTCAAAACTCATCGTCGAACAAGTAAACGGCAATTGGAAAGTAAAGAAAAAAGAACTAAAACCTCACCATGCAAAGATCACGGAATACATAATGAAAAATAAGGAGACCAAATTCATCCATATCCGTAGAGAAAAAAATACTGAGGCAGATAAAATGGCGAACGAAGCAATGGACAGAGGCAAATAATGATCAATCTGTTCCTACCTGTCAGTAGCCAGTCAATGAGCTATCAATTTACAAACATTCTCAGCTCTCAAAGAGTTGAAAGGTATTTGATAATAGCCAAAAATTAGAAAAGAATTTCACCTACTCACTATTGCTCGATTCCTTCTCTTTTCATAAAGAGAGGGACTAGGCAGCGTTAAGCAACGCAGGGTGAGATTGTAAGGACAGCTCACCAGCTGTCCAATCCTAAAAAACTTGTCCTTACAGAGACCAAAGCGTATCTTAATCTCCCCTAAACAAATACATGAAGAGATCATTGCTAGATAAAGAATGGAAAATAAAAACACCATATACAACTGAAAAAACACTCATAGATCGTATTTGTGAACAAAGAGATCATGACCCGGATAACGAGTTACAAGAGCTTCATTCACCTTGGTCTCTTAAAGACATCGAAAAAGCTATCAAAAGAATCAAAACTGCGATCTCAAACAAGGAACGTATCATGATTTTCGGTGATTACGACGTTGATGGGGTTTCAGGTGCAAGCATCCTCTATCTCGGCCTAAAAGAACTCGGGGCAAAGGTCTCAGTAAGACTCCCTCACCGAGAAAAAGATGGATATGGCCTCAACACAAGAGTCTTAGATGAATCAAAAGAGCTTGGCGTAGCAGTAGTCATCACTGTTGACTGTGGTATCTCAAATGTCGATGAAGTGGAGCACGGTAATGAACTGGGACTAGATATCATCATTACCGATCATCATGCCATTCCACCAAAGCTTCCAAAAGCCTATGCCATCCTCAATCCGAAACAATCTGATTGTGAATATCCTGATAAAGAGATCTGTGGATCTGTGGTAGCTTTCAAACTCATCACTGCTCTTTTCGAAAAGAGCAAAAAGGAACTTGATATTCATCAGTTCATAGACTTAGCAGCATTAGCAACCGTAGCTGACTGTATGCCATTAAAAGGCGAAAACCGCCTCATCGTAAAGCAAGGACTTCTACAGTTCAAACAAACACAACATAGGGGTTTGAGGACTCTCTTAGAAAGCTACGAACTCACCAGTCCAGAAAAAGAAATCAAAAGCTATCATCTAGGTTTCAATATCGCTCCTTGCATCAATGCAGCTGGAAGACTTGAAGATCCTCTAATAGCCTTCAAAATGATGATGGGTGATCAAGAAAAAGCCATGGAGTTACGTCGAATCAATAATGAACGTCAAGATATCGTCAAAGATGCTCTAGAAGAAGCGACACTCCAAGTAGAAAGAGAGCACTCAGAAGATCCTATTTTAGTTTTTTGGGCAGACAACTGGCCACCAGGCATCGTAGGTCTCTTAGCTGGTAGACTTTGTGAGAAATACCATAAACCAGTCATCTGTCTTACCCGACACGAAGATAAATT
The DNA here is from genome assembly GCA_964352145.1 of uncultured Candidatus Peribacteria bacterium. Classification (GTDB taxonomy): domain Bacteria; phylum Patescibacteriota; class Gracilibacteria; order JAUYGZ01; family JAUYGZ01; genus CAYGQA01. The sequence goes on from CAYGQA010000019.1 coordinate 20,877, forward strand.
CGTTGGATCTTGTCGTAGCATCCCTCAGATCAATATTGTAGAGCGTCTTCAGGCCAATGAAGAGCTCTTCCTGAATTATGGCGGACATGCACAAGCTGCTGGACTAAGTATCAAAGAAGAAAACCTTGAAGAGCTCAGAAGTCGACTCATCCAAAACATCTCTGAATATCTAAAAGATCATCCTATCACTCCTAGCATCTCGGTAGATACTGAGATAACAGCTGAAGAGATAAGCCTAGAAAATGTCGCAGAACTCAACAAATTAGAACCTTTTGGAATGGGAAATCCTAAACCCAAACTGCTGTTAAAAGGCCTTGATCTCGATTTCGCTCATGAGGTAGGCAAAGACAAAACACACTTACAACTCGGATTAATCGTAAATGGAGAAAAAATAAAAGGAATTTCATTTCAAATGGCAGAACACAAATCCCAGATAGAAGCCTGGAAAAATCTCGATGTCATCTGTCAGATGAATAAAAATGAATTCAGAGGTAAAACTACCGTCGATCTTCAAGTACTCGACGCAAGAGAAAGCAAATAGCTACTGACCTTAGCTTCTGACACTACACATTCATTGACCAATTCTTTTCTATAAGCAAAGATATTTTTATAAAAAATAATTAAATAGACATGCTTGAACTACCGTCGAGTGAAGATCTTAAAAAAATGACACTTTTAGACTATCTCGCTTACTTCGGCATAGGTACAGAATTTTTTTTAGTATTACTACTAGATCATGATGAACTAAGTCCAGAAACTAAATCTATCCTAAAAGGATTTAAAAAAAATGAAACTATTGAAACACTTGATATAACAATAAGAGCGCAAATTTTAGATCCAATCCTTAATATGAGAAGAGAAGCTGAAAAAACAATGGGTCTTGTAACAAATACCAAAAGTGGAAATAGTTCAATAATTAGTCCTCAATTCATGACTCAGGAAAATATAGAAAGACTAGCAGGAAGTTCTTCAAAGATTCGGCTAACAAAGCTTGAAGATTTACTAGAAGAAGCTGATAATGAAACAATCACCCTTAGAGAACATCTAGGTATTCATTGGGAAATCATCTTAGATGAACTGAAAAAAACTAAAGGAGAAGTTTGGGTAGGACTAATAAAAAAGCGTGCTGACAAACCCTATACTAAACTCACTTCACTTGGGAAAAGTATGATTAGACTCTCTATAAAAAGTCTTATCGAAAAAAATAACTCGAAAAAAAAGGTATCTTAAATCTTTAATCATTCTAGATGATCACACAAGTCAGACCTAAGCAGGCTAAAGAAAAAATGGAAAACAAAGAAGCCATCATGATAGATGTACGACGTTCAGATGAACGAGCAGAATCCTACATCCCAGGTACTATTTGGCTAACTCTAGGAGAGCTCAGTGAAGAATCACTGCTAGAAAAAGGTATCAAAAAAGATCAAGAACTCATCCTCCAGTGTAGAAGCGGAGGCAGAAGCCAAAAGGCAGCTGAAGCAATGGAAAAATGGGGCTACAGCAATCTCAGTAATCTCGAAGGAGGTATATTGGAGTGGATTGATCTAGCTTACAAAGTTGACTAGTACTTGAAAATTTTGATAATTCTGAAATTTCGATAATTATACACATTTACAGTATTTATCTTCCCTTTCCTCAGAAAATAGTTAAACTGTATTTGAACTAAATAATTCACCATGACCCATATCCTCACAGCTGAGCAGTTCTCTAGAGAAGAGCTGTTGGCGCTTTTTGAAGAAGCAAAAAAACTCCAAGAAAGCGACTCAATCCCACAAACAATGATTGGGAAGATCTTAGCGACAGTGTTTTTCGAACCTTCGACAAGAACGCGATTAAGTTTCGAGACTGCAATGCTTCGCTTGGGAGGAGGGATCATATCCATACCAAACAAAGAAAGCTCATCGATGAACAAAGGAGAGACTGTAGAAGATACTGCAAGGATGATCAGCACTTACGCAGACATCATCGCCATCAGAGCACAAGAAAAAGGGCAAGTAGCTCAATTCGCAAGTACCTCATCCGTACCGGTCATGAATGCCGGAGATGGGACTGGAGAACACCCGACTCAGCACCTCCTAGATTTCTATACTATCTGGAAAGAAAGAGGAACTCTTGACGGACTCACGCTTGGACTCATGGGAGACTGTGCAAACAGTAGAGTACTGAGAGGAATGGCAAAAATGGCGGCAAGATTTGAAATACAGCTCGTCTTCATTGCACCTAAAGAGCTGCAAATGGGAGATGATGTAAAAGCCTATCTCGATCAAGAAGAGAGATCGTATACTGAAGTAGAAAGTATACAAGAAGTCATAGACCAACTCGACGTACTAGATATCAATCGGATACGACACGAATACTTCGAAGATAAAGAAAGAGCACTAGAGATTGGGAAACAATTCATCCTCGGAGCAGATACAGTAAAAAAAGGAAAAAGTGATCTGATCGTGCTTGATCCCCTTCCACGTATTAATACCGTCCAGACAGATGTAGATGAGCTTCCTCAAGCCAAATACTTCGAAGCCGTAGAAAACGGACTCTACATCAGGATGGCACTCATAAACCAACTCCTAGGCTAAAAAGCATTAAAAAAAAGCCAAGAAAATATCCTTGGTTTTTTTTTGAAAATTGAAAATTCGAAAATTAAAAATTTCTTCTCTATTCTTCCCCTGGTTCAAATTCAAAAAAGAATCCATCTTCATCATCATCTGACTCGAATTCAAAAGAATCAAGCTGCTCCATGGGAACAATAAGTTCTTGGTTTTCTTCTTGAGAAGAAGCATTTTCATTATCCATTTTTTTGTATTTTTAAACGGTATTTATTTTTTTCTTTGAAATATTATAACACTTTATACATCATATTTCAATATGAGCAAACAGTAAGTCTTCTATTATCTTATTCAAAAGAGGACTCTAATGTTGATTCAAGTTCCTTTACTTAAACGACATAATAAATAAAAGCAAACACATACAATAGAAAAAACCTTAGGAAAGATCGACTTCTTACAGCTGTGCGGCTAGACATTTTTGGGGAAATTATATTATATAATCATTATATTATAAGTCAATATATTATAAAAAGCAACTAAAAAAAGCCCAGATTTTTCTGGGCCTCTCTTCATATTTCATTAAGGTTTTCTAAAAAAAATCATCCATGAAAGGATCAATACAATCAAGAATACTCCTATGAAACGAATCATCTTATTCTCAAGAATAGTCACAGATTTTACATCCTCATCAAGCATTTCAAGATTTTCATCACTATCCCCACTACCTTCAGAAAGTTTTTCTAACTCATCATCAGCTGCTACATAGGTGAACGGAAGCGTTCCTTCATCACTCGCATAGTTCTTCGAGTCAAAAGACCAGTTCACTTCTGCATTAAGGTCTACAAGCTTGCTAAGTCCTAAATCTATACCAAACTCAAGATCCTTTACAGAAAGTTCATCCCAAGTACACAAAATACTAAAAATCGTATCTGTTTGCTCTTTCAGTAAACAAAGATTTTCATCATAACTCGGATTACCCAAAACATAACCATCAGGCACTTCTACTTTCAAATCTGTCTCATCTCCAAAAACTTTATAATCCCACATCAAAGTATTTCCTTCAAATCTCAATTGCCCCGGATCTGATGCAAAACTCAAAGGGACAAAATAAGTAAGGATAAGAGCAAGACTCAACAGTCCAGATAAAATACGTGATCCACTCATAAAATAGAGTTAAAAAATAACAACAACATTATATCACATTGGACTTTACTCAGTACCTAGCTCAGGCAAATACAGTAAAGGATCTACATGCTTCCCATCTTTTAATACTTCAAAATGAAGATGTGGACCAGTAGTAAGTTTTCCAGCACCCTTAGTCCCTATACCACCACCTGAGAGGGCTATAACT
>CAYGQA010000020.1:0-23374 GCA_964352145.1 uncultured Candidatus Peribacteria bacterium
TTGTTAGGTTTGTTGTTTGGATATTGGATTTTGTTTCGTATTTCGAATTTGGATTTTGATGTTTTACACTTTGGACTTTGAAATTTTGAGTCTTCTCTATTTGACTGAAAATTAAAAATTGAAAATTGGACATTATGAGCAAAGCGATTTTATCTCCTCCATTTGCTTTATTGCCACATTATATCCTATCTCAATCATCTCTTTTGCTTTGTGGAAATCGATCCCTCTGATGTGTCCTAGATCTGGTTGGAGGAGGATATCGGCGGGGAATTCTTTGAGGTTTTTTTGAGTGATTTGGTCTTGCATGATGTTTACGGACCAACCGAGCATGTCAAACATCGCTGGCTCATCGGCCTTGGTCCATTCACGGATCTTTTCTTTGACGCTTTGGGTAGCTTCTTCATAGTGATTCTTGATGTGATCGAAGAGAGAATCCTCTTTTTTGATACAGGTTTGATTTTCGATATCTGAGATAAGTCGATTGGGTCCATGATTTAGATCTACTGCGATGACGAGGTCTGCTCCCATGTCTCGTATGGTGTTGATAGGGAGTGGGTTGATGAGGCCTCCATCGCTTAAGAGTTGGTCTTGATGCGATACTGGAGTGAATATACCAGGTAAAGAGATACTCGCTCTGATGGCATCGACCACGTTTCCAGATCGGAATTGTACTTCTTGAGCTGTTTTGATATCTACTGCTATAGCTGAATAGGGGATATTGAGTTCTTCGATTTTTTCAGTTTCTATCAGATCCTGGAGAAATTTTTCTACTCGCTTACCGCTCATCAAGCCTTGCCTTGGGAAAGCGAGGTCTAGGTGTTTCACGATGAGTTGCCAGTTTATTTGTTCGGCGAGTTCTTCGAGTTTGTGGATGTTGCCAGAAGCGTAGACGCCTCCGATCAAAGCCCCGATGCTTGTCCCGGCTACTATGTGAATAGGGATTTCATTTTCTTTGAGAGCTTTGATGACGCCGATATGAGCGCAACCTTTTGCAGATCCTCCTCCGAGAGCGAGTCCGATGCTTTTCATGTTAGAGATTTTTGAGGATATCAGAAACATCTCCTAGGTCTTTGAAAGTCACTTCTGATGGGAGTTCAAAAAGACTTTCTTCGGGAGTATCTGTAGAGACGCTTGTAGCTATTTCTGAAACGTTCATCCCTGCTAAGCCGACGTCATTTTTGAGATTAATTCCTTTCCAGATGCAGGTAGTAGTTCCAAGATTGCTGATTTCATAGAGATCACAGGTTTTACCAGCGATGTTTTCAGTACCACTTTTCTTTCCTCCCATTGCTTCCATCATCTCTATACCGATTTCTTCAAGATCTTTGTTACTGTTTTTGGAGACTTGTTCGAGGATTGTGTTCTCGAGTTTTGTACCATTTGTTTCCCCAGGGATGTAGCTGTACATGTTGTCTCCTTTCATGAGGCTGATGCTTTTATTTGGTACACTGATACCAGCTGCGGAGATACTGGTGTCATTTTCTGTTCTCTCGGTCATTCCCCAATCTTTCCAGCTGATAGTTTTAGTCCCTGTCTGTGCTCCTGATACTTCATATGTCACGCTTCCTGATTCTATGGCGTATCTTTTGAGATCAGAGTGTGTTTCTTCATTTGTACTGCTGATGTTTTCTTTTTCGGGATTTGAAGTATCTTTAGATGTTCCATTGCATGCGCTGATGAGTATCGAAAAAGAGAGAGCTAGGCTGATGAGGAGTGTTTTTTTCATATGAAAATTTTAAGAAAAAGAGCAGATTAGTGATGATGTGATCTTATGGGTTTTCCGTTGTCAGAATCAAGCAATTTCTTGTTTCCGTAATAATGGGCAGCCATGGCTGTGGTGATTGGTACGGCTAAGATGAGGGAAATACTTCCCACGAGAGTTCTGACGAGTTCTTCTGAGACGAGTTCGCTGTTGAGGATGACCCAAAGAGGTTGTTGACTGATACTGAAGAGTAAGAGCACTGGCATGGCTGATCCAGCGTAAGCGAGAGCTAAGGTGTTGACGAGTGAGCTGATGTGTTCGCTTCCGATAGAGAGACCACTTTTGTAGAGATCTTTAACAGTGTATTTCGGATTGGCTCGTTTTAGCTCATGGATAGCTGCAGCTTGTGCGGTGGTGACATCATCTAAGACTCCTAAGGTTCCGATGATGATCCCTCCTAAGAAAAGCCCTTTGAGGTTGATGTTTGCAAAATCTCCAAATTGAAGGAAGAAGGCTTCCTCGGTCCCAGCTCCAGAGAGCTTGGTTAACCATACAAAAAGTAGTGATAGACCTAGGGAAATGACGAGCGTGATCAATGTACTAGCAAGGGCTATGCTGGTTCTTTTGTTGAAGCCATGGGCGAAGTAGAGTGATACGACTGCGATGACAAGACCTCCTAGGAAGGAAACCACTAGGGGGTTAGATCCAGAGATGATCTGTGGGATGATGAAGCTGACGATGACGAGTATGTTAAATCCTAAACCAATCAAGGCTGTGAAGCCTTTCCAGCCTGTGAAGGCGATCGCTAGGAGGGCGAAGCCTAATAAGAGGATCATGAGGTAAGGCAGTCGGTACTTGTCGGCTACATAGTAGAAGGCATCATCAAATTCTTGGTTTTTTAGGATGACGAGACTTTCACCTTTTTGTAAGGATTGAGCTTCAGCATTGGCATTTGAAAATTGATGAATGATTTCATAGCTCTTCCCTTCTTCTGATCCTGAAGTCATGAGGATCTCTGCTCTCTGGGTTTGGCCATCATCCCCGATGATCTCAGATCCTTGAGCTTCAGAAGTCTCGATGACTTCTCCCATCAGGTATTCGTCACTGAAGACACCATTTTCCGTTAAGGATTGGGCTGAGATTGAGGTAATGAGGCTGCTTAGGGTCGTTAGGCTTAGTAGGGATGTGAGGAGGAGTTTTTTCATATTTTTAATCAGAGTGTTTAAGATGAGAGACCTCATTATGGATTATTAATTGCTAATTGTTAAGAAATTGATTTGGATTCTGAAAATTCGATAATTCGATAATTTCTGTTATTCTTTTTGTAAATTGGTTCTTGTTCATTACTTCATTATATGTCTCTCTTCCTCACGCAGCTTCAAACACTCTTTGGTCTTATGGTCGCTATGGCGGCAGTTCTTTTTATCGTATGGATTATTAAGTTTCGACAAGATCAGATCACGACTTGGATGTTTTTTCTTTTTGCGATTGGTTTTATCGGGATGATCGTGAGTTCGGTACTTGTTTTAGGGTGAAGGGGGGTAGGAATTAGGGGTTAGGTATTAGGAATGCGTATTTTTGTATTCTGATTTTTTATATTTTGTATTTTAAATTATTTACATTATTATACCCCCACTAGGTATGTAATTTTTAGATATGATTGAACCATACAAAAAGAAATCTTTGATGCGTTTGAAGCGTGCTAAAGGTCAAATAGAAGGGATTATCCGAATGATTGAAGAGGAAAAATATTGCAATGATGTGATTACTCAAGTTTTGGCATTGCAAGGTGCTCTTAAAGGCATTACTCCTCTTATCTTGGAAAGTCATCTGAATACTTGTGGAGCAGAGCACTTGAATTCGAAGAGTAAAGCGAAGCGAGAGAAGTTTATTAAAGAGATTGTTAGGGCTTGTGAGCTTTCGTCTCGTTGAGAATTAAGGGCCAATCATAGGGGCCAAGGTCCAAAGCCGATTTAGAAGGTCAAAGTTCTAAAGTTGAAACAGGATTCTAATTTCTAAATAAAACACTGTTTGAATGAAAGGTAATATTCTCAAAGATCAGCCACTTACTAAAACTCTCCTTTGGATAGGAGCTGCATTTTTTTTGGGAGAATTCTTTCTTCATTTTTTTGGTTTAACTCCACTGGAGCATGACATTATTTTCATTTCTACTCATGATCGGTATATAGCGGCCTATGCTTTGACCTTGTCACTTATGTCAGTATTGGTGTCTTTTAATCTTCTCAAATATAAGTACTTCTTCGAATTGACTATGCTGATGATTTTCCTAGGCTTTGTGATAGGGACTATTATTTCCCTTGAAGGAGGCTACGCTGGTCTTTTCCCAGTCATTGATCTTGATCAGAAACTTGGAGGTTTAGGTTCTCTTTTTGTTTTTTGGTACCTCTTTACTTTTTTTGCTTGGTTGAAAAATCTTTAATACTTTCTTATGAAAAAATTTGCTCTTCTCTTTTCGATGCTTTTCCTCACGGCCTGTGGGTCTTCTATGGATCATTCTCAGATGATGGATGATGATCCTATGGCGTCTATGCCTTGTCATGCTATGCCTGACGGGACGATGATGGGGGATTGTGATGAGCAGGGCGTGGATCATTCGATGATGGATATGGGAAAGCAGGAAGTTGATGGAGAAAGATATTCTCAAGATGTCAGTGGTCTTCCCTTGGTTAAAGCTTCAGAAACGGTTGTTTTAGAGGATGGAGATACTTATGAAATTGTTGCTTCTCCGGTGAAGATGGAGATTGAAGGGAAGATGATTCGGATGTTGGCTTACAATGGTTCTGTACCAGGTCCGATATTGAGAGTGCCTCAAGGCGCTCAGATTAATGTGATGATGACGAATGATGTAGATGTTGAAACCTTGTTGCATTCTCATGGGCTACGGCTTGAGAATGCTTTTGATGGGACTTCTTTAGTCCAAGATCCGATCCAAGTTGGAGAGAGTTTTGAGTATCAGCTGAGTTTTCCAGATGCTGGAGCTTTTTGGTATCACCCTCATATCCGCGAAGATTATACGCAAGAGTCTGGTCTTTATGGGAATTTCATCGTTGAACCAAAAGAAGAAGCATACTGGGCTGATGTTGATCGTGAGGAAATCTTGGTTTTAGATGATATTTTCCTCGAAGAAGAGGGACTTGTTCCTTTTTATAAAGACTTTGGGACACATGCTCTGATGGGTCGCTTTGGGAATGTTATGCTGACGAATGGTCAGACAGATTATCAGTTGGAGCTCAAGCAAGGAGAAAATGTTCGTTTCTTTGTTACAAATGTTTCTAATACGAGGACTTTTCGTTTTGCTGTAGGAGACTTGAAGATGAAATTAGTCGGAGGAGACGCGAGTAAGTATGAGCGAGAGGAGTGGGTGGATACTGTTGATATTTCTCCTTCAGAGAGAGTGGTGTTAGAGATTTTCTTTGATGATGCAGGTGAGCTGCTCATTAAAAATATTAATCCGCAGTCTAGTCATGAACTAGGGAAGATCATCATCTCTGAAGCTTCTCACGATGCTGATCATGGTGAGTTGAGGGTGAATGATGATGTGATCGCTGATATCGATCAGTATCGGCAGTTTTTTGATAAAGAAGTAGATAAAACCTTGAGCTTTAGCATCGATATGGAAGGAATGGGTGAGATGATGCATGGTATGTCACATGCTGATGAAGGAGTTGAATGGGAAGATGCGATGGCAGTGATGAATGAACAATCTAGCTCCGAGTCGGTGAAATGGAAGCTTGTGGATGAGGAGACGAAGAAAGAAAATATGGATATTGATTGGGATTTTCAGGAAGGAGATGTTGTGAAGATTCGACTTTTTAATGATCCTGATTCGATGCATCCAATGCAGCATCCTTTTCATCTGCATGGACAACGTTTCTTGGTTTTGGATGTGAATGATGAACGACAAGAGAACTTGGCTTGGAAAGATACGGTGATGGTTCGGACTGGAGATACCGTAGATATCTTGGTTGATATGTCTAATCCTGGGAAATGGATGGGACACTGTCATATTGCAGAGCACTTGGAGAGTGGGATGATGCTGGGCTTCACTGTTGTTAAAAGTGATTAAAATCACCATTTTTTTTTTCTTGTTTCTTTTATAATGTATCTCTATTTATTTACTCTCTGATATGCAAAAACTTCTTATAGCTTTACTTGTAGTTGGATCGCTGGGATTCTCCGCTTATGTGTTGAGTTTAGCTCCTAGTGCACCTGCTCAACTTATCTCGGAACCTACGACTGTTTCTTCCTTTAGTTCTGATTATGATCTTACACATGATTGGGGAGATATAGATATCATGGGAGGTGAGGTACAAAAAACTTTTGTTCTTACTAATACGGAAGAAGAACCTTTGCTTCTTAGTGGAGCTGTAAGCTCGTGTATGTGTACAGTTGCTGAGTTCGTTCTTGCTGATGGTTCTCGTTCTGGAGACTTCGGAATGCATGGAGGTCCAGATTGGTCATACCTGGTGGAGCCTGGAGAGTCTTTTGATGTAGAAGTGACCTTCGATCCTATGGCTCATGGACCAGATGCTACTGGTCCTATATCTCGGACAGTAAATGTTATAAGTAAAGTTGATGAATCTTCTGAAGCTCTTGCTTATACACGGATAGATGTGCGTGGGGATGTGCTTTCTGAAACTGATTACCAAACGAAATATGAATAATTTTTTTTCAAAAAAAATTCGGATTGCAGTTTTTTTGGCAACTCTTTCAATGCCAGTCCTGTTGATGGGATGTACACCTAGCGTTTCAAATACTTCAGATGATCTGTCTCAAAGTGTTTCATCACCTTTTGTCTTTGAAGAAGTTGAGCATGATTTTGGAGTGATCAAACAGTCTGGAGGTATCGTGCAGCATGATTTTGCTTTCACTTATGAAGGAGATGAATCTATAAAGGTTCTTTCTACTCCTGGGAGTTGTGCTTGCACCACTGCTGAAATCAGTGCTCAAGAGTTTGAAAAAGGGGATACTGGGACCTTGACGGTGTTTTTTCATCCTAATCTGCATGCTGAACCTGAGGGAAGATTTTCAAAAACCGTCTCTTTATTTACAGAACCTGAGCTTGACCCGATCCCAGAAGTTACTGTGTGGCAGGAGATAGATCTTGATCTAGGTGAGGAATTCTTTGAAATGTCTCAAATGGGATCTAAAGAAGAGATAACAGCAGATATAAAAGATTTAGTGGTAAAGGATGATGATCATACTCACAGTCCAGATGATCATGGGAAGATAGCTGAGATCGGACATGATGCTCAAGTTCCTGCTTTAATCCAACGAGAGTTCACTCTCACTGCCAAAGAAATCAATGCTGAATTAGATAATGGTATGGACTATCTCTACTGGACCTATGATGGGGTCGTGCCAGGACCTTTTTTGAGAGTACGAGAAGGGGAACGAATTAAGATTACTTTGAAGAATCCAGCAGAGAATCATATGCCACATTCTATAGACCTGCATGCAGTGAATGGGCCTCATGGAGGGGCTGTAGATGTTGCCCCAGGACAAGAAAAAAGCTTTGAATTTAAGGCTCTTAACCCTGGTATCTACATTTATCACTGTGGTACCCAAGAGGTTGCTGAGCATATGGCTAATGGATCCTATGGTCTTATTTTGGTAGAGCCTGAGGAGGGATTAGAAGAGGTAGATAAAGAGTTTTATGTGGTACAGAGTGAGTTTTATCCGGTGCTTGATCGTGGTGATAAAGGAAGCACTCAGCTTTCTGGGATTAAGCTTCGTGATGAATATCCTGAATATATCGTCATGAATGGACGTGTGGGTTCACTGATTGGTGATCGAGCTTTACAAGCAAAGGTTGGTGATAAGATTCGCTTGTTTGTAGGGAATGCTGGTGTTTCCAAAATTTCTAGTTTCCATGTGATTGGGGAGATTTTTGATACGGTATACCCGGAAGGAGGGACTCCAGTGCAAAATAATATCCAAACGACAGTAATTCCTGCTGGTGGAGCGACTATCGTTGAGTTCACTGTAGATGTGCCAGGGACTTATAAGCTGGTCGATCACGCTTTGGCTCGTTTGACGAAAGGGGCTGTTGCGGAGTTGCTGGTGACGGGGGAGGAGGATTTGGAGGTCTTTAGTCGATAGAGAGTGATGGATAATTATCAAATTTTCAGAATTATCGAATTTTCAAATCAAGATAGTGTTTAGCTACTGACCACAGAACACAGTCCATAGACCAATCACTTTTCATTTTTTATTTTACTACTATGACTCAAAATACCTCTTACGGTTATTCCACTGAAACTTCATTGAGTTTTGTAGAGGCAGTTAAACAAACCACTGAATTTTTGAAAGAACAAGGCTTTGGAATTCTGGCTACTATTGATGTTAAAGCGAAGATGAAGGAGAAGGTCGATAAGGATATGGAGGATTATGTGATCCTCGGCGCTTGTAATCCTCCAAATGCAGCCAAGGCTCTTGATGCTGAGATTGAAATTGGTCTGCTATTACCTTGTAATGTGATTGTTTATGTCAAAGAGGGACAGACGTATGTCTCGGCGGTTATGCCCAGTGCGATGATGGGAGCCATAGGAAATCCTGCCCTCAATGAAGTGGCTGATTTTGTAGAAGGTGAATTAAAAGCAGTTATTGATCAGCTTGCAGTACTTTAAAAAATTTCTTTCATCCCCATTATGAAAAAAACCAAAAATTTCCTTATTATCGACATGACCTGTGCCTCTTGTGTGAATCACATTGAAAAAGATGTGGGAAAGATGACAGGCGTTCAGAGTATTCAAGTGAATTTTGCGACCAACAAGGCAGAAGTTCTTTTTGATGACAAGAAGCTCAGTGTGGAAGAGATCATCCAGCAGATCAAAAAAACGGGCTATACTGCTAAGCTTGAAGAAGAAAGAATGTCTCATGATATGGACCACTCTAAGATGGATCATTCTCAAATGGATCATGGTGAAGATCACTCGAAACATGTCGGGCCAGAATCTAATACTGAAGTTCGTAGTAAAAGAAATAAGGTCATCTTTGGAGCTTCAGTGAGTGTGATCCTTACCTTTTTAGATTTTGTTTTTGATATCCCTTTTGAAGGGTTTGTCATGATGTTTTTGACGGCAGCGGTTTTATTGTATACCGCTAAAGAATTTTTTATAAAAGGACTGCCTTCTTTTTTCTTAAGAGGACGCCCAAATATGGATACCTTAGTGAGCCTTGGGATTTCTGCAGCTTTTCTTTATTCCAGCTACAATGTGCTCTTTACAGGGATTCATGAAAATTACTTCATGGATGCTGCTATTATTGCCACTTTCATTATCCTTGGCCGATATTTGGAATCTAGAGCAAAGGGCAGAGCTAGTCAGGCGATAAGAAAGCTTCTGGAATTATCAGCTAAAGTAGCCCATAAAGTAATCGGAAAAGGAAAAACTAAGGATGTTCCTATCGATCAAGTGCAGAGGGGGGATATCTTACTCATCAAACCTGGAGAAAAAATACCAGTAGATGGTGTTATGACAGAAGGTGTGGCAACGATTGATGAATCTATGGTGACAGGTGAGAGTATCCCGGTAGATAAGGAGAAGGGAGATAGGGTCATCGGAGCGACGGTGAATGGTAATACGGTGATCCATGTGTCTGCAGAGAAGGTTGGGAAGGAAACCATGCTCGCTCAGATGGTGAAAATGGTGGAGCAGGCTCAGATGAGTAAGGCTCCTATCCAAAAATTGGTGGATATCATTTCACAGTATTTTGTATGGGTGGTGATTGGGATTGCTCTGGTGACATTTTTCGGGTGGTACCTGAAGAATGGTGATATTGCACAAGCTCTTATTTATACGGTCGCTGTGCTGATCATTGCATGTCCTTGTGCACTGGGATTGGCGACTCCTATATCTATAGTAGTAGGATCTGGTAAAGGTGCTGAGATGGGAATTTTACTTAAGAAAGCGGAAAGTCTCGAAAAGGTTCATAAGATTACGGCTATTTGTTTTGATAAAACGGGAACCATTACAAAGGGACAGCCTGAGGTGCAGACATTTGAAGTACTTGATAAAAAGGATCGTAAAAAGGTACTAGAGATTTCTCAATCTTTAGAGAAGAATTCGGAGCACCCTCTGGCTAAAAGTATTTTAGACTATTGTCAGGCAAAGAAAGTGAAATCAATGGAGGTGAGTTCTTTTAAGGCTGTGACGGGGAAAGGTGTTTCAGGAAAAGTTGCTAAAAAAACCTATTATCTTGGGAGCTCGTCCTATATGAAATCTTTGAAAATCAGTTTGAAGGATTCTCAAGAGAGTATCGATAGACTTCATCAAGAGGGTCAAACGGTGCTCATGGTAGCTGATGAGAAAAAACTGCTGGCATATTTTGGTGTGCAGGATGGAGTGAAAGAAACTTCAAAACAAGCTATAAAGCTCCTGCATGATCGAGGTATCAAGACCGTCATGATGACGGGGGATAATCAACAGGTGGCGAATGCTATCGCGAAGCAAGTGGGGATTGATGAAGTGTTGGCAGAAGTGTCTCCTGAAGAAAAGACTAAAAAAATCAAAGAGTTGCAGAAGCAAGGATTGGTAGTGGCTATGGTCGGTGATGGGATCAATGACTCACCTGCACTTGCAACGGCTGATGTTGGGATAGCGATGGGGACTGGTACCGATATCGCTATCGAATCAGGTGATATTGTGTTGGTGAAGGGTGATTTACTGAAAGCTGTAGAAGCTATCGAGCTCTCTGAGGCGACCCTTCGAAATATTAAGCAAAATCTTTTCTGGGCTTTTGTTTATAACAGTGTCGGGATACCTGTGGCTGCATTAGGGTTTTTGAATCCTATCTTTTCGGCTGTGGCGATGGCATTTTCTTCTATCAGTGTGGTTCTCAACGCTCTTCGTTTGAAATGGTTTAAGGTGAATTAGAGGCCAAAATTTAAGGTTCAATAGTAAGGGCCAAGGTCCAATGGTTAAAACCCAAATTGTTGATTGATTTTTCCTTGGAGTGTTTACAAACTCAGAGACTCTATAGTGCTTAAGGTTTACAAGCCATGCCGTCAGGAGTGCTTATGCAGCTTCCGCTGTGAGATCCGTTTCCGTCGCTGAAGCTACAGCTAGCGCTCACTGATTTTCCTGAGCAAGCATCTTTGGCAGCTTGAGGTGCTCCACCTCCAGACCCAGCTCCTTGAGGAGCAGCTCCACTTGTGTTGCTACTATTCATACTACTGATGGGAGTTCCTTTGAAGCATCCGATGGTGTAAGGGAATTCGTTTGTCATGTGATAGTGATACATCTCTTTGCTCTGTCCGTCCCATTCGATTTCGTGGCTATGTCCATGACATTCGTCGAGGTTTTCGTTTTTCATGAGTTCTCCACTTTCTCCTTTGAGTCCATAGATCCCAAAACCATCGATGATGTACCCGAGGAGTTCAGAGTGTTCTTCTTCGGCAGCATCGTCCTCTAAGCATCTGCTGAGATTATGATAGTGGTATTCACCTGTTCTTTCTGGATGTCCATCACAGGCATCCTGGATCTCGTAAGCGGCAGCATCTCTTCCCATGCCATCAAGACCGTTGAAGAGTGCTACTCCGTTTGTAGCGATACCTATGACTCCGAGATCGGTACAGCTTGGAACATTGCTGACTGTTGGGTTTGAAGGGATTGAAAAGAGGGTGTTTTGAGTCGTGATAGTGTTGGGATTCTTGTCGTACTGGTAGGCGTCATCACTGGATGATACGGGGAAGTTCCCAGTACCATGATTTGTTGGGACTCCTTTACTATTGATATCTCGTTGTTCACCATTGAGCTGGATCGATATCTCTGCGGCATCCCAGAGATTGTTGCCATCGACAGTAGCTTTGCCGATAGGGCTCCAATATTCTTCGTTTTCATTGATCCAATCTCCGATAGCATGAGCTCCACCGCCATTGAGATTGCTATTACAAGCGTAGATGTAGTCAGCTTTTGGGCTCGTGGAGAGCTTGTTGAGTCCTAGAGGGAGCTTTCTTTTTCCAAAACCCCAGTCATTATTTTCTACACTGGTGTCGGTGTTAGTGTTTGAGCTAGAACTTATTTCAAAGAGAAGAGAATCGAGGATCGCATTTGCGATGGGTCCATCTTGATCATTTTCTGTTGCTTGAGCGTGGTACCCTTTTTGCTGGTAATTAAAACAGAGAGCAAATCTTATCCCACCTGGATCTCCTCCTGTAAACCCCATGCCTCTAGTTATATTTACACCTAATTGTGTTGAGTTTTTTGCTTCGTCCATTTCCTCTTGGCAATCTTTTGTCGTATCAGATTGAAAGATTTCTAGATAGTATTCTCCTGCGCTGAGACTAGCAAAATCATCAGTTGAGATATAGTTTTGATATCTGACTCTTTGTCCAGAATCTGTTTCTTTACTATTTGGAGGTAATGAAAAGCTAAAGCCCCAGTTGCTGATTGATTGCTTTGTCCATTCATCTATTGTGTTTTGAGAGGAAGTTTGTAATATCTCATAAGTTTGTGAGCTCTTACTCTTTATTTTTCCATGGATACGGTAGATCATTTCGGCCATTTGTCCACGGGTCAGCTCCTGACTGAAGCTGCTTACTTCCAGAGGGATAGCTTTGTTAACTGCTAAATACTCGACATAAGGTTTGTACCAGATTTCTGATCCATCTCCAGTAGTGTCTCCGAGGGCGTTTCCGATGATCTTAGCAGCTTCGACGAAGCTTATATTTTGTCCGGGTTTAAAGCTCCCATCAGCATATCCTCCGACGATACTTACTCGCTCTGCATAACAAATAAAGGGATAGAACCAATCCCCAGATGCGACATCAGTGAAGCATTGCCCTGAGTGTTCGAGAGGCTCTTGACCGACAGCTGTTAGGATGACGATTTTCATAAACTCAGCCCGGTTGATACTCGCATCAGCTTTGAAACTGCCATCTGCATAGCCGTTGACGATACCTTGATCTTGCACATAGGTGATGGCCTCAAAATGAGGATGGCTTGAGCTCACATCTGAGAAGGCTCCTAAGACTTGTTTTTGACCGAGACCTGTAAGGAGGGCGCTGATGAGGAATCCAAAACTTAGCAATGAGATGAAGGTTTTTTTCATAGAGAGAGTTAACTGGTTTTATTGTTTCTTGAACAGGGTTTCCCTGCAAGGAATTGGAGTAGTGTCTTAGTCTTGTTAGTTGATAATTATTAGTGATTGAAGTTACTTGTTGTTTCTTGCTTTGAAAGCTTCGATGACCTGGCTGATTTCTACTACGTTAAATGGTTTCTCAATCCATTTAGAATACATTTCACCGTATGATTCTTTTTTTTCCTCATTCTCTGCAACTCCAGAGACAATGAAAAAATATCTTACTTTTTTTTTCAGTGCTTCTATGATTTCTATGCCTTTTCCTTCTTCAAAGTCGACGAAGGCGATATCATATTCTTTTGATTCTTTGAGTTGTTGTTTAAAGTCTGGATCTTTGTGGTTTAGACTGTCGCATAAAATACCATCATTGTTCAAAATGGATGTGATGATGCTTCTTATGATTTCTTGGTCATCTATGATGATGACAGAAGGGTTTTTTTCGATACCCTCTATAAAAGGGAATTGGACTGTAAAGGAAATAATATTTTTTCCTTCAGTATTTGTTTCTTGTTTCCAATGAGTTTTCCCTCGGTGTTTTTGGGTAGTTTTAGCGACACTTGCGAGACCTATTCCAGTTCCGTTTTGTTCTTGATGAGCTCTACTCCCCCTTTTAAAAGGATCAAAATTTTCTGGAATTTTTTCGCTTTCATTAGAAACAGAAATCTTAATAACTCCATCTCCTTTTGATACTAGGATTTCTATATCTGTATCTTCAACGTGATATTTAACGGCATTACTGAGAAGATTGAAGAACACAAAAAAGAGGGCGTTCTCTAAGCCAAGTATGTGCGGATCTTCTATACCATCTATAGTTAAATTGAATTGATATCCTTTTTGTTTGTATTTAAAGATCTCTAAGACTTCTTCTAAGAGCTTTGTGAGATTAACGTATTTGGGTTCTTCGACTCCTAATATACCTTCTTCTTTTTCTTCGATATATTCTCGTAAAAATTTCCCTGTTTCTGTGGGTGGGATTTGTTCTTTTTTTGTGGCGAGGTTATTGAAGTCATGCAAGGTGAATGCTGGATTTGGAAAGCCTTTTTCTTCTAAGAAGCTTTTGGCTTTTTCAGGGTTTTCTTTTGAATATTCTAAAAAGAGGGTTTTTTCCTCTGTGCTTAGCATGCTTAAATCAGTTGTTTGTCGAGTTGGGCCTTCTAAGCTTTCAGTACTCATAGACTGTTTTAGAAAAAATATACCCCTTAAAAAGAGTGTAGCATTGTGATGACTTTACTGTCGATGCATGTTTGTAGTTGGAGGAGGCTGACAGGAAGAGGAAAGGTGGAAGTGAAAAATAGAAAGTTAAAAAGGGAGCTGTTTTAATGCTCTCAGAAGAGTTTTTTTGGGTTGCTACTATGAGCTTGTCTTTTTTTTGCTCCCTCCCAAAATCCTGTCTGCTATTCATGAGATATTTTGCTTGTTGACTTCGCTAGTATGAACTCACCCTGCCTGACGGTTTTCCCTCTCTTCTGCCGAGAGAGGGGTTTTGAGTATTTGGATTTTTTGAGAGACTGTGTGGATTCTGAAAATTCGATAATTCTGATAATTATTCACTTTCCCCAAGCCCTTCCTCCTCTATCATGAGTTCTTCCATTTCGCTGAAGTATTCGTCGATTTTTTCTTGGAGTTCTTTGCCCTTGATTCCAAATGTTTTTATCTGAGCGGCGTCTTTTGCTTCGCAGGCTTCGTGGAGATCAGAGGCATTCTTATGGCGTTTTCTTTCTGTTTTCTCTATTTCATCATTGATTTTTTTGAGACGGTTTTCTATCCATCTGAGACGTTTTTTTTGTTCTTTTCGTTCTAAATAGTCTTTTTTTGTGTCGGAATCTTTCTTTTTGAAGAGGAACACCGATTCATCTTCTTCGTATGACCAGACACCCGTTTCTAAGAAATATTGATATGTTTGCTCTTTGACGCTGATGATGCCTTTATCGAATATCACGAGTTTATTTGCTAACGCAGAGATCATTTCTTCATCATGTGAAACAAAGATAACAGTGCCTTTGTATTCTTTGAGAGCATGTATGAGAGCTTGGCAAGATTCCATATCGAGATGATTGGTGGGCTCATCAAGGAAGAGGAGGTCTGTTGTTTTTAAAATGGTTTTTCCTAGGCAGATACGGCTTTTTTCTCCTCCGGAAAGTTTGGATATTTGCTTCTTAGAAGCATCACCAGTGAAGAGTAGTGCTCCAGAGAGGTTTCTGATTTCTTGCTCTTTGACTCCGTGGATTTTTCTCAGTTCGTCGAGGATCGTATTGTTAGGATTGAGACCTGCTTTACTGTCGGCACCGAAGTATCCGATCTTGAGTTCTGGATGTGTTTTACGTTTTCCATTTGTTGCTGTGAGGTCACCACTGAGAAGTTTGAGGAGGGTTGATTTTCCTTTTCCATTACGTCCTATGATCCCTATACGATCGCCTGAGCTGACATTGAGAGTGAAGTCTCGGATGAGTTTTGGTTCTTTAGGGTATCCGAAGTTGAGATTGTAGACTTTCATCAGGCTGTCTCCTTGGAAAGGTTTCGCATGAAAATGAAAGGCAATATCTGGGATCTTATCGAGTTTCTTCCCGATGTCTTGCTTCGCGAGTGACTTGATCCTGGATTGTACTAAGCCAGCTGAGCGAGCTCCTGCTCTGAAGGTATTGATGAAGATCTCCGTTTTCTTTTGTTTTTTGACTTGTTTTACTCGGGTGCGTTCGTAGACTTCTTCTTCGGCTTTGATTTGTTCCATGAGTTTGTGAGGGCCACCTTTGAGTTTCCTCATGATTCCTCGATGGATTCCGATAGTATAGGTGACGACTTCGTCCATGAAGTGACGATCATGAGTGACCAGGATGAAAGCATTTTTCCAGGTTTTGAGGAATCTTGCCAGCCATCGTAAAGTAATGATATCGAGGTAGTTTGTCGGTTCATCGAGGAGGAGGAGATGCGGTTCTGAGACCAGAGCTTCTGCTAACCTGATACGTATCTGGAAACCACTTGAAAAATCTTTGGGAGCTTTAGAAAAGTCTTCTTCCGTAAAACCTAATCCCATGAGGATTGATTGAGCTTTCCACTCTTGATCAGAAAGTTCAGCTGGTAAGGCAGTACAAACTTGCTCGAGAAGAGTTTCTTTTTCAAAATTTAAGTGCTGCTCTAGAGAGCTGATGACTAAGGTCTCGGGAATATGGATAGCTCCGTCTTGGCTATCTCGGTCGCGAAGCATGTTCATGAAGGTGCTTTTCCCTGAACCATTCCGTCCGATGAGACCAATTTTTTCTTGGGCATTGATGGTAAAACTCACGTCCTCGAAGAGGATTTGAGAACCGTAAGCTTTATTGAGATTGTTGATTCGGATCATGGGAACTTGGAGAGCTTGAGGAGTGGGAGCCTTAGGCAAGGTTTTATAGCTAATGGCCTATAGCTGATAGTGTAATCATTGTTTGAGCTATTGGCTATAGACTATTGGCCCCTAGCCTTGTATGTTTTTTCCTAATTGAATTAGGCTGATTTAATCAAGTTCGCCAAGCTCTGCGCCGCCAATCGCCCCGTTGCCCAGGATGCTTGGAGATTAAATCCTCCAGTGACTCCGTCGACGTCCATGACTTCTCCTCCGAAGAAGAGTTTTGGATCGAGTCGGGACTGCATTGTTTTTGTGTTGATTTCATCTCGTGATACGCCTCCGGCTGTCACGAACTCGTCTCCAGGTCTTCTTTTGGCTAAGGATACTGTCAGTTGTCCGCCGAGAAACTCAGCTAGTCTTAGTCGTTCTTTTTTTGAAATTTCTGAGTTCTTTTTTTCCGCTAAGATATGGGCTTGATTGAGGATACTTTTACAAAGTCGAGTAGAGAGATGTTCCTTTAATGTGTTTAAGATTTGCTTAGATCCTTGAGACTGCTCTAGTAGCCATTGATCCCATGTTGATGCATTCATAGAGGCTTTGACTCTGATAGAGACCTTGATAGGTGTCTCAGGGCTGACTACTGAGAAGGCGAGTTGTGAAGAGAGAGCAAAAACTGCTGGTCCAGAGATCCCAAAGTGTGTGAAGAGCATAGGCCCAGTCACAGAGACTTTTTCTCCATCGTCTGTTTTTGCTGATAAGGTCGCTTCCTCTAGGCTGATCCCAGAGATATTCTTTGGCCAGTTTTCATGGCACATGAAGCTATTCAAAGAAGGACCAAGTTTAGTGATGCTATGACCGAATGATTTCGCAAAGCTATAGCCATCTCCAGTTGATCCGGTGTGTTGGTAGGCATTTCCTCCAGTAGTGATGATGATATAATGAAAAGATTCTTCTCTTTTGTTGCTTTTGAGTACACAGAGCTCATCTTTCGGTGTGATTTCTAAGACATCTTCACTGAAGTGAACTTGTACTTGTTGTTCTTTAAACATTTTTTCGAAAACGCCCACGATATCTCTTCCTTTATTGGAAACAGGGAATACACGCTGGTCAGCTTCTGTTTTTAAGGGCACCCCTTGCTTTTCGAACCATTCATAGACCTTTTCAGGTGGGAACTTTCCAATAGCGGTCTTGAGAAAGTTTGCCCCTCTGCTGTATTTGCTGAAGAGCTCTTTTTTATCAGTGATTCCCGTAGTGACATTGCAACGTCCTCCACCGGATATGATGACTTTAGCACCGAGTGAAGGATTTTTTTCAAACAGATGAATGTCAGCATTCACTTGTTCTTCGAGTAGGGTAGCAGCGGCCATAAGACCTGCAGCTCCTCCTCCGATGATGGCGATTTTTGGTCTTTTCATAGTGTATTAGGTGACATATTTTAGCATTTTTCCTGTTATTCTGCTACAATCGAGCCTTATATAAGGGCTAAATTATTTATCATGAAAACTCTTCGTGAACGATCTGATCGTATAGAAAATGGTCTTGAAGAGATTTTTCAAGAAAAGGGATTAGTATCAGTTCCTGCAGAACATTCAAATATTCCTGAAAAATTTCGTAGTTTTCGTCGTTCTGTAGGAGCGGTGATTGTTCCTGAGGATTGGCAGAATTATCGTGATGATATTTTACAAATGCCTTTGGCTATGGGGATAAATGGTAGAAATGGTACTCTTGAGTTTTTGGGAGGTGGTCTTGAATCAGAGCAAGAAAAGGAGATTAAAATGAGTTTTGAGCATGATCCAGATTCTGTAGATTCTAGATATCTTGATGCTAAAGGTCAGATCCCGGGTTATTTGTATTTTTTAATGCAAGGTGCTTCGTTACTTGATCATGGTAAGCTGTTTCAGCCGACTTTTGATGTACGAAGTGGTATGGATGCTATTCTCTCAAAAGAACTGAAGAGAGAACTCCAGGAAGAAGCAGGTGATCAAGCAGCTTCCCTCGTCCAACTGGATGGGCTTCTTTCGAATGATCCCAAGATTACTCAATTAATGACAGTCGGTTTTGGGGGAATGAATGGAGAAATACAGGCTGTATTAGTTGATCAAAATGTTCGATTCACTGAAGATCAAAAGAAATTAATGGGTTTCTTGATAGAGGTACAAGAATTGGGAATGCTTGCGACTGCTGATCTTGATGCTTTGATTCAATATGCTGAAAAGACTGAGGAAGTAAGAGGTATGATGATGATCACTGTAGGAGATTTGCTTAATCAAGGTGAAATAGCTGCCAAAGATGGGGTTGATGGATGGAATGGTTGGGATATGGGAGCTCAAGGTAGAAAACCTCGTAATCCGAGTGTCTTCTACCTCCTTAAGAGTTTCCTTGAATATGCTGAGAAAGTGTAAATACTTTTTATAGACTATTTCTTCTGTTCTTTGAGTTCTATTGTGACTTCATTCGAATACACACCGCAGGAACCATCGAGATACTCGCAAACTCTGACAAAGTATTCTCCTTCTCCATCGAAACCCTTGAGGAAGGCATAGTGTTGTTCTGGGTCTCCCACATACTGAGCTTGGTCAACACTACGAACGGGGTACTCTGGTTGGCTTATTTTTGACCAGATGACTTTGAATCCTTGTGCAGCATAACCGTCAACATCCCAACCTACTTTTCCTTCTGCTTTATTAAAAAGTGTCAAAGACTGTACTGATTTTTCACCAGATACTTGTGCTTTTTTTGCTTTGAGTTCTTTGTATGATTTAGAAGCTTTGTTCTTTTTCTTGGCATGTATACGGTAGATCATCTCTGCCATTTCTCCACGAGTGATAGGTTTTTCGAAGCTTTCTACGCTCGTTGGGATAGCTGATAGGAGCTCCATAGCGCTGACGTATCGGTGGTACCAGTTTTCATTGTTACTGTCTTTGCTTTCTAGAGCGAGGAGATTGACGATGATTTTAGCAGCTTCTGCATAGACGATCTCTTGTTCTGGACGGAAGTTGCCATCTTCATATCCTGCTATTTGATTGAGAGCTTTTGCTTTGCAGATATACGGAGCATGCCATTCGTTGTTTACATCTTTGAAGCAATTTGTCCCTGAAGGAGTATGCCCTGAAGCCTCCATAACTATTTTGAGGAACTCAGCTCGGTTGATTTTTTGATTTGGTTTGAAACTCCCATCCTCATACCCCTTGATGTAGGCTTTTTCTTTGAGGTAGCTAGCTGCATCATAGACGTCACTTTTTTCGGAAATGTCAGAAAATTGTTTTTGCATTTTCTCTTTGACTGTTCGGAGTTGTTCGGCGAGTTCGATACTGATTTCATTCGAATAAGTACCACAAACGCCATCAAGGTATTCACAGACTCGGATGTAGTATGTCCCCGCTCCATCGAAAGCTTTTATAAAAGAACTTTGTTGATCTTTATCAGCTATGTAAACAGCATTGTCACCATCTCTTGCTGGATAGATGGGGTTTTTAGAAGTAGAAGAGAGGACCTTCACTCCCATTTGATTTTCTCCTTCTATACTCCAACTGACTTTTGCTTCTCCATCATCACTTACTATTATAGCCTCTATTGATGATGTTAGAGGAGTCTTTTCAACTTCTGATTCTGCATTAGCTAGAGGAGTGATGAGGAGTCCTAGAGCAATGAAGAGACTAAAGAGATGTGAGGTTTTCATAAGAAAAGTTTAAGATTTCTATAAAGAATACTAACATATGTTGCTTTTTGACAACATCACTTGGGCTACGCGATGTATTTCATTATGTGATAAGCAGAGATGCTGACAATACCTGTGAGGATTGTTCCCCATGAAATGTCTATGAAGACGAGTTGTAATGGCCAGTTTTTAATCGTAGCGAGATTGGTGAGATCGTAGGTCGCATAGGTGAAAAAACCAAAGAGTGCTCCGTATATCAAGGCTTGTTGCCAACTTTCTTTTTGCACTGCGGGCAGTATCGCAAATATAAAGATCCCAACAATGAATATCAGATAGAAGATCACAGCTGCTCCCCAGTTGATCTCTGGTGATAGAGGACCTGTCAGATATTTACTGTAGAGGTTTTTTGCGATAAGGCCTAGCCAGACGAGATCTATAGCAAAAAATACTAACATGGTTAAGAAATAGCTGAGGATGAGTTTTAATGAAATCATGGTGATGACTTTAATAGGTAATAGGAAGAGCTTCAATTTTGGCTTTTTCTTTTAAGTTTTTCCTGATTGATCTTTGTGGGCGCCATGTGGCTTCTATCACGTCTCCGTTTTTGAGTTGTGCTTCGATGTTTTCGAGTCGACCATTACGTTTTACCTCAGAAATGTCGGAAACTCTTCCTGGGTAAAGAATGGCTAAGAAATCATAAATACTCGATGGTTGTTTTATATGATACAGGTTGTTTTTTTCATCAAAAATTGCCATGTGTTTTTCGTCAAAGTAGTTGCGAAGTGCTTTTTTAAATTGTTCGGCGTTACTTGTTTTAGCTCTTAGGATTTGGAAGTTCTTTATGAGATCTATTTGGGCAGTATTTGATTTGAGAGAGTAGTTAAAATCTTTATATTTACCGTGAGCAGCAGTCCCGTATTCGCAGAGTTGATGCATTTCTTCAGTTCTGATTTGTATTTCGATGGGTTGTTCAGTGACTCCTGGGAGGGGATATACTACTGTATGGATGGACTGGTATCCGTTTTCTTTTGGTGCTCCAATATAATCTTTGAGCTTACCGGCGATAGGATGCATATGGGTATGGACTATTCCTAATGTTTTATAGCAATCCTCGATGTTTTTGACGATTACTCGTAAGGCTAGTCTATCGGTAAGCTCATCAAAATTCCGATTTTTTAAAAGCATTTTGCGATATGTTGAGTAAAGCGCTTTAAAGCGACTTTTTACCTTCACAGGTATTTTTGCGATTTGGCACTGTTTTTTGATGAAATCTCCTGTTTGATGTAGTGATACTTTGTCGATTTCTCGTGAATCTTCGAATTGTTTTAATAAAAGAGATGATGGTTCTACTTGGAGTTTTAAAAAACAAATATCTTCCATTTCATAGCGCCATCTATGCATCCCTAATCTTCCTGCTATTGATGCATACATATGTAAGCTTTCGTGAGCGATTTTTTCTTGGAGCTTCTCGTCGAAGCGATCTAAGTGTCTGACATCATTGAGACGATGTGCCATCCTCAAAGGTATAAGAGATGTCTCTGATGAAATGGTGTTTATGAAGGTATCTAAATCTTTTTCTTTCGTACTGATATGTAAACGTCTCAGTTCGTGCATTCTTTTTACTAATACTTGCTCTTTCTCAGTTAATGGTGATTGCTTTAAGAGTGTTGTATGCTCGGGGTTTACTGGTAAATCATGTAAAAGTGCTACCGCTACTAGGCTGGAGTCTTTTACCATTTCTAAAAAAGTTCTGGCGACTTCTTGTCCGTGCTGAGCATAATCTTCGCCGCTTCTTCTTTTGAATTGAGAGAGATGTTTTTTGGCAAATTCAGAGACTTTTTTCATCTTCTTCTTTTCGGTCTCACTAAAGTCACTTATGATTTTTTCAAAGCTTTTATTTTGTTCCATATAGAGTATTTTACTCTTGTTTTATCAAACAACGAAGGGAATTTTTAGAGTATGTTATGCTTTTGTGCTTCTCTTTTGTTAGATTGATGATGTTTTTGGATTTTTAAATGAGTTCCTATGCTTGTTCCCATTCTTTTTTCAGCTCAAGTTATTGCGGTTCATATGCTTTTCTTTTTTATCCTAGCCCAGATACGGAAAAACAATAGCTTGGTAGATGTTGGTTGGGGATTGGGGTTTGTCCTTGTTGCTCTGGTGAATTGGTATTTCTCTATCAGGATCTGGTTTCATGATGTGACAGCTATCGTGCTGAGTCTCTGGGGCTTGCGTTTAGCGATCCATATCGGGAAACGAAATATCGGAAAGCCAGAAGACTGGCGCTATGCTCAATGGCGTAAAGATTGGGGTAAATGGTTTATCTTACGAAGTTTCTTTCAGATTTTTCTCTTACAAGGAGCTTTGATCTTGGTAGTGGCTAGTCCCGTTGTTTGGATTATTTCTCAAGTGAGTATGGAGTATCAAACACTTTTTTTTCTGGGAATTATACTGTGGTTGATAGGTTGGCTTTGTGAAGTGCTTGCAGATCATCAGCTAGCTCAGTTTGTCAAAACGAAGAAGCCTGGGGAAATCATGACTACTGGCATCTGGAAATATAGTCGACATCCGAATTATTTTGGAGATGCGACTTTGTGGTGGGGGATTAGTCTCATGGCACTATCAGTGAATCCACAGTGGTGGCTTTTGATCAGTCCTCTTATCATGAATTATCTCCTGAGATATGTTTCAGGAGTGCCTTTTTTAGAGAAGAAGTACGCTGATAATAAGGCTTTTCAAGAGTATGCGAAAAGAACCTCGATTTTTATTCCTTGGTTTCCGAAGGGCTAAGAGTGTAGTAAATTTTCGGAATTATCAAATTATCGAATAAAGAATCAATGAATAATGAAACGAGGAATAATGAGTTATGAAATGAGAAATGGTAAAAACCATCAGTTATTGGCTATTACTTATAGTCCATTGACCACTGACTAGCGATAACGGACTTTCAGAAGCTATCAGCTATAGGCTGTCAGCCTTTAACTCTCTCTATACGAACTAGAATAACTCTACCTGTTCTTTCCCTAGATGAGTCTCCATGTATTTTTTGACATTGAATTTTCGTTTACAGCCTTTGAAGTTCATATAGCGCACTTTCCCGAAGACTTCTCTTTCCCCCCAGGCCCGATCGTGGACACCTCCTATGCTCCAGGCGATACCTGCATATCCATTCGGATCACGCCCATCGAGTTCGTATTTGTCGTTAAGATAGATGGCGATTCTTTGAGCTTCTTCAGGATTTTTTGTCCATTCGAGGATCTTTTTTGCCCAGTACATACGCATGAAGCCGTGCATTTTTCCTGTTTTAAGCATCTCAGTTTGAGCTGCATTCCAGAGGGGATCATGGGTTTTAGCTTCTTCGAACTCTTTTCTGCTGTATAAAAACTCTCTTTCGTCAGCTCGGTGTTCATTTAAGGTCTTTTGTGCCCAGGCATGGAAGCCTTTGAAGTTGTCATAATTCGGCTCATAAAAGCAGTAGTTGTCAGCGAGCTCTCTCCTTACCACAAGTTCCTCTATAAAGGTATCCATCCCTATCGTCATCAAGGCTACTCTTTGGCAGAGATCATCCCATAATGAAGATATGGAGATAGAT
>CAYGQA010000021.1:0-22970 GCA_964352145.1 uncultured Candidatus Peribacteria bacterium
GGTGATGGCTTTTTCAGCATGGTGAGTCTGATTAGAGCTGGTCTTGAAATTCATAAATAACCTGCTGCACTTTTTTCAAATATTCAGGAGATTGGATGTACTCTTCTAGTTCGGTTTGATAGATCCATCGGTGATCTTCTAGCTCTTCTTTATCCAGTTCGATGTCACTTTCATCTCCAAGAAACTCAACAAAGTAATAACTCTGTTTGTGGCCCGTATATTTATCATCCCGAGAGTAGCCTGTTGGGAATTCATAAAAGAGGACATGTTTGCTTTTCATAAAACCCTGGAATTTTTCCGATCCCAGTTCTTCTTTGAGTTCTCTTTTAGCAGCCTCTTCATAAGTTTCTCCTTCATCTACCCCACCTTGCGGGAACTGCCATGCATGATCTGTACGGGGTTTTTTCACGATTAAAAACTTCCCATCGCTTTTCCTATACGTGATCATCGAGACATTGGGCCTGTACATAAGTTGAAAAATATATGAGAAAAGAGCGAGCACAGAATAGCAAAAGCGATGTGGAATCCCAATGGAAAAAATGCTAAAAAAGCCACCAAAAGAATTTCCAAACTCATGATGAGATCATTTGTCTAGGGTCTAGAGTCCAGGGTCGAGAACTGTAGTGATTTCATACTCTAGACCCTAGACTTTTGTGTATTACTTCGCTTTCAATACCACGATCGTAATATCATCCTGTTGAGGGTAGTCTTGTCGGTACAGATCTACTCGAGCGATGATTCCTTCTCTTATGCTTTTCGCAGATTTCGCTTGCTTGATGACTTCTGTACTCAGCTCAAGCATCGCTTCCATACCGAGGTTTTTATTCTTGCTTTGCCAAGCTTCAGGGATCCCATCCGTGTAGAGCACCATCACATCTCCTGATTCCATTTTCAAAGATTGTTCCTTTAGGATCTTGTCGACATTTGCAGTAATCCCTAGGGCCATACCCCCTTTCCCGACTAGCTCAATAGTTTTTGTTTTTGCTCGGTAAAGCATGGCTTCTTCATGGCCAGCATTACAGAAGGTAAGAGATCTCGTTTTTTCGTTCCAATAAGCTAATAATGCAGTGGCAAACATATTCGTCTGAGTCTTGACATGGACGATTTTATTCATCGACTTCATGATCTCATCAGTTTTGTTAAAAACAGTACTGAAGCTGTACAGGCTGGAGTGAGTGATGTTAGCAACCATCCCTGCAGGGACTCCATGACCAGTAACATCAGCAATGAAGACATAAGCCCCATTTTCATCTGCTTTCAAATAATCATAAATATCACCTCCGATCTGAGTAGCTGCCCGTAGTGATCCAGAGATTTCTAAACCTTTCAATCGAGGGGCTTTTTCCGGCAGCATGTTTTGCTGCATCGATCGCGCTATATCGAGCTCTTTAGTGAGTTTTTCTTTTTCTAAAAGCTCTTTAGTGTTCTTCTTGAGGGTTTTACTCATGGTATTGAAGTTTTGAGCCAGTACCCCTATCTCATCATCGCTTACTACTTTTACCTGAATTCCAAGCTTCCCTTTCCCTATTTCAACGACACCTGCTTCAAGTTCTTCAAGAGGTCGTACCAGTTTATTCGCAAAATAGACGGCAAAACCGCTCACTAAAAGAATACTAAACACAATCACCAGACCGATACTCCAGGCCATCTGAATGATCCGATCAGTGAGAGCCTCATAAGTGAGACGATACATAATTCCAATACGAGCATTGCTGTGAGGATAGAAGATATTTACCACTTCTCCTCCGGGGAACTGCAATGGGTCCCCTTCTGTATCCACTGCACGCCAGCGATTCATCTCATCCTTTTGTACATAAATGACTTCTCCATTGTCGAAGAGCAGTGAAGCTTTGATATCTCGGGCACGTTCAATAGAGTACTCTTGTTCACGTTCTAGTCCGAGGTAGGCTACATCCTGCTCAGTTTCAGAATCATAAAAAAGTTCTCCAGACTTTCCAATGATCTCTATACGATCTACATCAATGATCTCTGAAAGCATTGGGTTGGCTACCTTTCGAAATTGAAGAAAGTTATCAGAGACATAAAATTGCTCAAAAGCAGTAATCAGTCTGTCATTCGTTAACTCTGCAAAACTCAGTGAATCGAGGTATATCTCTTGTCTGAGTTGCTCCGTATTTTGGGCAATGATAATCCCTCCACCGAGCACGAGTGCAAAGGCTATTAGACTCGCTAGAGTCCAAATCAATCTGGTCTTAATAGAATGCTTCATAGTGGGGAAATTCTCTCAATACTGAGAATACCGTATGCCGCGGTAATTACCAATCACCAAATTACAATTGGCAATGAAATCCCAAACATCAAATTCGAACTCCGCAGTTTCTCTTCGCTCCGTCCGCGAGTAAAAGTCGAAACAAACATCAATAATAAAAAACCAATTCCTGAATGGAGTGAATTGGTTTTTTTGAGTGTGTATTGATCATTGATGACTCATTGATACAGATTGGTAATTCTCTCAGGGATATTATCTCCCTATAGCTGTCGCAATACTCTTAATCCCCGCAAGCGCATCATCAAGCGTCTTGTAAGTCAGTGATTGATCCCCGTCAGACCAGGCTTGTTCTGGTTTTGGGTGCACCTCCATCATGACTCCATCAGCTCCGCAGGCCACTCCTGCCATGGCCATCGGTTTCACGATATCATATGAACCCGTCCCGTGACTTGGATCGACGATGATCGGTAGGTGGGACATCTTCTTTACCCAAGGGATGATATTGAGGTCTAAAGTATTTCGAGAGTATTTGCAAAAGGTTCGGATTCCTCTTTCACAGAGGACGATTTGAGAGTTTCCTTCCTTGGCGATGTACTCAGCTGCAAGCAAAAATTCATCAAACTTCGCAGACATCCCTCTTTTAAGCATGACCGGCTTATTCTTCCGTCCAAGAGCTTTCAAGAGCTCAAAGTTTTGCATATTTCTCGCGCCGACTTGGTACATGTCTACGTAGTCTTCCATCATATCAACATGTTGAGTATCGAGGATTTCAGTGACGACTTTCAGACCATGCTTCTCCCCCGCTCTCTTCATCCATTTGAGAGCTTCTTCTCCATGTCCTTGGAAAGAATAAGGAGCTGTACGAGGTTTGAATGCGCCTCCTCTTAAGAAATGAGCTCCTCTTTTTTTAACATTTTCGGCGATATTCATGAGCATCTCCTCAGTCTCGACAGAGCAAGGTCCAGCCATGATAGCTACAGGGTGACTGCCTCCTATCTTCACTCCATCTCCAAAATCCACGATAGTATCTCCTTGATGAGATTCTCGGGAAACAAGTCGGTATGGTCTGAGGACAGCCATGACTTTTTCAACACCTTCCATAGCCCTAAATTGTTTCATTTCCATTTCTCTCTCATCCCCTAGTACGGCGATGACGGTTCTTTCAGTGCCAAACATTGGGACCGCTTCAAGTCCAGTGTCTGTAACGGCTTGGATAACGTGTTCAGCTTGTTCTTTTGGGGCGCCTTGGCGCATGCAGATGATCATGGGATTGTTTTTATTAAGTAATATGGGGCTTGTGGCTGATAGCTTATGGCCAATAACTTGATTAGATTTGATACCGCCAGGACTTCTTGAGTGCTTTGTTCTGGAGTTTAAAAAGACAGTGTTTGTTGCCTTTTCTGATCTTTGAGCGGGTGGAGTGTAACATGATTTTGGGGCTTAGGAAGTAGCGTGTAGGAAATTAGGAGTTAGTCTAGAGCTGATATCTGATAGATTATGGCCGGTAGCTGTTGATCATTGTGATTTGGTCATTGGTCATTACTCGTTAAAGGATATCCTTAGATCGTTGTATGAGTTGATTGGTTCTTTGATAGGCCTCATTTACAAAATCTTCACCAATGAACTCTGCAGCCTCTTCAAATGCTGAAGTAAAGGCATCGATATCATGATGATGTATAGAGTCAGCGATGAGAGATATAGCATCTTGATAGGCTTTTATTGATTTTTTATTCATAGGATTCTCAAGAGCGATTTCCCCATAAAGGCGAGCGCTTTGGCTGAGTACACGACCACACATATCCAATCGTAATCTGTAAACAGGACTAGAAAAGGCTAAGGTTTCCTGAAAGTTAAAGCCGAGATTTTTGATCGCGATACCAGTAGCTATCGAAGAGAAATGAATAATACCTTGGACGACACTCATCATTTCATCATGATGCTGGGCAGTTGTTTCTTTGAGTAAGGCATCTTCTTCTTTAAAAAAATCAAGAAGCCATTGAGACCATTTTCCTGAACGTACAGGAGAATACGCTATCACTTGGTCTTTGAGTTGTGAGACGACACTTGGGCCAAACATTGGGTGAATACCCATGATCTCACAGTCTTCAGGCACATTTTCTTTCATGGCTTCCACTGCTGGGGATTTTATGGAAGTGAAATCAGCAACGAGGCTTCCTGATTTCGCTTTAGCTGAAAGCTCAGTGATGAGATCTACAGTATTGGTGATAGGAACAGAAAAAATAGTAATATCAGCTTCTGGGATAGCTTTCTGGGCAGTCAGTTTCGTTCCGATGTCGACCTCGAGCACTTCTATGCCTCTCGCAGTGAAGAGCTTGGTGAAAGCGGAGCCCATTTTTCCTTTGGCGCCGATGAGGGTGATTGTTGGGGTCATAGAGGAGTTAGGAGTTAGCTTATAGGAATTAGCTTGTAATAGTAGTCAGTAACGAGTAGATAGTAGTAACATAGAGACTCCAGCATTTGAGATTTGGAATTTTGGCTTTTATTTCGTATTTCGAATTTGGTCTTTGAGATTTGAATGAAAATTAAAAATTGAAAACTGAAAATTTGTTCACTAGTTCTTCTTCGCTGCAATAAACCTCGTAAAGTTCTCATCCAGATCTTGTATCCCCTCTTCCAGAGTTTCCAAATGATAGATTTCTCCAGCTCTCTTTGGGGCGATGACGGCCAGGTGTTTTTCTTCAGGACTTTGTTCGAGGATACGAGCCCCTTCAGCAGTATCAGTCGCTTCGATGAGCTCCACATTTGGAAATTCTTTCTTGAGGTAGCCTTTACACTGTTTCAAAGCTTGAGGATGAGACATGACTTTTGTGATCTCAGCTTTCTCTACTCCAGGAAGCACGTGAAGACAATGGCGGACATCAAAGTCAAAGATCTCTTGGATATCAAAGGTATACTGACTCGCTGCATAGATTGTTTCACGGACCAGACCTGCTGTTGAGTTTTCTACCGGGAAGATTGCAAGATCGATTGAATCTTTACTCAGATCCTTTAAGACGTTTTCAGATGAAATCGGATAAAAGAGCTCGTAATTCGTCACCTGATGATCCTTTAGGTAATCAATCGCTGCTTGTTCGGAAAAACTTCCAATACCTCCCATGACTCCGACACGGAGAGTGCGGTCCTTATCTACTTGAAGCCCAGCTCTATCGGACTGTTCTTTTTGTGTGTCACGAGCAAGGAGGACAATTTGTTCGAAAAGCACTTCTAATCTGAGTGGATCTACTCCAAGCTCGATAGCCAACTGACGTCTCTTCGTCCGAGCTTCTAGTTCTCTTTTGGCATCGTAGATAGCTAAGTTCTTTTCTTGTTTAATCTGACCGATCTGTTTCACGATTTTTTGTCGCTCAGAGAAGAGTTGGATGATCTGAGCATCGATTTGATCGATTTGAGAGCGTTGATTTGAGAGTTCGTCTGACATAGTGAAGGAGTATAAGGAGAGTAACGAGTATAAGGATGACTTATATAAAAAAACTTCTCGATCTGAGAAGAGTTGTGGTTCAAATGATTACACCAAGCAACGCTTCTCTAGGAGAAGAAGAAAAAATATCCGTAAAAGTTGCTGAAAGTGTTCATGGTTTTGTTTAACTGACAGAAGAATAACTGCTTAGGATTTTTAAATCAAGTATTCGTCTTTTGTTGCTCTTCTTGCAAAACTGGCTCTGGTTTGAAAGAGGTCCTAGTAAAGATTACGCCGCCCTCTTCTCCCCTTCTTCAGTCTTAAACAACTTTGCCATCTCAATCACTCCTTTCGCTGCCTTTGCATCAGGGACAAAAATTGCTGGATCTTCTCTGAGCATCAATGTCGCTTCAGCTCCCATAAGCTCCCGCATTCGAAGAGGCTGACCAGTTTGATGGTTTTGCTTAATGGTGGAAAGGAATTGAGAATCGATATAGAGCCCTCCTCCAGAAGACAGCGAATTTTTATTCGCAGAGCTGATCATGATAGGACGTTTGTCTTTCTGGCCTTCAGGTAAATGGGTGGCCAGGTATCCATTCAGATTCATCATAAAGTCATAGGAAAGACAGGAGAGACCCATTAATTGGATGTTTTCTACATTTCCAGATGAGATCAAAGCTGCTCCTAATTCTTGATAAGAAATGGATCGTTCATCATTGAGCCGATTTATGCTAGTTGCTTGAGCTCCGTCACTAAACCAGATCGCTTCGCTGGTCCCATGACCGCTGAAAACGAATGTCGTTCGTCCACTGGTCGCTTTCCTCAAGGCCTCTAGTACAGCTTGTTTGTTGAGGTTCTGACCTGAGTCACTCATTTCCATTCCTTTCACAGAAGTGATGAGATTTTTACTGCGATCAAAGCCAGCTGCTTCAAAGAGATTGATGATTTGTTCGTTATCAAATCGCCGTTCTTGATGGGTCGCTAAAATGAGCTTCGTATGTTCATCCATCATAATGCTATCCAGATGTCGTTGACGCGCTTTGTGAACTTGATCCAAGCCTCCAGTGATATTTCTTTCGCTGAGTTCTTTATTGCTAGCTTTGAGATTGTGGATGATGGATTTAATAATTGAAAAGCTTTCTCCCAGTGTCGTCTCATCTGGAGCGGTGTCCTGGAGATAGTGTTTGAGAGCATGTGAATGAAGGACGGCATCAAAGTCATGACGACGCACTGTGAGGCCTCCAGTCAGGACATCCGGATAATAACGGTTCAATGTATAGCCAGTGATGATGATCTGATCTCTTTTATCTTCCATAGCCGTCATAAGACGTCCCCAGATAAGATCCATATCAGCAGCATGCCGTATCCAGCCGATCTTTACATAAGGAATGATGTCTCTAATAAAAAGAGGATCATTTTGTTGGCGTTCCAGGACTTGTTGCTGTCGCTGTTCACTTAAAAGAGGAAAGAGAGAGGCTTCAATTTTCTCTGTACCAGAGACAAGAGCATTCTCCGAAGATTGGTCGAGTTGCAAGAGTAGCTGCCAGTCTTGTGAGTTTTTCTTAGTTTTGTTCTGTAGATAAGTCTTCGCAAATTGCTTCATGGCATCAGTCCCGTGCGCAAGAGTCATCGTTAAGGCAATGCTTGATTGAGCAGGGTGTTCTGACAGTGTAAATTCCAGGGCTTTCCTTTGTAGTTCCTCTTCATCAAGTCTGATGATAAGAGCGATGGCTATTTCTTCGCGCATGCCAAAGTCTTTGGAGTCTTTGATCTTCTCTAAGACAATCCTCCCAGCATCTAAAGCTTGCTCAGCTTTTCCTTTTTCTAAGACATAGCTCAAAGCCCCAAGCGGTAACTGTTCTCGATGAGTCGAGCTGAGGAGGATTTGAGAGAGGCTATGAGAATGATCCTCATGAAGAGGATAACGCGCGATCAACTCCATTTGGGCAATCGTTGGCTTAAGGCTCTCAAAATGATCCCATACCCTCTGCCTATCAGCCTCAGGCCAGTGACTGAGGAATGGTCCCATGTCAGCAGCATTCTTGATTAAGAGTTTCGCTTCTTTCCAGGCTTGTTCTCTAATCTCAGGTCTCTCACTCTGAGCAATCGCGATCAGATCTTGGCTCTCTTTATTCTTTTGCAGTAAAAGCAGGTCGATAGCCTTCTCTTTTTGTAATGGAGATCTGTAAATAAGCAGGAGGAGATCCTTCTCCGACAGCTCTTTACCTTTCATCATCTCTACAGCAGCTCTTTCAGCGAGCTCAGGCAGACGAGCGACTATGACTCTTAATTGAACTTCTGAAAGAGATCCTTTATCGAGGAGTTTTTTTGCATGAGCACTCGCCTGCTGTCGACTTCCTCTTTCCAAGATAAGCTGACTCGCTTGAGTTTCTTCAGCTTTGTCGAGTTGAGAGATCGCTTGGTCGCGGAGCTCAGAAACAAGTGGGCTCTCAATGATTTTCAAAAGCTGTTCATCAACTAGGTCTCGTGTCAGGAGTAAAGCAGCAGCTTCATTGCTATACATTTTTTTCGCTTCGACGAGTAACATCAGATTCTCTGTACTCGGGTGCTCGAGGATCCAGTTACTGACCTTCAGTAGCTGTTTGGTATTTGAAGAATATTTCAGTAAAGAGCTGAGCTCTTCTTGGTTTGGATGAGCTAAAAGAAGGGCGAGCTCAAGTCGATTAGGACGAGTAGACGAACCCACTTCTAAACTTTCACTCAGACGAGCTCGGAGATTTCTCGAGTATTCATCAGGTTTTTGAGAAAGGTCCGGAGGGCTGATCAAGGCTCCTAAGACTCCTAATTCTTCCACGACAGCTTGCTGCTCAGCCTCTCTGCGCTCTTGATCTAATCGAGCTAAGTCATCAAGTCTTAGGGTGGTTTTTTCTATCTCAACAGCAAGGCGATCTTGTCGTTCCTCAGTCGTCAGTTCAGTTTGTTCATCTAAGCGCTGTTTCATCTCCGTGATATGGAGCACGGAACGATCCACGAGCTCACGCATCATCACTTGCTCGCGCTGTTCTTGCAGCGCTTCAGGGGATTGTTCAACTTGTTGGTCGTTTTTGAGGAGGTCGATGTCGGGCATGGGTTCTAGTGAATAGTTGGTAGTCTGTAGTCGAGAGTCGAGAGTCGAGAGTCCAGGGTCTAGAGTCTAGGGCTTAGAGCTGATGGCCAATGGTTTTTGATTGGAGTTTGAAGTTTGGATTTTGTTTCGCATTTCATTCGCGCACTTGCTGCGGAGTTCGACTTTGATTTTTGATATTTGATTGAAAATTGATGGCTCATTGATACAGATTGGTCATTACTCCATATTCCTCATAATCTCATCCATCATCGTAACTCTCTTCTCATGGTAAGCTTGTTGAATACGAACTGCCGACTGATCAGCACGATCAATAACCGCCACTAAAAGATCGAGTTGATCATTAGGGCAATTATTTATCGCATCTTGTAGGAGCCGCTTGTTTTCAGAGCTGAGAAACTGAACCTTAGACAGTTGACGTTTGAGATCAATTTTAGAGGGCATGATTTATCCTTGAAGAAAACTCTTCCCAAGTTCGCTAGCATTTATTTGTGCTTGAAGGTATCCAATATTCGCAGCCGTTACGAGGTTCTTCAGGAATGATTCAA
This sequence comes from uncultured Candidatus Peribacteria bacterium, assembly GCA_964352145.1. GTDB lineage: Bacteria > Patescibacteriota > Gracilibacteria > JAUYGZ01 > JAUYGZ01 > CAYGQA01. Next base: position 9,282 of record CAYGQA010000021.1, read on the forward strand.
TATCCCCTTCTTCTTCAGGAGCTTTTTTAAATCCCATTTCTTGGATTTCCCCATTGCTCTTGATGACGACTCCGAGATTCCCATCTGCACTCACGGTGAAAACTCCATCCTCAGGCATTTTCCCATCAGCAGCAGCTTTTTGCACAGTTGCATAAGCAGCATTAAGAGCTTTTTGGCAGATACGGCAGAGTTTTGCATAAGTAGATTGAGGAGGGTTTGTTTCGATCTTCACGACTTCTAGAGGGAGTGCAAAAAATACATTTACATCATTGAAACTTGCTTTGACGATGTTTTCATCAGCAGCTTTACCGATTGCTGCGAGAGATTTGAGGAGGTTTTTCATAGGAAAAGAAAAATTTTTAAGAATCTAAAAGAGTGAAAGTTTATTTACCAGGTCCAAGATGTGGAGTAACGAAGTAATCATACAGGCCTTCGATACCATCTCCAGTTAATTTATCCCAGAGACCTTTGTCATCCATATCGTAATACTTATTCAAAGCTTCAGCTTGTTTACGGTACTGTTCCAAAAGGACTTTCTCTTCTTGGAGTGCAGTTGTCATACGTCCACGTGCTTCTTTGATATCTCGTACGAGAGTTTGTGAACGCTCGACTTGCGAACGTTCTTCAGCGGACATCTCCACTACTTCATCTCCTAGTTTACCTACTATTTCTTCTAGTTCATCGATTTGAGTGGAATTAATGTTGTGCAGTGAAGCTGAATAAGCAGCAAATGGAGCCATTCTTTGACCTCCACTCATTACAGCATCTTTGATAGACCAGCCATGGATATTGCCAATCATATGTTTAGATCCATTTGAGAGGTATTGAAACATTTCAGAAAAACTAGCAATGTTCGAGCTTTCTGAAATATGTTTACGAACAAGAAGTTCTGGAGGAAGTCCTTGTAGATCAGCGCCTAAGGCATTGATGAGAGTTTGGAGTTCTTCAGTACTTCTGACTCTTTTTTCTAGAATCGACAGATTTTGTGATTTGATCAGCTCTGTGACGAGGAATCCAAATTGTTTACGACTCAGTACAGAATGAGAGAAGAGTTCATAGTTGCCACTTGCATGAGCTTGATCAAAGAGTGTATTGAATTGTTCATCATCGAGAGATTTATTTTTTAATACTCGTGTATCTCTTCCCTCTGTGGCAATCGCCAGTGCAAAGTCTGCTCTAGATAAAGCTCCTTCGTTTGGAAGTGGAGTATCCTTTGATTCTCTTTGGAGGTTTATAAATGCTGCTTGGCGAGGATTAGGGTTGGCGGTTTCAGATACAGTGACTTCTGTATGATGGTCTAAGTAAGACCCAGTCATCCTCACCAGTGAGAAGATTCGGTTACTTGAGTCCATCTGCCGGCTCTGACTAAAGGCAGGGAGGTTTTGTATTCTTTCAGCTCTTTGCTGAGCTGTCAGTCCTTTCTCAGTCAATATAGTTTCGATAGCATTCTTTTTTTCAGTAAGAAGCTCTCGGTATTGTTGGCTTGCATAAGCTCGAGCGACTAATTCAAGATAGTTAATTTCCATTCCTTTTACACCCTCTATCAATCGTGAATGAGGCATGATTCTGTCGGCAACAGTTTCATTGCTAAGGAGCAAGAGTTTGCGAAGTTTGAGTCGCGCCTCCAAAGTATTAACCTGATACAGTAATACGTTTGAGAGGTATTCCTGTTCATTATCTGTATGTTCACTCAGGGCTGTCATCGTATAGAGATTGGCAGTTACTGAGTGTTGTCCACCTTCACGAGCTGCTTCTAGACCTGATAAGCTTGATTGAAGTACTTTCTCTGTGGCAGACATTGCTTCAAGAGTGTTTTCATGAGCAGTGATAGCTTTATCAGCTACTTCAAGAGCTGTTTTACTGATACGTCGGATCTTTCGATTAAGCACCATTTCTCGAGCAGCAAAGGCTGCAAGTCCAGTCAAGGTTGCTGCAATAAGAGATCCTATGGCCCATTTCATGCATCCAGCTCCAATGAGTTTGGACATCACAGCTCTGATTTTCTCCTTCATTTTAGAGAGATGCTTTCTCTGAGTGGTGATGCTTTCTAGGACTTTTTCTTCTTTTTGAAGAGCTTCCTTATCTTCAGGTCTTCCATCTGCTTCAAGTTTCGATACCTGATTTGTGAGCTCGGTGATTGTTGTTGAGTATTCGTCATAAGCATTGCTTATTGCTGACGAAACCATCTCCAGTTGAAATTGAGTCTCGAGTAATTGTGCTAGTTCTGGAGAAGCTTGTGATAATCCATTCACTTGATCAATAACCTGTCGAGTACTGGCTTGAGTATCAATAATACGAGCCTTTTCAGGCTGTTTTTCGAGTAATGCGATATTTTTTCTGAGGATCCCTAAGATCAACTCAGCATTTGGAAAATCACTAGGCATCTCAGTGATCGCTGTCTCAATCCGAGCAGTAGCAAGTTTTAAAAAACTAAGAGAATCTTTCGCTTCTGCCAGCTCAGGAAAGGCCGCAAGCACATCAGGATCAAGCTGAGGGATTTGCATCACCTCTTCTTCTTGAAGAACTGTTTCATCTAATAGCTGAGCTTCTCCTTCGGGAAGAAGAGTCTCTGGGATGGGTTCAGTTGTTTTAGGATCTCCACTTTTAGGAGTTTCAAGAGTAATATGAGTTTCTTCTCCATTTGAAGATTCAGCTGGAGCAGATTCATTATTTGAAGTCATAGTATACGTTTAGGCAGAGTAATTATGGTTTTGGAACGACGTCATTGAATCCTCCTAGATCAGGAATATCAGTGCCTCGAGTGAGGTCTGAAAGGGCTCCTCGGTCAGCACCTTCAGTACCTTTCTTGAGGAGTTCTCCAGTGTTTTCATCGATACCACTGCTAAACTTGCTCCAGATTTCCCAGCTCTTGATGTTTTCCCAAGCACTTGAAAGTCCTTCACCGACGTATTGCAATCCTTCGTTGACATAATCCAAAGCTCCTCCGGCAAGTTCGAGAGTTTTTTGAGCGATATCAAGCATAGCTGGACCATATCCAAGGGCTTGAAGAGCTTTGAGAGCTCCATAACCTATCGTTCCTCCGATAGCAGCAGCTAGGAGTACTCCACCGACGATCTTGGCTCCTTTCCAGACGGGTGCCCAATCAATGCCATTCTCTTTCATCTTCTCAGCTTCTTGCTGCATGACAGAGATTTCTTCTGGAGAATACACATCTCCAAGAGTTGCTTTTGAGATGTCAACTCCAGGGTTGTCTTGTTTGAAGGATTCAAGTCTTGATTGAAGGTCTTCTTGGGACTTTTTCAAAGCTTCGGCTAATTGAGCTTCGTCTTCTGCTGAAACCTCTAGCGTTTCCCCATCCATCTCTGGATTAAGTTGATTATCAAGGTTTTGAAGAGATTCTCTATCTGACTCTGAGAAATGCTCAAAAGTAGGAGATGATGATTCAACAGTACTACTAGGGTTTTCTACTGAGTTTGCTGTGGTTTCGAATGTTGCCATATTGAGAAAAATGAAAGGAAATAGAGATATTGTGTTTTTTGTAGTTTTTAAAGTTCTATCGTTTGCATCATATCGAGCATCATCTGAGCTTTCTCGAGATCTTGTGTGTCGAGATGTGCATCGATCTTTTCGAGGAATTGCGTTTCCATCTCCTCCCCTGCTCTGAGCTGACTCATGGTGAGGAAGTGCTTAAACTCTGGATAATCTCCAGATGCATAGTCCATCAGCATCGCATATTGAGCCTGACGGTCCTTCGCATCTTGGAGATCGTTTGCCACGGAGCTGAGCTCTTTGAATCGTTCAGCTGTGATCTGATTCCTCAGATACATGTCTTTGAGATAGATTTTGAGATCCTCACGCATAAAATGTTGTTTTATTGATTAATTATACAATTTATAGTTGTTTTTGTCAATTATCTCTTCCTTCCAAGTTGATGCTCTCTCTTCCTCTTTTAGAAGGAGAGGGCTTGAGGTTAGTTAAGAGGATCTGCTGCTTCTTCTACTTCGGTCGTTCGTTCAAGCTTTTGAGCTAAAGGTTTGGTGTTGAGAACCTGAGAGATGCCTTCAGGGAGTTCTTGAGCGATTTTAGCTCGTATCTCCTGATATTGTTGGAGACTTTGTCTCAATTGGCCAAGAGTGGCAGTATACGTCTCTTCATTAGCTTCTATGTCGAGAAAGGTCAGTAATGCTTGTAATTCTTCGCCATGTGCTTGGTCGATGCCTTGAAGGAGTGAAAGCACTTTCTGAAGCCCTTCTTGTTCATCTCCGAGCGATTCAAGTAACTGAGGAAGTTTTTGGAGCCAATGTTCTTGCTCGTGAAGCCATTTTTGAAGCATTTCTTTCTGTCGGGTTGGGTTTTGAAGATGTTGTTTAAGATCTTCAAGGCTTGTGCGCTCCCCTGTTCGTTCCAAGATCTCGTCCAGCTCACCGCTGATCTCTACATTGCCGCTAATGCCATCGCGTCGGAAGTTCATAAAGATCTTGATTAAGACAAGCCTATTATACGCTTACTTGTCATCTTCCGAAAGGCTCTGGGCCTCTGTAGAGAGAATGCTGCTTCTCCGCTTACCAATGCGAGTATTCATAAATGTCGGCTAAATCCGACGATGGTAAATATTGAATAAATGGCTTAAATAAAGGAAAAAATGAAAAAGTAGAGCTTTGATATAGCAATAAAATCGGGTATAATAGATAATGAAGAAGGGCCAAAAATTAAGGGCCAAGGTCCAATCTCTGGTCCAATCTCTCCTTGCTTTCCTTTGGACCCTGGCCCTTATTCCCTTGGCCCTTATTCCCTTGGCCCTTAATCCCCTAATCCCATCCCGACTTGCTTCGCATCGGCTGCCCTTCTCTTTTGCTAAAAAGAAGGGCCATCAAGACTTCTTTTGATATTTGATTTTTTTTATTCATTGATCCTTGATGAAAATTGAGAACTAAAAATTGAAAATTAATTTCCTCCAATATGATCCACCATTCCCTCAAACAACTCGGATTAAGTGACAAAGAAATCAGGATTTTCTTGGAGGTTTTCCGGATGGGAGAGGCTTCGCCTTCTATGATTGCCAAGAAAACAAAACTCCCTCGTACAACAGTTTTCGATACGCTGACAAAACTGAGTAAAAAGGGTTTGTTACACCGCTTCAAGAAGGTCGGACAATATGTCTTCAGCTGTGAGGATGAGGATGTTTTGATGAAGTTTGCTCTCAAGGAGCAGCAGCGCTGGATGAACAATCAGGTGATTATCGAGAAAATCTTGCCGCTTTTACATAATTTAAGGTCTCCTTATAGTCCAGCACCTACTATTCGCTTCTACGAAGGACCTGTAGAGGTTTCAGCCATTTACGAGGACATCTTAAAAACTGGGGAAAACATCCTTCTTTATAGATCTCTCTTTGATCACGATGACGATCAAGTCTCTGCTTTATTACAACAGTACGTTCCTAGACAAGTGAAAAAGGGTATCAAGGTGCGTGCATTGACGCCATTGACAGAATCTACTGAGGATCATGTCTTACATTTCGACAAAAAACAGCTCATGGAGCGAAGAGTACTAGATCCTAAAGAGTTTTCTCTGCCTGCTCAGATTATCCTATATGGCAAAAAAGCCGCCATAATAACGCACAAGAATCACATTTTTGGGACTTTGATTGAAGATGAAGATGTGGTTCAGACTCTTAAGATCCTTTTTGAATTGGTATGGAAGCAAGCTGAAGGCTTCCATAAAGCCTTTATAGGTTCTTTAAAAAAGAAAACACAGAAAAAGAAGGGCTAATTCCCCTATCAGCACTGTTCAATTCATGCTTCAATATTCTTAGACTTCTTAATAACACCTGTGAACGACTGGATCCTTTATCTCGGTATAGCACTGGCTCTCATCGTTCTTTTCTTTGTCTTAGTCTACTACATGCGATTCTTCTATGCGTGGTACTGCGGGAAGCAAAGAGTATATCTCAGGATTACCATGCCTCGTAAAGAGGCAAAGCAGTTCAAAGAGGAGGAGAATGAACGAGATTTCAGAGAATCAATCGCTCAGATGGAGCAGCTTATCCGGAGTTTGCATGAAATGCGTGAGCTAGACCTCGCAAACTGGGCTCACACAGTAGTCTGGAACTATGACAACACGGTTTTTGAGATTGTCTGTCGTAACAAACAGGTCTATTTCTACGTGGTCACTCAGGATCGTTATAAAAATCTGATTTCTAAAAAGATCACCTCTTACTATGTCGATGCTGATATAGAAGAAGTAAAGGCACCAGAAATAAGCCCAAAGAATAAGCATATGAGGATCTTTAATCTCTTCTATGCCCGCTCTTTCTATTTACCGATCAAGACTTACAAAATATTGGAGCAGGATGCTATCAATGATTTCACAAATATCTTCTCAGAGATGAAGACAGATGAAAGTGCAGTAGTTCAGTTCGTCCTCGATCCACGCTCACGTGGTTGGAGTAAAAAAGCGACGAAGATCGCCACGAGAAGATTTAAAGGACAAGGAGGAGGAGACAATGTATTCTCACGTTTCTTTTCTGCTCTCTTCTTCGGAGCAGGTGGAGGGTCTAGGACCTACACTCCTGGAGTTTCTGAAGGTGACAGCTATGTCAGGATGCTTCAATCAGATGAAGAGATTTGGAAGAACGTAGGCTTGAAAGCAAGACAACCAGGTTTCAACGTGACTATTCGTATCTTGGCTATCGCGAAGACTCACAAGAGGATGCGTGAGCTGATGAATAGTTTACTCGTCTCTTTTAATATTTTTCTCGATCAAGGGATGAACTGGTTTCAAGCAAAAAGAGTAGTACCAATTGATTCGATCAATAACAGGATCATGTATTTCAATTTCAAACACCGATTGAATAACTATTTTGGAGAAAAAAAATCAATCATGGTTCCTGAAGAAATCGCCTCGATCTACCACTTCCCAAACTCCGTCTATAATAAGACTCCCGTCATCAAGTACCTCAGCTTCAAGAGTATCCCAGCTCCAGGGGTATTGCCAAATCAAGGCTTATTACTAGGCCAAAATCATTGTCGTGGGAAGGACAAACTAGTTCACATTCTCCAAAAAGACCGAGCTCGTCATATGTATATCCTCGGGAAATCAGGAACTGGTAAATCCTACCTTTTGGGAGAGCTTGCTAAGCAAGATATTGCTAATAACAAAGGAATAGCGGTCATTGATCCTCATGGAGATTTGGTAAGAAAGCTCGCAAACTACATCCCAGCTAAACGCATAAAAGATACGATTTACTTCAAGCCAGCAGATCAAGAGCGTCCGATGGGTCTCAATATCCTTGAAGCAAAAAGCCCAGCAGAAGCAGAAATGGCTGCTATCCAAGCCACTGATATCTTTATCAAGATCTTTGGAAACGAAATCTTTGGCCCACGTATTCAGCATTACTTCCGTAATGGTTGCCTGACTCTGATGGAAGATCAAGATGAGGGTGCGACATTGATCGACGTTCCTAGACTCTTCGTAGACGAAAGCTATCGGAAATACAAAGTCGCTAAGATCCAAAATCCAACCGTCCGCTCTTTTTGGGAGCATGAATACGAAAGCACTGCTGATAGAGAGAAAAAAGAGATCATCCCCTACTTCAGTTCAAAATTCGGTCCTTTTATCACGAATAGGACGATGAGAAATATTGTCGGACAGTCGAGGTCTGGCTTTAACTTCCAAGAAGTGATGGATAAAAAGAAAATCCTTCTGATCGATCTTTCCAAAGGTGAGTTAGGTGATCTCAATACTCAGCTACTTGGTCTGATCATGGTCGCGAAATTCCAATCAGCGACAATGCAACGTTCAAAATTAGATCCGAAGAAAAGAACGCCATTCTTCCTCTATGTAGATGAGTTTCAAAACTATGCCACTGAGAGCTTCGCAACCCTGCTCTCAGAAGCCCGTAAATACAATCTTGGGCTCGTGATGGCTCATCAGTATTTACGACAGATACAAGACAACGAAAAGACCTCTCTGCGTGAAGCGGTCTTTGGAAACATCGGTGCACTATTAAGCTTCCGAGTCTCAGCTGAAGATGCTGATTACCTAGAAAAAGAGTTCGGATCTCCAGTCACAGCTCATGATCTCTCAAACATCTCTCGGTTCAATGCCTACTGCAAGATGACGGTAAATAACCGCTTAACTCGTCCTTTTTCAGTACAGTCGATATATACTGGAGACAAGGGAGTCTTCGAAGGAAGAGCAGATTTTATTCATGCTTATAGCCGGATGAAATATGGGCGAAAGTTGGAAATGGTAAATGCTGAGATAGAGCATCGTATTGGACTGTAGAGGGGTTTCTGAGTATAAAATTCTCAAAAAAAGAAAAGTGCAGTAATATAATGACAACTCTTACCCTTTTTCATGAGCGACCTTAATTCTCTCGAAGCTGAAGTAAAACATCTTCAGAAGCGTATACACCGATTAGAAATGTCTGTAGGTATAGGCACCGTAAAAGCAGACGAACCAAAAAAGAAAGAATATAAGCCAAATGCCATTTCCTTGTTTTTCGCATGGCTCAGAGAAGATTGGTTGATGAAATTAGGAGCCTTCCTCGTGATCTTGGCAGTCGCTTGGTTTGTCCGTTTTGCCTTCCTTAATGATTGGGTGGGACCACTTGGTCGTATTAGCTTAGGGCTACTTGCTGGAGCAGCAGTGATGGCCTTCGGACATCTTCAGATCAATAAACGCGTTGTGCCAGGGCAAGTCCTGATCGTGACAGGAGAGATCATGATGTTACTCACTCTTTATGCTTCACAACACTATTATCAGATGTTTAGCTCGACCATCACGCTCGCGATGATGGTCTTAGTGGTGATTGCTGTTGCCTTGCTCTCAGTCATTCATGATTCAAAAGGAATGGCTGTGACAGCCTTACTTGGAGGAGCCATAGCTCCAATCCTCGCCAGCTCAGGTTCCAATGATTATGTAAGTCTCTTAAGATATATTTTTATCTTAGATCTCGGTGTGCTCGCAGTCGTCAGTAAAACTGGATGGCGCTTCTTGACCCTATTAGCACTCATTATCTCTGCTTTTTACAGCGGGTTCTTTTGGGAAATAGAATCTCTCTTCAGCATCAAGGATGTGTGGATATTGATGGGGATGTTCTTTGGGTTGTTCTTCGTGACGAATGTCAGTGCTATCATCCAGTCGAAGACATCAACAAAAAGTGATCTTGTCATAGCAGGCTTCAATGGAGTACTCCTCCTCATGTGGATCGGAGAGTTCGTCCCCGAGGATTCAATCAGTATCGTCTTGAGTGGAGTGACTGTTTTGATGGTCTTAGTGAGTAGTTTCCTCCTCAGGAAGCAGCTTAACAGCCCACTGTATATCTATTCAGCATTGGGCTTAGTTTTCTTAGGAGCTGCCACTGCATATGAGCTCGACGGAGCGGCTTTAAGTATAGCTTTCTCTTTAGAAGCCTTAGCAGCTGTAGCCTTAGCTTCTTATGTCCTCAAAAGCCCTCGAGCGACTCGAGTGGTTTCTGCCTTGCAGGTCATTCCAGTATTTTTAGCTATTGATAGTCTAGACAGTTATAACTGGCGTAACCCTGAAGTAGGCCTCATTAATGAGGATTTCTTTGTAGTCTTAGTCATCATTCTCTCACTTACTGCGACTGCAGTCATTCTTAATCAATTAAAAGAAAAAGAAGAGCATCCTCTGGCATTCCGAGTCATGAGCAGTGTAGCAAGCTTGATAGGCATCGCTTTTGTCTGGGTCTGTTTGCATAAAGTCTTCGAAGATGATGACCTCGCTCGTGGAGTTGCTCTCGTAAGCTACACTCTTGTAGGAGTAGCGCTGATGTACTACGGCACACAAATACGTGAAAAGGCTCTTCACCTGGCTGGAGCATTACTTCTCGGAGCAGTAGTGCTTCGTCTTCTTCTGGTAGAGGTATGGCAAATGGCTTTATCAGGGCGTATCATTACCTTTATAGCAATCGGTGCTCTCTTAATCGCGACGGCATTCTTCGAAAAGAAACTGAAATAATATTCCCTTTACTCTTCTGCTTTTATGAAAATAATTCTTTCTCTCTTTGTTCTCCTTGGCTTGAGCATCACTCCTGCCTTTGCAGCCTCATACTCAAACTTTCAACTCCAATATCAGCCAGAGATAGGAGAGCTGAGCAAACCAACAGTGATTAGTGTAGAGCTCCCAAGATCAGAACAAGAATACGGTATCGCTATCGAAGAGCTTGATTCAAGGGAAGCTCAAGCTTGGATAAGTATCCCGAAGACAGATCTCCCTCAGCTCACAGTAAAAGAAACAACAAGTCTCATCGGTAATACTCAATCTCTCGTAGATGGAGACCTCGATACCAGTGCAGAGTTTGATCTTGACCGAGATAATGGACTTGCTGAGATAACAGTCAGCAGCGATAAAGTGATGACGAGTAGCTCATTAAGCTTGATCTTGGATGATCATGTAGCTCTCCCGAAATACATAGCGATCTCAGCAATGGTAGATAATCAATGGAAGACTGTTTTAGCACAGTCAGAGCTCGACTCTAGCTTGATTCTCTTCCCTGAAACAAGCAGTCAAGAGTGGAAACTCATCTTCACGCATGCTCAACCACTACGTCTGAGAGAGATCAATTTCTATCAGCAAACAGAAGAAGAAGATGTGAATGAAATCAGATGGCTAGCTCGCCCAGGTATGGAGTACATCATCTACACTCAGGCTCGTGCATATGAGTCCATAGAACTCTCTGAAAAAGGAAAACTAACAGGAGATGATCTTACTGTTGAAAACATCGAAAGCGGAGCTTCTCAAGAGAATCCAAGCTTCGTAGAGCCTGACCAAGATGAAGATAAGATCTCAGATATCCTCGATAACTGTGTCAGCATAGCAAATCCAGACCAATCAGATATCGACAACAATGGCCGCGGTGACGCTTGTGAAGACTTCGACGGAGACAGTGTGCTAAACTTCAAAGACAACTGTCCAGATCATCCAAACAGATACCAAGCAGATGAAGACGGAGATGGGCTCGGAGATGCCTGTGATGATGAAGAAAGCCGGCTCACCGAGCAACAGCCTTGGCTCCCTTGGGCGGCAATGGGTGGAGCAGCATTGCTGATCATCTTCATCTTGGTACAGACAGTAAAAAAGAAAGACTCTTAAGAAGCCTAAAAAGCACAAGAATCCCCTTCTGTTAGGATTGGGGATTTTTTTGCGTATCTCAATAAAAACAGATTATCCATTGCATCCTTTTGCCATTTATCTATAATGCTTGAGCCCTTTGGGGCACTCTCATGCACAGGTGGCGGATCAAACTTCGCCCCACTCCGAGCCCACCTCAGGCTACGAAGGATTCCTTTTCGGAAATGTGTAAGAAGTTTCAGATGTCTATATATGCGCAGGTGGCGGAATGGTAGACGCGCTAGCTTGAGGGGCTAGTGGGCACAACTTTGCCCGTGGAGGTTCAAGTCCTCTCCTGCGCACCATCTCAATCAATCAAAATATACTTTGTCTTTGAGAATCTTTTTCAAGTACTAAAAGAACACTGGACATCTAAGCCCTTCACTTTACGAAAAATATTCATCAAATCTCACTAGAGCCCTGACAAAATGTCTTTCATTCGTTCAAAAGCGGCGTTACGAGCAGCAACATTTGAAGGATCAGCTTCAGGGTCTTCTCCACTACGCATGAAGGCATGACCAGCTCCATCATAAATCTCATACTCATAAGATTTCCCAGCTGTCTTCATAGCCTCTTCAGATTGTGGAATGGTAGCATTCACTCGTTCATCAGCAGCTCCATAGAATCCGTAGACAGGAGTAGAAATCTGTTCATAAGAGCTATTATCTTCAGGACCCGTACCGTAAAACACCATAACAGCAGCTAAATCATCAGTTTGAGTAGCGAGCTCGAATGATCGTGCTCCACCCCAACAAAACCCAGCTGAAGCAATTTTACCACTCGCAGAAGGAATCGTCTTGGACCAGTCTGCCACTGCTTGGAGATCTGAGATAACTCCATCTGGATCAAGTTGACCAAGAGCTGTCCTCGCCTCATCTTCATTAGCAAAATCACTGGTTTTTTTCATACTCGGACTAAAGTCTGAGAGGAGATCAGGAGCTACAGCGATATACCCCGCTTCAGCTACTTGATCAGCCATACTACGAGCCCAATCATTAAGACCTCGGTTTTCATGAATGAGAAGTACCACTGGTCGCTTTTCACTAACCTCAGGATAGACTACCCAAGTAGAAATAGTTTTCTCTCCATTTGCAATTTCCACCCATTCGTGATGACGTGGAGATGAAATCAGCCGATCGACATCAGTAGATATGTCTTCCATACCATGATCCATATGTTCATCATGGAGAGATGTAGTATCTGAGCTAGGAGCAGTGCAGGCAGAAATCAATAAACTCAAGCAAAGAGCGAAGATGAGGGAAGTTTTCTTTATCATGGTGAAAGTAAATAACGAATTATGAGAAGAAACTACTCTACGTTGAATCTTTCTCTAGGAAGAATGTTATCAAATTTTCTTATAAAAGATAGTTGTATCTCTCAATGAGCTCAAACACCAATTCATTCTAGATCAATCACTTAAATATACTTTATAAGCCTTTTAAAAGCTTTCATTGAGAGCTTTTTCTTGAATTTCACAGCGAATTGAAACACAGTGTATTCATCCTTCTTCTACACAGTATCGACAAAGTTTGCAAAAATAGTAATTTTATTGTATATTGTCTTCTCTATTTCTCTCTATGACAGACCCCCAAAGCCCAACAACCTTCACTCCTGAAGAACTCAGCATGTTTACGTCTCTTAAAGAAAAACAAGCTGCGAGAGGTATTGATCTTCAGCTTAAAGGAAATGAGATCCACTATATAATGGATGGAGAATCTATTCGGACAGTCCCGATCTCCCATATTCGAAACTTGATAAAACTCCTGGTAGACCAAAAAGCTTCTGAGAAAGCCTAGGAAATCTCATTGCTTACCAACTCGAATAGATGCTTGTTCTTATCAGAGTGGTTCTGTTGAAGTCGTTCGTTTAGGTATACCTGAACGGCTTTTTTACTGTCTCCATACCACTCTGCCATACTCAGAAGAGCATAGGCCTCATTCTGTATTAAGTCCTGTTGTCTACCAATGTGTTGCAAGATGTGAACATTGAGTATCGCTTTTATCTTGTCTACAGTCAGAGATTTTTCTGCATTCAAAAACTGTATTCGGAAGTTCCCCAGTGCCGAAACCGTTCCAGGATCAATATCTCTCAACTGTTCTTGTAACGGCCTTGATAGGTCATCCTTTGAAAGCCCTTCAAAACGGGTCAGCATATTAAGCATGTATTCATTGTCTTTGTGAAAGTCTCTCCCGGTGACATTGACCGTTTCTTTGTCGGGATAAGGCACGCCTTCATCTCCCGGTATATGTGATGCTCCAAAGTCCACGATGTACATCTTGCCATCGTTACCGATCATCAGGTTGCGCCAGTGGAGAGTCCGGTGATAAACACCACTTGAGTTGAGGATTTCTACAGATTCTCTTACGGAGTTAATTTGCTCCTTTTCCATAGTAAATCCATCTCTTTCTAGATAATCACATACCGCCGTGACAAATCGAGCAGCATCCTTATTAATGGGTCTCCACTAAACTGGAGAGCTCTGGCGACATTCTGAGTAATACCATAGAGATCTACACTTGTTGCTCGACAATTAGGATGACTATGAACAACCGCTATGATCAGATATTCTCCAAAAACTTTAACATCAATCAA
>CAYGQA010000022.1:0-22840 GCA_964352145.1 uncultured Candidatus Peribacteria bacterium
GATGGGAGTAGTCCTAAGGGCATATGATCCAAATATGAGAAGAGATGTAGCATTAAAGATTATTTGGCCAAAACACGATGAGACTTTAGAGATGGGTATTCAGGAAGCTTTAATCCAAGCAAACCATAAACATGGAAGCATCCTTCCGATATACCAGGTAGCCACATTCTCTGAAAAGGATGCGCCTAAAGGAGTCGCTTTGGTACTAGAAATACCAATAGTTAAAGGGACATTGTCAGACAAAGCTGAAGAAATAAAAAGAATGAATTATCAAGAAAAAGAGCTTTTTTTTAAGAAAGATGTCAGGGATATTATTCAGGGTCTTTCACAAATGCATAGGAATGGTGTAATCCATAGAGATTTGAAACCATCGAATCTTTATGTCCATGAGGCTGGATATGTAATGATAGGAGATTTTGGTCTTTCAACTCATCAGGGGTATCAAAGCAATGTTGAAAAAAAACTAGGAGCAGTAGGGACACCTCAATTCTTTTCTCCAGAACAAGCTCTTGGAAAAGAACTTGATCCAAGTTCAGATTTCTTCAGTTTAGGGACTACCTTATATGAGCTGTTAACAGGAAGAACACTCTTCGATGGTACAAAAACTTTTGAAGAGTTTTTTCAGTTTATGCAGCTATATGCAGGTAATGAAAAATTCAAAAAAAAGCAAAAAAAAAGAATGAAAGAAAATATGGCGCTAGTACAAGTCCCAAGACATCTAGCAGAATTTATCATCCAGCTGCTCGAACCAGATAAAGCGAAGAGATTAAGACCAGAGAATATCAGAGAGCAGTTAGATAAGGCGCTCAAAAAAACAGAAAATGTACCTTTGTCAGATCTATTACAAGGACTACCTCAGGCTCTTTGGAAGAAGCTAAAAGGAGCATTTCAGTATGCAAATGCAAATGGGATAAATCAAGATGCTAGAGCAATTTTAGATCAGAAGCCTTTTGTAGCTTCAGAAGTTTCACTGCTCGATGAGGATTCAGCACCTTTAAGAGACTATAAAGAAAGAGAAGAATCAGGATTTGAATGGGTGGTAACCGATACTGGCCACATAGCTGGGGAAAGAACAAAGACCGCTTTTAATTTTATGAACTCAGATGATAAAAGAGATCCAGTGCCTCAGGAGCCAGCTTTTAATAAGGAAAGCGTTGATATGGGTGATGTTCTCAAAGCTGAATCTGTAGATTCACATGCTCCAATATTTACTATGCCTTTAGAAGATCCTGAGGAAGATACCTATGAGCAACAGGAGTTTCTTGAAGACAGTAGTAAGAGTAGTCCGGGGTTATCCATAGAGAAGAGTCCCGATGGAGAATTAATCCTAGGAAATTATCGTATTGGGAAGCAAATAGCATCATCACAGACATCAGTCACTTATGAAGCGGTTAATACAAAATTTAAACGCCCAGTAAAAATTGAACTCCTAACAGCATTAGGATCAGTCGAAGTGAATACATTTGTTTCAAGAGTCAGAAGACAGGCTAAAATAAAAGATCCGAGTGTAAATAAAATCTATGATATGGGTTTCCTAGAGAGTCGTGGAGAAGAAGGAGAAATACTTTCTATGCCCTTTATGGTCATGGAAAACGGAGGGACTTCATTAGACTCACTCTCTAGTCACTTCCAAGTGTCTGGTCCGCGAAAAAAAATGAAGAATGCTCTACCGTACTTCAGATCAATGGGGGAAGCGATAATGGATCTTCATGCATCAGGGATAAGAAATCTCAAGATGGATACAAAGAAGCTCTTCGTAAGGGATGAAGCAAGTGTAGAGATAGGAGGCTTTGATCTCTTGGAGGGTGGAGAGGAGATGGAGCCTTTATCTGATTGGAAAAGTTACGCAGAAACTTGCTTCAAGCTCCTCACAGGAGAAGAAAGAGTATCTCCAATTCGTGATATAAAAGGAAGAGAGTTACTACGCTATCAAATGGCTGTTTTGAAGAAACATAGTGTCCCAAAATCACTGGGTGTTTTCCTTGTAAAGCTAATGATGGGACAAGAGAAAAGAAAAAATCCATGGTCAGATGATAAAGAGGTTTTTGAGGCCTTGGAGACGGCTTTACAAAAAAGTGAGGCAGAGGCACGAGAAATGGCAAGTCAAAGGATAGTAGACGCTGGGAAGAAAATGAGAGAAAGGAAAAAAAAGAAAAGAAAAAGAGCTCAAAATGCAGCCTAGTGGCCTATTAAGCTGATAAAACTTGACAAATATTGTGATATAGTTATAATGTTAACTATTATTTTTTTGTTATGCCACCTTCTTCACGCTCTATGGGGAGTGAATCACATCTTGGTCCAGATGAAGAGATGAAGACATTTTCTGTGAGCCTCGTTTTCAATACTACTAGGTCTAGGAACTCAGAAGGGATCTTTGAGTTCCCTAGAGATAGAGATGTCGAGTATGAAATGAGTCTTGCGTTGGATCTCATAGCAAATCGCGATGGGACAAGAAGATCTATCGTGAATCTCACGAAGAATGAGCAAAAAAAGGGAAAAGATGATAGCTCATGGTCAACTGCAGTCAGGGTTGAAAAGCCCTTGGAAGGGGACGTCTTTATAACAAGAGAAATACATTTGTCTATCGCTAAAGGTCTTTATGGGAGAAAAAAGGAGAACAGTGATGAAGAGTATGCAGCGCTCGTCAGAGAGTGGATTTGTGCAGAAGTGAGGAGATTATTGTATGATAAAGACTACATATCAGCAGATCATCAACAGTATATACAGCCAGCTCAGTAAATAATCTCTTCATTTTTCTTGATGACTCCATGTAAGTGGACCGGTATCGAACTAGTAGAGGCGATTTCAAGAGTAGAAAACTCTGAAAGAATACCTCTTAATGAAGAACAAAAGACATTGTTGATCTTTCTAAGAGTCTGGGTAGATAACGTTTTAACGAATGGTCCAGAGTCTACTCAAATCCCATATCAAGAGGCAGACATTAAGGTTTTTTTAAGAAAAATTGAGCAAAGGAAACTAGAGCCTTTTTTATCTAAAGCATCTCGTATTGGTTTCAACTTTAAGGAAGAATCTTTAGCTGAAGAGTTTCAATTACATACAAATCCTGAGAGAGCTAGAGATGATATCTCCAAGGTATTGGTTCTAGCAGCTGAGCTCTTGTTTGAAAAAATTCAGATATTAAATACAAGAATTGTTTTCCAGGATATACCAGAAGAGTAGAGAGTGAGTCTGAGAGAGGAGGAGATATTGAAAAAACAGCTTTAAAAGGGTATAATGAGAAGATACTTCTTCTTTTTTAGAAGAAAAAACAAAAACAATATCAAAATAAAAAATGGGACGTCCTCCAAGACAAAGAACAGCAGGAAGACTTCGTGATCGAGCAAGTCTTCTCACAACACCAGAAAGTACGCCAAGGAAAAAAACTCCAGAGCAACAATTCTTTGACGAGCGATTCGGAGCCTATCAAGCTTACGAAGCGTTAAGAAGAGATGTGGTGAAACTTCGTACAGTACCAAACCCAAATGGGAATGAGCATCTTCGCAAAAGAAATGAAATGCTTAAAACTTTTAAGAACAGAGCTTGGGCTGGGCAAACAGTATTGATGAGAAAAATGAATACAGCCTTTGAGCGTTCTGATGAGCTATTGGCTGAGTATAACAATGCTCAAAAAATAAGAATGGGAACTCAGGAGAGAGAAGAACTGAATTCAAAAGATATCGTCAATATCGTCAGGAGGGCAAGCAAGAGAACTCGTGATGAGATCATCAACCCAGCGGTTGAACCTGTTCTTCTTGAAAAGATGAGAGCTCAAGCACTGCCACTCGCAAGAATAAAAAGAGATTGTGATCGTATGCGAGTAGAGATCGAACAAGAGTCCGCTTGGCAGAACGATGATAGGGAGTTTCAAAGACTTCAAAATCTCGATGAAGATTTCCCAAAGGGATATGGCTTGAGTGAAATATTTCAGATGGAAGATCAAGTACTTCCTCAGCAGCCAGCGGCACTCAATGAAAAGAAATTTCCAAACGAATTAATAGAAGCTGGAAAGGGGGCTTTTGGGAAAGTCTATAAAACAAGAAATGCTCGAGGAGAGTTGGTGGCTTTGAAAAGATATCTCCCTGGAAGGGAAGATCAGGCTACTCACGAGTATGATCTTTTTCGGAAATCACGAGGGAAAATAGATACACATCTTGTCTTGCCTAAGGCTGTACATCGAGTAGATACAGCTGCAGCAGCACGCCATCCTGAGCTAAAGGAGGGACAATTGCTTGTAGAGTATCCATTCATTTCAGGGAAAAACACGATTGAATATCTCAATGATATTGCTGTAGTAGAACCGGATACAAAGGCTCGAGAAACTCACAGAGAAGCAGTTTTAGAGTATTCACCAGTTATTAAGCAGCTTGAAAGACAAGAAGCTTCTTTGAGAATACTTCTTCAAATCTCAAAGGCATTACAGTCGATGCATTCGCAAGGGTTGATACATCAAGATGCAAAACCAGAAAACATCATCATCGACGAGCGCGGAGAAGCGCGTCTTTTTGATATGGGTGAGGTGATCAGACAGGGAGAGCAAGCCGAGAAGCTTGCCGGATCACCACGCTATATGCCAGCAAAGGCATTGAGTATTGATGGCTATAAAGGAAGTCCGGATATCGATGTATATGCTCTCGGTGTGATGAGCTATGTACTCCTTACAGGAGATGAAGACCCATTCCAAGATAAAGTCTTGCTGAAAACGCTTAAAGGAGAAGGGCTAGAGAGAGGGCAATTGAAGAAGGAGTTTTTCATTGAGTTAGGTCAAAAAAAGGAAATCCTTGAAGATAAAGCTTCAGTTCGCATTCCAGAAAGAGATCCTTTTCATGAACAAAATATAAAGAGAAGAGTCTTCAAAGCGACTCCTGAAATGATACAACTCATTCGGCAGGCAACAGGGTCGAGTATTACTCATCGAATGAAAAGCGTGGATGAGTTTTTAAACATGACAGAGCTTGCTCTCTCCGGAGTTCAAAATCGATTGTCAGATATTAATAAAAAACAAGAACGTTCGAAAAAAATAGGAACTGATAGATTTTTTCGTAAAGCTGCTGAAAAAGAAGCCGAGAAAAGGAGGCAAGAAGAAAGAGAGTTAGCTATGAGGGAGGCTGAAAGAGCCAAACAAGAAGAAGAAAAAGAGAAAAGGAAGACTCAATTAAAAGACACTTTCTTAGGAGTCAATCAAACGAGAGTAGATGCTCCAGCAACTAAAGAAAAGCCTAAGAAGGAAAAAAAGAAACGCAGTCCTGAGGAAATAGAAGCACGTAAAAGACGGAATCGAACTCGAGCCACTCAGTTTTATGGTAAATAAAAAAACGCCGAACCGAAGTTCAGCGTTTTCAAAGTTCATTTAATAGCTGATTAGTCATTCAGGATTTCAGTTGCTTTGTCATCGTCATTGGTAGACACATAGATCATAGAAGGTCCTTGTGGGCTTTCGCAGACATACATATTTGAGATATTGATCTCAGCTTCAGCGAGTCGTTCAGCCATGTCAGCGAGTGCTCCTGTTTCTCCTTCGAGAGTCACAGCCACGACATTCCCTTGGCCAACAGATTCCACTCCTTGTCCCTTGAGGATTTCTTTGGCTTGTTCGATTCCTGCAGAGAGGACCATATAGGTCTGAGTAGTTGATCCTTGTGAATAGTTTAGCATTCCTCGGACTCCGATACCGGCTTCTGAAAAAGAACGAGCTGTACGAGCGAGTACACCTACTTCATTAGGAAAACTAAAAGAAATTTCTGTGGCTATTTCTGCTTTCATAGAGAAAAAATAAGGAATTAAGTAGTAAAATTGTAGCATAAGAAATAAGGCTTTTGCAGGAGTGAGCAAAGCCTATAGGGGTTCATATCAAGAGAGAGTAAAAGAGATGAGCAAGTCTTGCAGATTGCTTCGACAGAGTGAGCACAGTACAATAGTAAGTAAGTAAATAAATTCTTTTGGCTATTTCTCAAGCATCTCGGATTTTTCAAATCATCACCTGGCTTGTCTTTGGGATGATACTTATGTTTATCTTTTTTATCTTCATTGGCATAGCCTTAGAGGATGATCAAGCTGCTCCATCCGCAAACCTCTCAGATATCATCCCAGCAGTAGTAAACATCATCTGTCCAGACAGCTCACAAGTGCTTGATCTAGAAAGCATAGGCCAAGGGGGATCGGGAGTGATGATGAATACCGAAGGCTTGATCTACACTAATGCTCATATTTTTCAGGACGAATTTTCAAGCACTATAGATCTTCATCCTGAAGGCTGTTTAGTGATGATCCCAAATAAAGAAACAGGGTACCCAGAAGAAATCTATAAAGCTCAGCCTAAACTGTATGGAGAAGTAAGTAACACTTACGATCTCGCTACTCTTCAGATCTACGAAGTTTTTTCAGATGACGAAGGACCATGGGGTCAATATCCAAAGAGTTTTAAAACCTTGTCTGATGAAGTGTGTATCGACGAATCACTACAGCTTGGAGAGCCGATGAAGATCTTCGGATACCCAGAAGCTACTGGAGGTATCACGCTCACGATTACCGAAGGAGTGGTGAGTAGCTTCAGTGAAGACGGTTATGTCCTGACTTCAGCTAAGGTAAACTACGGAAATTCAGGAGGCTTAGCAGTCGATGCTCGAGGATGCTTCATCGGTATTGCCTCAGCCTTCATCGAAGACTCCGTAGAAAACTATGGAATCATCATCCCAACAAACTTGATCCAAGACTTCGAAAACGAATCGGGGCTTCTTGAAGAATAGTTATTTTGAAAAATCAAACTGCTTCAGATTGAAACGAGGGAGTTGCTCAAAGGCATCGAGGGTGCTTCTTTCGACATGACATTCCTCAGTTTCAAGGACGGCATAGATCACTTTCCCCTTTGGGATTTGACTCTTGTGCCATTTCGCAAAAAGGATACCGCAGAGTGGGGAAATCAAATCTTCCTCATACTGAGTCGCCGGGAAATAAATCGAACCAATTTTTTGGTCCGAGTGAACCCACTCACCAAGCTCGATATCGAGGTCTATGATCCCTGCCTCAGTTGCTTGTATTCCAAGTCTTTTGCTGAGGAAAAATTGTTTTTCAGGGACAATCATTTCAGCTTCGATGAGTCCAAAAGCATTCAAAATATTCAAGATACCTTGCAGTGATTGTTCGACAAACTTTGGAAAGACTTGTTGGGCGCCTCCAGTTTCTACAGTGATGACTGAGACTCCATAATCTCTATGTAAAGCAACGGCCATCATATTGGGATGACCTTCACGTTCGATCACGATCTGGGTTCCAAACAGTTGTCCTAGGTTTTTTGTGCATCCATCTTCTTCGTATTTCAAGACTCGAGAGTGGGGGAGCAGCACAGTCCCACCTCCAGCATCATGGAGATCAATCCCATGCTGACAGTATTTCAATATATTTTCAGTCAAAGAATGCGCCACAGCTTCGGAAAAAGTAGAAGGTTCTGTAATCCCAAAAGAACGATTCATATCAACATCATCAACGGCAACTTTACGAGACATATTCATAAAGCCAGTTGGGTTCAAAAGAGGAATAATGGTGATTTTACCCTTCAGTTTCTCTTTGATCTTTCCTTCTCTGACGTATTGCAAGAAACGCTGCACTCCGGCAATACCATTCACTTCATCTCCATGCATCCCTCCAGAGATAAAGATATGCGGACCCGCTGATTGTCCTTCTATTTCATAGTAAGGAATAGAGACAGACTCCTGTTCAAAGCTAACTTTGAGAAATTGAACTTCCATAGGGTATTTAAAGATAAAAACAGACTACATCATTTGACACTGATAATCGTCAAGAGAACTCGGAAAGCATTGACTTATTAAGATTTCTTAATATAATGGCAGCTCATTATTAAGTTCTCTTAATAGAGGCCTAAAATTATTGGTAATAGTAAAAAATATGGAATCATACGGAAAAAATGAAAGTAATAGGGATCCTATTAAAATACTTTTTGCAGATGATGAATATATGAACCGTTTATTGTTCTTAAGTGTTGTAGAATGCGTTCAGCAAAAATTAGTAGATACGGGCGTCCTAATAACTTGTAATATTGACATTGCCACCAACGGTGAGGAGGCTTTAGATTTCTTGAATAAGAATGAGGGTAATTATGATGTGGTTATTACTGATTTTAGCATGGGTAATGGGCCAAATGGATTGGAGGTCGCGCGAGCAGCAGTACAAAAGAAGGTGAGAAAAATCATCATTGCTACAGGCTCTCCATTTAGGAATGAAAAAGGGGAAAATTTTGAGATTTCTGGGAAATTGAGAATGGATCGTGTTGAAGAAATACTAAACTCACTTCACGCTGGAGAGCTCAGTGCCAATGCTGGGAATACATAAGAAGAAAGTAAAAACTTGAAAAAACAATAAAGGTTGGATATAATTTTAATATATATATCCAACCTTTTTGAAATATGGAAATAAAGTCATCTGATCGGCTCAAAACGAATCTCTCCGAGATCTTGGATCAAAAGCTAGAGCAGTTAAATAGCTTGAGGCCGATTTCACCGATACATCTACAAAAGCTGAAAGAACAGTTTAAAATCGAGATGACTTACAATTCCAATGGGATTGAAGGAAATACTTTAACACTCAATGAAACCTATTGGGTCTTCCAAGAGGGGATTACGGTAAAAGGAAAGACTCTAAAGGAACACCTAGAAGTAAAAGATCACAAAAGAGCTTTAGAAAAACTGTACCAACTCGTAGAGTCTCCTACAGACCTTGATTTCAACGAAAAACTCGTCAGGGATCTCCATCAGGCGGTGATCGAGATGTCTGAAGAAATAGACGACCATGAATACCGTGATACGGACGTCTTCATCTCTGGATCCGATCACAAACCATTCTCTCCTAGTGAGGTACCACAAGCCATGAAAGATCTCATCCGTTGGGTGCAGCGAGAAGCTCATCAATACCATCCCATCGAGTTCGCAGCGATATTTCATCATCGCTTTGTCCACATTCATCCTTTCCTGGATGGGAATGGGCGAACCGGAAGACTCCTAATGAATCTTTTCCTTATGCGTGCAGGATATCCGCTGGTGATCATCTTAAAAAATGATCGTCAAAAATATTACCGAGTCTTGCGTCAGGCCGATAATGGTCGCTACAAAGGATTAATACAATTCATCGCTCAAGCAGCTCTTCGTTCACTCAATCTCTACCTCGATGCCATCAGCCCTGCTAAGAGTAAAGATGAATTTATCTCTCTCGCTGACGCTACCCAATACTGTGATTACTCTCAAGAGTACCTCAGTAAGCTCGCCAAAGAGGGGAGACTAGATGCTCATAAGAAGTCCCGTAACTGGGTCACGACCAAACAGGCTATTTTAGATTATGTAGCGAAGCATGGGAGGAAGGCTTAGCAGAAATTTTTTAGCTTAGCGATCGCTGATTAGAGCATTCTTAATATTGAGGACGTTTTCTTCGCGGTACATCCATGAATCGATCAGGATGTGCTTCCATAATTTTCTTCATTTTTTTACTGGCCGCGACTCTGTGATTTACTTGTAAGGCTTCTCGCACTTGTGCAGCATTTACTTCTGAGAGTTTATACCTTCTGACGATATCGATTTCTTCTTCGGAATACATTTTTTGCTTTGTCGTTCGTTTCCTTACTTGAGGCACATCAGCAAATCGCTCAGGATGATCTTTCATTATTTTTGTGATGCGTTGCTCTGCAGTCCCAGGAGCAACTGCAAATAATTCAGCTACTTCATCTATTTCAATTTCATTTCTCTTATAGCTCTGTACGATCAAGATATCATCTTCACTAAATGACTCAACTTGAATCTTTCTTCTTTTTGGGCAGTTTTCAAATGCTGATGGAGCAATTGCTCTGAGTTTATTTATTTTTTTAGTGATAGCCGTCTTATCATGATAGCCAAAGCAGCTGAGAGTTGTTTCAGTTGAAATACTACCATTGAGATAACAAAGCGCGATATCAATATCTCTCTGTAATGAAGATTCAAGGATTTCTTGATGGCGTTCTGGGTGTTTGTCTTTTAAACGTCGCATTTTTCTTTTTACTCCTTCTTTGTTTCTAAATCCAAAAAAGACTTGTCCTTGATGACGGCTTATTTTTCTTTCTTGAACCATTCTTAAGGCCTCTACACTAATCTCTAAGGCTCCTTCCTGTCCTTTCTCATCATTGTATAAAACACCAGTTAAGATATGGGAATGTTCCTCTGTAAGCTCTATGATCCTCAGAATGAGTTGAGAAGCAAGCGGAGTGTTTAAGTATTCTGAAATCTCCCTAACACTAAAGTGACCTCCCTTAAATGCTCTCACAACTAAAGGGCTTAGCTCAGTAAGTTTTCTTCTAAGAGAAGAAACATGCTGATAGTCAAAAAGTGTCATGGCCTCATCACAGTTGATCCTGCCAGCTCGATAATCTAGAGCAGCTCGGAGTTGCTCAAGCGGAGCTTCTTTGATAGGCCTTCTTCTTTCAGGCGCATCAAGGAAGTGTTCAGGATGAGCTTGGCTAATCTGGTGGACGTATTTTTTGAGATCTCGTTTTGACACAGAAAATCTTCTCGAAGCTTGAGCAGTAGTCAGGCCACCTGTTCGATAGGCTACAGCATTTCGGATATCTTTTTCAGAAAAAATTTCTTGTATAACTTGTGTATCTTGACTGACTCTTGCTTTAGGAACGTCATCAAACTCATCTTCAAATTCATCAAAGACACGCTTCACCTTGCTTCTCAGTGATCTCATATTAGTAGCTCCTAGGGTTTCCATGACAGCATCCAAGTCTCGGCCTTCTTTATAATCAATGATAGCTTGACGCATATTCTCATCAAGTTTTTCAACTTCTTGTACTTGCTCGGGAACTATTTCTGGATGAGCTTGAGCAACCCTAGAGGCCATGCGACAGAAAGATGCACTAGTCTTTCCAAGCACATTAGCAGCTTCATCACGAGAAATTTCCTTTCTGAGATATTCAGCACAGGTTTCCTTCTCAAGTTCTGAAAAAGAAACAGCTATTTTATTTCGATGAATACGCTCTGGGAGATCTTCAAATTTTTCTGGCCATCTTTTGGCAATACTTGTAACAGTGCGAGGAGTAGAACCGGCATTTTTATGACCATAGATCAGAGCAAAATCTTCTTTATCAATACTTCGATTACGATAGCAACGAGCTGCAGAAATAAAAAATTCTTTAAAGGATTCATCTATACCTGTGAAGCGTGGATCTGTAACAGCTCGGAAGTTTCCTTTAGATTTTCTTTTGATTCCGTGGAATGAAGCGACTATTTCAAAAACTAAATCTTCCATATCTTTCGCTCCTGTGAGCAGCAGCAGTTGTGCTGGAGAAATGTTTTGACTAAAAAAAGAATCAAAAACTTGCTCCCACAGGGAGGAGAGTTCTTTTTTTATTTGAGGGCAATCATCTATGAAGCTTGATGACAAAATACCGAAAGAAACTTCTTTCATTAAGAATAATTCAAGATCATTATTGGATACCATCCAAGTGAGCTCCTCAAAACAGATCTGGCCTGAGATGTAGAGAAGATTAAGGGATTGAACAAATGGATGCTCTTCATTAGACGTGACAGAAGAGACTCCATAGTGGACCACCTGATCTCTCAACCTCAGATAATCTGCTACTCGTGCACGGAAGTCAGCTGAAGAAGCTGATGCCCATAAGAGGTTCCGTTGATGATCGAGGACGGCAGTTGTTCTTTCCTCAAAAATATCACGATAATCATTTTTCAGTCGGTACAGTCTTGAAATCATAGTTTTTTCACTTTTTACACCTATACGTTTACACAATTTTTCACGGCTTAATAAGCCATACTCATATTCAATAACCGCATCAATTTGAGCACATTTTTTTGGTGTTACTCTGATTAGAGCTTCAGTAACAAGAGAGTCAAAAGATTTCCCTGTTACTTGTCCAAGACCTTCTTGAGCAGTTTTTTTTGAGATTTTTTTCTGTTGTAGGGCTTCTGCAATGGCAAAGCGTTCCTCTTTGATACGCTTTTCAAAGAGGCCGATTATTGATATTTCTTCCTCTTCAGAAATCCTTTTCTCAACATCCCAGTATTCTTTTACCCTTTCTCCTATCACAGCCAGAATAAAGGTTTTTGAAGTATCAATAATCTGTCGAACTCGCTCTATACTTATTCCAAATATTCTCCCCATTGCGGTAAGTGACAAAGGAACCTCCAATGCTTCTCCTCTACAGACAAATCCAATAGTATTTTTGATGTCTTCACAAGTTTGATATCCATATTCTTCATCACCAATTCTTTTTTTTAATGCGGTACTTCCATGAGTGATTTCTCCTGATTCTAACTGTTTGATATCCGAGATCTTAAGATTCATAAAAAAAGCTAATAAACCATGGGATAGGGTAATAGATCCTGCTAGCCCATGATGAAGACAAGTGAAGAGCCAGTCCCTAGTATCCATATAAGGTTTTACTGATCTATTGAGATGAGTTTGGATTTCTTGTGGAAGAGAGGCATTTTCTAGCTTCGTTTGAGCTCTTTTATCCTCTATAAAGTCTCCAAATACCATGCCATCATCACCATGTGGCTTATCTAAAGAAGTATTGTTTCGAAGAGCTCTTCTAATTTCTTTCAAGGAAGAAACATTAATGTCTAAGCTCTCACAAATCTCTCCATCTGACGGAACTGATCCAGTCATATCAGTTCTTTGTTGGATATATTTTTTATATGAGGAAATTATTTCTACAAGGTGAACAGGTATTCTAACAGTGCGGCTTTGCTCACTAAGGTGTCGAGTGATGCTCTGCTTGATCCATGCTGTTGCATGGGTAGAAAATTTATTTCCTTCACGAGGGTCATAGATGTAGGCAGCTTTTTTGAGACCAATGTTTCCTTCTTGTAGTAAGTCTAAGAAACTCACACCCATGCCACGGTATTTTTTTGCGATAGAGATGACTAAGCGTAATTTGTGTAAGCAAAGACGATTGATAACCTTCTCATAAGAGCTAAGCATATTTCTATGCACATCAACTCTTCGCGATTCTTGAGGCTCATCATTGCCAACTTCATCATCTTTAGGAGTATGCTGGTCATAGAGCTTCAGCAATCCATCAGGATAGAGTGCATGACATGCTTTGCGTCCGAGACGTACAAATGATTTAAAATCGAGGCCTGAGGAAAGAGCTATGTTTCTTGCGACATCTTCAAGTATCTGAGGATTACCTTGTTCTTCAAAACTCCCAAGAGCAGCAAGAGAGTTGGAGAGGAGTTGCTTGAGGCTAACAATATACTCTTGGAGTTTCTCTGGTTTCATCTGTCGAACTCTTCGTGGTGTAAAAAACGCCGGAAGACGTCCTATCTCTTCATAAGATTTACACACTTCGGTAAGTGAAGAAAGTGCTGCCTCGAGAACCATTGGTGAGGAGAGCGTAAGCATCATGAGTTCTTTTTGTATCTGATCGAGAGCAATGACGATTTTTCTTTCTTCTTCAAGTTTAAGAGGCTCATATTTCTTTGATTCATGGATGTATAGGTCAATGGGATCTGCGTCTGTTTTATAGCGCGTTGTTGTGATTTTTTTTTCCAAAGGAAAGCTGATGTCGAAAGCTTCAATATCCTTAAGAGCCCTATATTTTACAGCCGATATTGCTCTGACAAAATTTTCCCGTGAGCTGATTGACTGAGCTTCGAGGTCGGAAACATCAGAAAATGCTGAGCTATTAGCTGACTGACTTGTCTCCATGCGAACTGGCATCCCAACGGAAGAAAGAGGAGAATTCATAAAAGACCAATGCAAAAATTATCAAGACCGCATTATAGAACATTTGTTAAAAATAGACAACAAATGTTAGAGCTTCATAAAGAAGGAAATAATTTATCGTCAGATGTTGACAACATTTAAATATAGCGTATCATGTCGCTGTCGATTTTGAGATGTATCTCAAGGTCTTGGACTCTCAGTAATCTTCCATCTTTCAGGATACTGCAGGGGTATACTCAGCGTATTTCTCCAGTATCCTGAAAACAGCTTGGAGCTGTCTCCAGTGATGAACTTTTCCTTGGTCAAGTTCTCACTGTTCCCCACTTTCCCCAGAGGATCAAGGAAGGGGAGAGCTCAAAGTATTACTGAGAGTCCTCCCTTTATCTATAAGTTCGTCTCTTGTGTTCAAAGCTTGAATATAAGAGCTGGATTTAGGCCCGGTGTACCGGGTTAAGAATTCTTCGGTAACCAAGTCGAAACACTTTTCAAATCCGCTTGTGTCTCTGGACATCGTTCTCGACAGCTCTCCCCCGAGTTCCATTGGCGATTGCCAGAGGACGGGTAAGGGCCCCGTCGATAAACAAAAACCTGGGGAGAACTAAGAAAAGTCGAGACTTGGTTACCTCCCATTATACATTCGATAAATCTCCTCTATACTAGAAGGGATTTTTTTAAAAATACTCATGAGTGTAAATAAAACTTTAGCAACGCTATTCGATCACATGGCGGACCTTTATCTCCTAGGAGGTAAAGATGAAGATCGCTACCGTATCAGTTCTTACCGAAAAATAGCTCAAACACTGAAGTACTATCCTGAAGATATGTCCAAGATGGATAGCCCAAAGAAACTTCAAGCAATACCGGGGGTGGGTCCAGCTATATCCGGGAAGATTCATGAGTTCATCACGACGGGTAAAGTGCAGACTTATGAAAAACTCAAAAAATCATTTCCAAAGGGTTTACTCGAGTTGATGGATGTCCCATCACTAGGTCCGAAGAAAGTACAAATGCTCTGGAGAGAATTAGGCGTGACCAACAAGTCTTCATTAAAGAAGGCTCTGAAGTCAGGAGTCGCTGCAGAGCTCCCAGGTATGGGCCCAAAGTCTGTAGAAAATATTTTGCAAGGACTTGAGGTGGCAGCCAGCCTCAACGAAAGGAAGCTTATGGGGGGCATGTATCCGATCGTCAAAGAGATGTCTCAGTATCTAAAGGATTCACAACTGACGAGTAAACTGGAAACAGCAGGGTCCTTCCGCCGTAAAGAAGAAACTATCGGAGATCTAGATTTCCTCGCTATCTCTAAAAAACCAAAAGAGCTTATTCATTATTTTGTCTCTCATCCTCAAACAAAAAAAATCCTCGCAGAGGGGGATACAAAAGGATCAATCATCCTTGAAGGAGATCAGCAGATAGATTTACGTGTAGTAAAAGCTGATGAATGGGGAGCAGCTCTTCAGTACTTCACCGGTTCAAAAGAGCACAATGTACATCTGCGAACTATTGCTCGAGAAAAAGGACTCACGATCAATGAGTATGGGGTATTTAAAATAAAAGACAACAATGAGAAAGGAGAAAAAGTTGCGGGGAAATCGGAAGAAGAAGTCTACAAGGCTATCGGACTTCAATTTGTGCCGCCTGAGATGAGGACTGACTCTGGGGAGATTGCTGCAGCTCAACTTAAAAAAGCACTTCCAAAACTTGTCGAAGCTAAGCATATAAAGGGAGACCTGCACTCGCATACTACTTTCTCTGACGGGAATAATTCCGTATTAGAAATGGCAGAAAAAGCTGATGAATTGGGTATAGAATATTTAGCACTTACTGACCACTCACCAGGACTCATCGTAGCAAATGGTATGACAGATGAAGATGTAGGAGAGAGGTCCGAGGAAATAAAGAAAGTGCAAAAGAAAGTAAAAGTAAAAATCCTTTCAGGTACGGAGGTAGATATAAAAGCTGATGGGAGTTTAGATTTTTCAGAAAAAATTCTTCAGCAAATGGATATCGTAGTGGCATCAGTGCATGCAGGTTTTAAGAAAGATAATACTGAGCGCATTATAGCTGCTATGGAAAACCCTTACGTAAATATCATTGGGCATATCTCAGGAAGACTCATAGGGAGTCGGGAAGGATATCCTATTGATTATGAAAAACTTTTTGAAAAAGCTGTAGAAACCAATACTTGGATTGAGATCAACTCTCAGCCAAAACGACAGGATATGTCTTGGGAGCACTTAAAAAAAGCAAAAGAAATGGGAGTAAAGTTCGTTATCTCTACTGACTCACACCACAAAGATACTCTCTGGTTTAGAGACTTAGGAGCAGCTATTGCTCGTAGAGGATGGCTAGAAAAAGGAGACATTATGAATACTCTTCCGAAAGAAAAATTTTTAGAAGAGCTTGAAAAACAAAGACTTTTTAAGAAAAATTTCACAAAATCATAAGAAAATTTCACAAAAAAGAAAAGGTGAAGTATTAGTATTGCAATGTCAAAATTTCTATGACAAAGTGCAATCGCCGTGGAATCTCCACGGCAAAAAGGAGTAGAAGATATCAGGTTTGCCCCCTTTTATCTGGTATTCTTCTACTCCTTTTTATACTTCCTTGAGGCTCTCTAATAGAAAAAACTAGTAAAACAAAAAAACCCCAGAGTATAAACTCTAGGGTTCTTTTAAGATTTCCACCTGCTTTAGTCATCTGTTTTCTCGAGTTCGATTTCGACCAGCTCATCAGAGCCTGCCTCATCACTTACACCAGCGATACATGTCAGGAATTCATTGTCATCCACTGGCATCAAAGGAGTCCCAAATTTATCAAGCTGTAGGTGTTCTTTACCTTTATGGACAGTGATCTTGCAGCTGCTGCAAGCTCCAGCCATACAAGAGAAAGGATAGTCAAATCCAGCTTCTTCAAGCATTTCCAAGATGGATTTCCCAGTATCGATAGCGATATCGTGGACATCACCATTTTCATCTTTATAAGTACATTTAGCCATGAGAGTTTTTCTATAAGATATCAGATACGAGCATTGTACTATGCCTTACCAAGCGTGTCATCTCCTTTACTCCATCCTACAGGGCAGAGTTCTCCTGATTGAGCAGCGTGAAGGACACGAAGAGTCTCTTTCACAGATCGTCCAATAGGAAGGTCATTCACAGTGATGTGTCGGAGTACTCCTTCTGGATCGATGATAAATGAACCTCTAAGAGCAATTCCTTGTTCTTCCAAGAGGACACCGTAATCCATGCTGATCTCTTTGGTAATGTCTGAGATAAGTGGGAATGCCAATTGACCAAGGTCTTTACTCCAAGCTTGATGAGAATATACCGAGTCAACACTTACTCCTAGGATCTGAGCATTATCTTTCTCAAAGTCAGCAACGTGTTTGTTGAATTCTAAGATCTCAGTAGGGCACACAAAAGTGAAATCAAGTGGATAAAAGAAAAGAACCACCCATTTACCTTTGTAGTCTTCTAAAGCAACATGTTGAAAAGTAGCATCTGGCATGAAAGCTTCCGCTCTGAATTCTGGAGCTTTTGAACCAACTTGCATAGGGTACATGCTAAAACCCAAATCCATATCATCCATAACAAAAAAATGAAATAATAAAGATTATAAATAGGGATATCACATTACTTTTCTTGTGAGCTCAGGTCAAACCTTTCTTGAGGGCAAAACGGCAAACTCCTCCTCATGAGTTTTTGAGCATGCTTTCTTCAACTCTAGAAAAGAAAGTGATAGCAGCACAGAGCAGAGCGAGGATGTAGAGCACAGCTGCTATGTTCCAATCAGCTAAGAAGCCTAAACCTGGCTTGATCACAAAGGCAACGATATGGATTCCTATACTGATAAAGGAGTTTACCGTCGCTCTTTGGTGAGAAGAAATGAAGCTATTCATATAGCTGACATAAAGAGTCCTCCGTGTGAGTCCAAAGCCGCTACAAAAGAAAAGTGCCAGAAGAATTGTCAGCACGTGTGGGTATATGGCAATGATTAGAAATCCCAAAGCTGGTAAGTATCCACTAAGAGAAAGGTAGCGTTTCTTAGAACCAAGTTTCTTCTCGATGTAAGGATAGACATTCAAGACAATAATCTGAAACCCAAGAGAGAGAGAAATGAACCAGCCAAAGTATTCTCTATCAATACCGATATCTTCCAAGAGGAGTTGATGAAACCATATGATCATGAAGGACAGTGTCCATAGTGTCACCATATCGAAAGTCATGATTCCTAGAGAAGGGTGATTCTTAAAAAATTTCCAGCCCTCAGTGATTTGTTTCCAAAACTCTCTGGTGGCTTGCCATGCAGCAGGTTTGATACTTGGGCTGTCATCATCAATGATTATTTGCTGGGCTGCCTTCGGCTCTGGGACAAGAAGTAATACAAGCCCTGCCAAAAAAACCGGAATAATCATCGCCATCATCGCCCACTGCAATCCATACGTAGCACCAATCCAGCTCCCGATAGGTGCTGCGATCATTATTCCTAAGAGGTGAGAGATCTTAAATCTTCCAAAAACTTTCTCAGACTGTTTCTCTTCACCATGGTCGACAAGAGTATCATAAATGAGCGCTTCCTTGGCTCCAGAAAACAAGGCAGTAGAAAGAGCCCAAAACACTTCTGCCAGAATATATAAAGAAAAATTTTGATAAGCTGCATAAATCCAAATACCAACAGCCCAGACAGCTAGTCCGATTAACATGGTGTTCTTTCTACCAAGCTTGTCGGCAAGAGTGCCAGTTGGTATTTCTAAGATCAATACACAAAAAGAAAACCAAGATTGAAGAAGCATGATCTCTGTCATACTCAAACCACCCCAAATCATAAAGAAGGGGATGAGTACTCCACCGAAGAGATGGAAGTAGACGAAAAACTCAGAGAGGTAGATGAGCTTGAGCTTTGTATTGAGTTTCATGTCAGTAGTAGTAATTTTCAACCCCGCAGTTCCATCGAACATTTCATGCGGGGTAAATTTTCAATTTATAATTTTCATTCAAATCACAATGCAAAAATATCAAAAATCAAAGATAAAATGCGAAACAAATACCAAGTTTCAAGTGACAACACTCAAAGAAATTCTAAAAGAGGGAGTGAGGAGTTCGCCTGAAAGGGGATAGGGGAGGTCGCATGCAATCAGTGTCTTTACTTGGCCCTTGGCCCTTAATATTTGGACCTTATCCTAAGTTCTTCAACACATTCTCAAAGAACAACAATCCATGCTGACTAAAGTGGTAGTTTTCAATGGCTCGTTCTGGATGAGGCATTCCTCCCCAAAACTGTCCTTGCTCTCCTGCAAAAACTCCAGCGATACCATCAACAGAACCATTCGGGTTATTTGGGTATTCATTTGGGCTGTAGACCATAGAGATTTTTGATGTATTCATTTCTCCTTCGATCACAAACTTGCCTTCGCCATGAGCTATCGGCACGATCAATTCCTTCCCTTCAAGTCCTTTGGTCCAGATGGAATTCACAGATTCTTCTGTCAGTTTCACTTTAACCCAACGTTGTTCAAAATCTGCTGTGTCGTTAAAAGTAAGGCTGAGGTTTTGGCCAAAGAATCCAGATCGAGTCATGAGTTGGAATCCATTACAGATACCAAGTACAGGGGTTTTACCAGTTCTCAGATAATCCATCTGATCTTTAAATTGAGTTTCCATCAAACGATGCCAAACCTTCGCTGAGCCAAGATAATCTCCATCTGCAAAACCACCTGGGAAGACCACGATATCGGCATCAGCAAACTTGGCATGAGGATCAGTGACAGAAATCAAATTGGTATCACAGCCTAGGAGTTCCCAACATCTGACCATTTCTTGATGACAGTTGATCCCAGCACTGTAGACGACATTCACTTTCTTCTTCTCTATTGTAGTAGCTGAGAAGGGGAGTACTGATGTTGGTGCTTCGATTTCTTCGTGTTCTCTTGGTATTTGTAAGATCTTGTACCAGACTCCGTGCCATGTTTTTTTCATCTCTCCTAGACCTATCTTCTCTCCATTCACGACTAACTCTGGAGTCTCTGTGACCGTCCCAATCTCAACAGCATCCAACCCTTCGAGCATCTCAGCCGACTCAGCTTCGATGATGAAGGCACCAGGAAGCACTCGAGTCAGGTAAGCAATCACATCGATGATTGATCCATCACCATGGATCGCTTCATTAGGATGAAGTGAAGCACCAAGTCCAGAACCTAAAATCATTTCAAAAAGTCGGTGAACGATTCCCCCGTCATCGAGGACACTAATGGCATCGATACTCCCCTCTTCAATTATTTCAGATAATCGGTCGATACAGTTTTTGTACTCTTCGATATTTATCTCAATATTGAGAAAAGTACTTCTCACTGATTTCTTTAAGAGTACATTCCCACTATCATCATTCATTACCCCAGCTTGCACGAAGAAAATCTTATTCCCAACTTTTTGAAAAGCTTTTTTAGGGACTTTCAGCGCATCTTCACCAGCTCCCATCGCGGACATGCAGATGGTCGGTACAATCTCAAAGTGTTCGATTTTCCCATCTTCTCGTTTTGTCAGTTTCGTAGTACCAGAAGAAGAATCTTTCCCAGAGATCATAGGAGTTTCAAGGTCAGCCATCATTTCATTGATCCCTCGTACCATTTCAACGAGTTGGAAATCAACTTCATCTCGAGATTTCGGAGTATAAAAGTTATCACACATCGCAATCTTTTTTCGTTTCACTCCTGCTGCGATTTGCTTCGAAACAGTCCCAGCAAAAGTAGCTCGGGCCATGTTATAAGGATTCCCAGCCCAATAAGGATTGGTGGTGAGTGAAAGCACTTGGGTGATCCCAGTCTCAGGATCTGGAACGGTTATCCCTTGGTCAAAAGGCATGTTGGTAAAAGGAGCAGAAGCCTCACGTAATGATTTCCCTTGGACAGTACTATCCCAACGTCGAGTGAAAAGTGATTGGTCAGCAAGCTCAGGTTGAGAGAGTACTTGGAATACCGCATCTCGGAGAGTAAGACTCTCATCTACATGCTCGGCGAGATTCACTTCACCATGCTGCGGTATCCATTGATTGAGTTTTTTCTGAGGAATAGGGAAGCTTTCCAACCATTCGTAATCTAAATCCACGATCGTATCTTCACCATGTTTCACGACCAGCCGTTCTGATCCGGTGAAAGTCCCTAATTCAAAATATGGGACTTCATGGAGGTCCAAGATTTCTTTGACCTTCGCGAGATTCTCAGGTGAAACAGCCATTCCCATCCTTTCTTGTGCTTCAGACTCAAGTTTTTCCCAAGCAGCTAGTCCCTCATATTTCGTTGGGATCTTTTCTAAATCCATTTCTATTCCCACTCCTTCAGCCATCTCTCCAAAACAAGAAGCAATCCCTCCAGCACCTAGGTCTCCGTAAGCACGGACTAATGATCGTAGTTTCGGAGTAGCTTCCATGATAAGTCGCTCTGTATAAGGATCACCGATCTGTACAGCGGCCCCTTCTTTTTTGATCATCTCTTCACTACTAGCCGCACTACTCATAGTCGCTCCATGGATCCCATCACGTCCAGTCGGGTTACCGACGAGTAATGCGATGTCACCTGATTCAGGCGTTCCAATCTTCGAATACTTCCGTTCACCTGTACCAAGGCATATCCCGAGAGCCAAGGGCTTCCCAAAAAATTGAGGATGTCTGAAGATCCGTCCTCCAAAGTTTGGTACTCCCATAGGGTTCCCATAATTCCTCACTCCTTCGACCATTCCTTTTAAAATCACCAGTGGGTCAAGGAAGCTGTCGACTTCATATTTTTTATTCATTTCTTCTTTCGTCTGATCTCCGATGATGAAGACTTGAGAAGCCATCGTCGGATATCCTCCCTGTCCAGTACCAATGATATCTCTCAGACAACCTCCGTGCATGGTCTCCACACCTCCGACGGGAGCGATTGCAGTTGGGCTGTTGTGTGTTTCTCCTTTGATCATGTAGGTCATCTCATGCTCTTCACTCGCTGCCATCACTCCAGAGTTATCCACAAAAACAGAAACGATATCTGGTCTTTTAGGCAGTACTTTATCGACTTCTTTTTTTAATTCTTTAAAAAGTCCCAATGATTTCCAAGTCGTATGGAAACAGTGATCAGATGTTCGTTGAGCGAGATACTCGAGCTCGGCATCAGTCGGATCACGTTGCAGATCATCTCGGAATTTTCTCTGAGCCTCCTCCAGGTAGTGGTCTTCCATATAGAGACTTCTCTTTTCACTTAGTTCTTTTAGTTCACGTAAGTTCATCTCTCGGAAACCAGTGATGATCTCAATCGGCTCAGCCTCTGCTTTTATCAAGAGAGCCTCTGGTTCTGCACCTGGATGGATCAAGACATTCAAGATTTCGTTGTAGAGATATTTATAAACCAAGCTCTTCGCCTGATCCTCAGTAAGTCCTTCAAAAGCATAAACAGTCGCCATCTTCACAGCTGCGATACTTTCAGAAAAAT
This sequence comes from uncultured Candidatus Peribacteria bacterium, assembly GCA_964352145.1. GTDB lineage: Bacteria > Patescibacteriota > Gracilibacteria > JAUYGZ01 > JAUYGZ01 > CAYGQA01. The sequence continues at coordinate 22,181 of CAYGQA010000022.1, forward strand.
TGAGAGATTTCACCATTTTTTGGATAGCTGTGTGCTCTGGATCAAGTACTGCAGCCTGGTAAGCCAGCTCAAATATTTTCGCATGAGGCAGCGATGCGTGATCGATTTTTTCCTCTTTCCCACTTAAAAGTAGGCTCTGCAGTTGATCAACTTGTTCCTGATCTAAGTCTGAGTGAAGTTCTACACGGGCTACACGTTGTGTTGAAACTTTCGTAAGATCATGAAAAGACCCTTTGAAGCGCTTCAGTAAGGCTTTTTGCTCATGAAGGGGTTCTGCAAGAGTGAGGATTTTGTTCATCGAATATATATAAGATAAAAAAGGACCTTTAGGATAACAAAGGAAGTGACAAGGGCCAAGGTCCAAATTTCAAGGGCCAAGGGAAATCAAAACACTTTATATCTGATTCTCTGGGGGATCGAAAGAGACTCATTACATAACATGTACACATATTTATTCAGTGTAGATAAGAATCTTCTCGAAATAACAGACTCAGTCGAATAAGTATGAAGACTCCTTCGCTTCCTCGGAGAGACGACAGTAAAAAAACTGTCCTTAGAGGAGTTAAATCCAATGAATTCACTATCTACTCATTACTCATTACTATTACAATAATAAAACATAATTAATAATCCTGTCACCTCACCAGATCTCGTCAGAAA
>CAYGQA010000023.1:0-21869 GCA_964352145.1 uncultured Candidatus Peribacteria bacterium
CCACCACCACCTCCTCCTCCACTCCCTCCACCGTCATCTCCACCGCCAGTACCAGCTCCACTTCCTCCATCTGTAGCTCCTCCTGTAGTCGTCCCTGTACCGAGAGCTAAGACGATAGGGAGTGCTGTGCCCGTATTCGCTTGAAAACTTGCTGTACCAGTAGCTAATGAGTCAGCATTGTAGAGTACCGAATCTGTCGTAAGCTCTCCTGGGATAGTGATCGGGAAGAGAGCTGGGTCAACGCTCACTAAGCTGATCTTAAATTGAATCAAACTAAAAGGCTCCGCCTGGGCAGACTTCCCATTGAGATCAGCGTAATCAATCTCAAGATTAACTGATGATGCACTATCAGTAGCAGTCATCTTAAAGAAAATAGCTCCATCAGGGATATCCTCAGCTGCTTTAAGCTCTGTCAGAGTCGTGAATTGTTGTTGCTTTGGGATATTGATCTCCATCTCCGTACCAACGGTGTCGGCAGGGACTTCGAGCTCACAGACTGTAGTCTTTGCTGCGACATCTACTCCATTACAAACGAATTGCATCCCTGAAGGTGCCTCTTGAGCGAAAACACCTGGGCTTAGTACTGCTAAGAGGAGCAGGCTGATGATGGCCGCCGAGCTGAAAAATTGTCGTTTCATGAGACTAAAGATTTTGGATCACATTGCTGAGACATGTTTGAGCTGTTTGTTCGTAACAGGCTACTCCGAGACGAATGAACTGAAGCACTCCTGGATCAACATATTGACTGAATGATTCGAGGATGAGTGTCCCATCGAAAAGAATATTGTCTTCGACTGTCAGGGTTTGGAAGACTGGTTCCAAAGGGTTTGCTGGATTCGGTGAGAGAAGTGAAACGTCTATCGAGCCCTCTTCCAAAGATTTTTTGACATCTCTCATAGACTGGTCTGTCTCAAGCATGACAGAGAGTGAATCAAAAGGAATAGCTTGTACTTGAGGATCTACTGTCCGATCTCCCCAGCTCACTGCTCCTACGAATACCGTGTCGTCTACTACTTTTGAAGGGTAGAGGAGTCCTACGACAGCTGCGTATGATGAAGAGACTTTGATCACGCGAGTGACATTGAAGGGAAAGGCAATCTCAGAGACGAGGAAGTAAGGGACTTCAGCACTTCTCATGCGGCATTCTAACTGTGTTCTATCCTTTGCAAGCTGTTGCACTGGCACACAGGTGATCTGATTTGTACTCTGTGCACGTACTAGTGAAGGACTGAGGACAAGTAATACTACGATAAGAGAAAGCAGTTTCTTCATTAGAGAGAAAATTTATTAGCAAGTGCAGCTAAGTAAGCTATTAATGCCTTAAGCATTTTTTCTAAACGTATTTGTGGATTGTTGTCGGCTGGATCTTTTAGGATAGACTCTAGGTACTCTCCAAGCGGACCATTGTCCTCTGCTTCTCCAGCGCTGTTTCCGAAGTCACCATTCCCTCCATTGTTGTCATTATTGCAGATATTCGTGTTGGTATTTTCACAAACCACATTGATATTGATCTTATCTTGAATAGCTGGTTCTGATAATGTTTCTGGGCAATAGGGGATTCGCATCGGATCATAGAATCCAAAGTTGCCTCCGCAATCCTCTCCATACCAGTAGTCTTCGACTTCTCCCTTTGGAATACTTGGATCAAATGGATTAATAGCTGGTAAGTTGATGATTTCCATTAGCTTAGAATGTGTCCCATCCCAGTCGTTTTCGATTTCCTCTACTGTGAATCCGTAGTTTACTTCATCTGCATCCATATATATCAATCTCAACCAACCTTCGCCATCCAATACTCCTTGACTCATACGGAATGGATCATTTACCGAGATACTCACTTCTCCAGTCTGTCGGACTGGGATTGCATCAATGACATAAAATTCGTAATCTTGAGCAGCGACTCGCTTGTAGCGAGCTACGATATAAGTCCCGAGATGGGTTGTAGGAGGATTCGCCGGATTGGAAGCAGCACCTGCGATATGCTGAAGGAATGCTGTTATTTGGTTTTTGTTTGATTTTACATAGACCAATCCATCCTGATCAATGCTGGCATTTTCATCATCACAACAGTGTGGTTCGAGCTCCCCATCAACACTCTTATCCCCTTGTCCAAGCCAGACTATTGGTTCTTCTATCTTTTGAAATCCTTGGAAAACAGGATCAGGCTTTACTAACCTGAGTGAACCGGTTGGTACCAGAGGGACTAATCTTCCTACCATGAAATGTGGTCCATCCCATTCATAGTGGGTTAAGACTCCGCCATCATGTGCTGCTCCAGCATCCCAGAGAAATAAGCTAGGGCACTGTGGGCAAACTGGAGGAGGCGGTGGTGGTGGATACTCTGGTGGAGGTGTGGTGGTTGGTGGTTGTTTCGGTGGAGTCTCTTCAGTAGGAGGATCCATTGTGGTCCCATCTGGATTTTCAGTTCCTCCTATTGTTTCTCCTGAATCTTCTCCTCCACGTACGACAGTACCACCTACAGTATTTCCACCAGTATCTCCACCTGTGACAGTTCCTCCAGTATCTGTGCCAGTAGCTTCAGCCGCATCGTCTGTCATGTCTCCGAAAAAACGAAGGCAAGCTCGAATGAGCTCTTCAAGAGAAGCATTTATAGGTGGCTCAAGACCTAAAAGCCCCAAAAGGGATTCGTAGGCAATATCAGACATCAGCAATTCACGAATTTTCCCTTCTAGTATTAATTTGACTAGTTTTAGATCATCATCAACTGAGAGATCATACTCTTTTCCTCCTAGGGAGATCCTTCTACCAGGAGCTACTTTTACTCCATCTGTATCTTCTGAGCCTCCATTGGTCCCATTTGTACTGGCACCTGGAGTAGTACCGGTAGTAGAACCTCCTGGATCATTCACAGTAGCCCCCGCGCTATTTTCTTCGCCAGGCTGTGGTGCCGCCCCTACTAAAGCTCCTTCTCCAGATCTTCCTAATCGGTCATTAATACATTCTCGGAGAAGTTTTTCTATGCCTGGCCCAAGAGGACCTTCTAAGCCCAATTCTGCGGCTAGAGTTGGTAAGAGAGTTTCAACTGATTGGCCTGCTATACCTAATTTTCCTAAGGCTGCCTCAACGATTGTTTTTGCTTCATCGAAGCCTGCTCCTGCCGGATCTAGGATAGATTTTCCCCCTAAAAGAACGGTTTCTTTTGTAGGATCAACTCTTTCTTCTCCTGACTCGGCTGGATTTTTTTCTGGATTATCAGCATCTATTGGCTCTTGACCAATTTTTGCCCCATCTCCATCTGGTGGCGTTATTAATTTCCCTCCATCATCGAATGGACTTTTTGGCTCAATCCCATGGAAAGAACTTTCCAAAAAGCCTGTTTCCAAGAGCTTTTTTTCTAGAGTTTCTTTGAGAGCAGGAGATGCATCAGCAGTTAACACTTTGAGTTCTTCTTCTGTAATCTTTTTTTCTTCATCTATAAAACCATCTTCTTCTAGTTTTCTCTTCATCAGCTCACCGAGATCTATATTTTGATTGCTCCCGATTTCAATCATTTGTTCAGGAGATATCAACTGTGACTCTGTGATGAAACCCTCTTTTGTTAATTCATTTTTTATCATTTCTGATAGATCTGGGCTTGTAGCTCCTTGCTCGTCTACAAATCCAATCGTATTTTGAGACTCATTGTCTTCTATCACCGTCCCTCCGTACTCGAGAATACAAGTCACTCGTTCCACTATTGTGGTAATGGCTTGCTCAGGGACATCACACTTTATGATCTCATTAGGATTTTCTACTCCTCCCATTGTCTGAGGGGTATTCGTTCCTGAAGTACTCTGTCCATCGATACAAGTGCCTGCAGGGACGAACTTTGTGATACAGAAGAAATCAGGCGAATCCTCAGTACATCCACATTGTTCCAGTTGGACGAATTCTGATACTTGAGCCTGAAAAGATTCATTCACATAATCTCTCACTGGTGGGACCAGGTAGATAAGAAAACTCAAGATGAGTAGGAATCCGGTGATTTGCAGTGCTTTTCGCATGCAGGGGGGTTAGAGTTCTTAGAGTTCGTTGGCAAAAGCCTCCATCAAGCTTTGAATGGTTTGTGCTCGTTTGACGGACTGATGGTTATTCGTAGAGACTTGATGATTGGCGAGAATCGTGATGATCTGGTCGAGGAAAGGTTGGAAGTCTTTTTCTGCTGATGCACTCGTAGTGTTGTTAGTAGTCTCTGTAGAGGTTGTGCTGGTCGTGTCAGATGAATTTTCTCCATCTGCGAAGAGGGGATAACTGATGATGAATTTTTCTACTGCTGCTTTCATGTTTTCTTGAACACCAGCTGGGATTGGCTCTGTGAAGCCATAGTATTCTACGAGAAACTTTGTCGCTGAATTGGAATCTTTTACGTCAAACTCTTTCACGTGAATAAAAAGCGTCTCGATAAAACGCTGCTGTAAAGCTTCTGCTGAAGCAACTTCCTCCGGACTTAAGGGAGAGAGTGAATTTTCTAGCTTCAACAAATACTCCTGCTCAAGCTGAACGATAGGAGTAATCTGAGAGAGCAGGACGTTTCCTCGGAGAAGCTTATCGAGCTGAGGACCCCAAAAAGCATAAGCGACAATCACTAATACAATAGTAATAATGACAGAGATCCAGACGTAGCGTGATGTATTGTCGGAGTAGACCAGGAGAATAAGAGCTTAAGGAGTTTGGGGAGCTTGAGGCTGAATATTGAATTTTCAATTTCTAGTTTCCATTTTTCAATCAAGTTTCAATGTTTCATTTATTCAATGATCATTGTTTTTTGAGTATTGAATGGAAATTGAAAACTGAAAATTGTGCATTTCTTTCTCCAAGCATGGCGATTTTCAAATTTTTTCAAACGCCTCTGCTATTGTACTGAGGAGATTGCCCTCTCACACCTGGATTAGATTGACGAAGATAAAAAAGGTCGAAAGACAATAGTCTCTTGCCAAAAATGGCCTGTTTATGCTATAAATCTTACAGATCGACGCGGGACAATCAGCACTCCTCGATCCTTAGTATAATAAGATACCAAGAAGCTTTCGCTTTTTAGGATCTAATCTGTATCCACTTTATCGACTTTTCTGCTATGCCTGCTCCTACTACAAACAAAAGACCACGACGTCGTTTTACTCATAAAAACAAACAGAAACGTCCTGAAAAGACTTTAGAAGTCAAAAGCATCAAGAAAGGTGATGTCTTAGAAGTTGAAATCAAAAAATTGGTCCTCGGAGGACTGGGGATGGCGGTGTATGAGTTCCCAAAAGAAGAAATGGATATGCCTGCTGAGCAACTTGAGAAACTTGGAGCCCTTCGTGTTTTCGTCGAAAGAGGTATCCCTGGACAAATTGTCCGAGCTTACGTGACTCAGAAAAAACCTCAATATGTCATCGCAAAGATCCAAGAGATCGTACAAGAGTCGCCTAAGATCACCGGAGCAAAGTGTCCTTACTTTGCAACTTCTGGGAAGATCAACGACAAACAGCCTTCTTGTGGAGGATGTATCTGGCAAAACCTTAGCTATGAAGACCAACTTGAGGTTAAACAAGAACAAGTCCAAGAGACGCTACAAAGACTCGGGAAAATGCCTGATCTCCAAGTAGAACCCATCATCCCTAGTCCGGATCCTTGGTTTTATCGAAATAAAATTGAGCTTTCTTTCGGACATAATGCGGATGGACATGTTGATTTTGGTTTCCGGGAAAGAGGAAAGTTTAACTCCATCATACCGATCGAATCATGTGTCATCTTCGATGAAAAACTCCCAGTAGTCCTCGATGTGATACGAAGATATGTGCGGATGACAGATATCGAACCTTTTGATTTCCAAAAGCGTCCTGATGGATTCTGGCAATTTTTGATCCTGAGGAGGGGAGTGAAGACTGGCGAATGGATGATTAACTTCATCACCCGACCTGGGCACGAGATCAACAAGCACTTAGCCGAAGAGCTCAGAGATGTGCTCGGTGACAAGCTCCAAAGCGTGCTCCATACTGTGAATTTTGGGAAAGCTATCGGATACAATGGACATAAAAACAAGAGAGTTGATGTTCTTTTTGGTCGTGACTATATCTTGGAAGAGCTCGGTGGATTGCAATTTAAGATCTCACCTTTTTCCTTCTTCCAAACTAATACTCTCGCCGCTGAGAAACTCTACGAAGCTGTCAAAGAAGCAGCTCAACTCAAAGGCCACGAAAAAGTCCTCGATATGTACTGTGGGACTGGAACCATTGGGCAGTTTATCGCTCGTGGAGCTCGTGAGGTCATCGGGATGGAAATCCTCGAAGAAGCTGTAGATGATGCGAACGAGAATGCTCGTATGAATTCATTGGCAAACTGCAGCTACATTGCTGGAGATGTGAAGAAGACTCTTTTTGCCCAGAGAAATAAGTATCTGCATATGGATGTCCTCATCCTTGATCCGCCACGAGCGGGGATCGCTGATAAGACTCGCCAAAAAGTGCTGAGCTTGATGCCAAAACGAGTGGTCTATGTCTCTTGTAACCCAGCAACACTGGCTCGAGATCTGATCGACTTCCAAAAACACGGCTACGTCATCGAAAAAGTACAACCGCTAGATCTCTTCCCACAAACTCACCATGTCGAAACAGTAGTCAGTATGGAACGGAGAAGGGAAGCTTTGCCTGTGGTGGAAGATTAAACCACTCAAATCCTCTCCCAGATTAAAAAAAACATCTTTCGATTTAAGTCACTGATGTTTTTACTTTTCAGGATATACCCCTGCATCTCGTCAGCGAAAGACATCACTGCCATGGAGTCACCGTAGAGATAGGTAGTACAATCAACGTCCAACTCTTCTCTCTCAACTAACCTCACCTCCCTCATCTCGATTGGATCACGTTCTGCATTCAGGTATTTGTTGAAGCCTTCGAATTTATTGCAAAGGAGTTTGAGCGGTACTCCTAATTCAAAACGTTTCTTGATGAAATTTTCGATAAGATCAGGATATTGCAGGACGAATTGAATTTCCTGACCCATTTGCAACATATCTCCACCGGCTTGCTTAGCTTCTTCAAGAAAAATGTCAGTCATCTCTAAAATCCCTTCCAGTCCTTGGAAAGTCCTAATAATTGGCTGAGCTTTTATGAGCTGTATATTATGGAGATCATCTAATAAGACCTTAGCTTGGCTGAGACGCTTTTGAGCGTTTCTAACGAAAATTTGTGGATCATTTGCGATGTAAAATGTTTTTCCATTTTGGCTTATTTTTTCGATGAAACCCTTTTTAAGCAAACTCTCAAGCAAGGCATACACCAATGTTCTATTAATATTTACTCTTGCACAAAGTGTGGAAGCTCTGCTTGAGCCGTACCTGACAAGCGTTGTGAAAATCTGTGCTTCTTTGGGGGTAAGGCCTTGAGCGATTAATTGTTGTTTCATTTTTTGTCATGTTTATTTTGACAACTAATAGCATATCACACTATTGATACCTTTATATTCATCTTTTATAGTTCTCTAAACCTTTTATCTTGTCATGATTTAAGGTGAACTATTTTTTTAATGTTTTTATCATGCCTGAAGAAACTATTATATATATCGTTTTGAATGAACAACTAAAAGAAATGGATGACTGGCGCACCTTAAATGTCAGTACCATGCTGGGGCAACTGATTGGGAATCAAGTAGATTCATCCTGCTTCGGACCAGCAGTGACAGATGCTTCAGGAGTTGTACATGCTGGTCTTGGTAACGTAGTTTTACCTATACTGGCAATCAAGGGCGATCAAATGTTGGAGTTTTATAAAAAAGCCAAAGAAAAGGAGAAAGAAGCTAGCATAAAGGTATTCGATTTCTCTCTTTGCGCCCAAAATTCTCATGTTTATAAAGAGTACCAAGAAAAACTACAGAAAAAATCATCAGAAGAGCAAACCCTACTCGGTGTTGCTGTTGTCGGAGCAAAGAAAGCAAGCCGCAGTCTTTGCGGGAGCCTTGCTCGGTGGAAATAAAGATACCTTTAATAACTATTCTTTTGCTGAGAAAGGCATGTTTTCGCATACTTGATACATCTTACTCATTAAGTTATACTTAAGGTATACTTAAGTATCCCTATGACAAAAAACATCACCTCCAAGGAGCTCCGGACGAATTTCCCTGCCATCAAACGTCAAATCGAACGAGGGGTGAATTTTGTGGTCTATTACAGATCAAAGCCATTGTTTGAGATAAAGCCTTATGAAAGACATCTTACTGAGAAACCCAAGAAAACCTGGAGAGACTATATACGCTCAACCAAAGACGGACAGCCCATCTCAGCAGTAGAAATCGTAAGAGAAGACCGTGATGAATCATATGAATAAAATAATGAAAGAGTACGTCATTGATACCAGTGTCTTTATTTCTCTTTTGATTGATAAAGAGCCTCACCATGCATCGGCAATCTCTCTTTGGGATGACTTTGAAGGACAACTAAAGCCAGTGCTTCTTTTCCCAAGAATTGTAGTGATAGAACTTATGAATAAATACTATCAAATAACCCACGAAGCACTTTCGATGAATGCCATTCAAGAAATGATTCATAGCATGGGAGGAGCTTTTCAGATGGATATGGATGAAGAACTTCACGACCTGGCGAGTCAATTAATACCTGAGCTCTCACTTAAAACATCCGACTTGATCATCGTCGCGCATGCAAAACTTGCCCAAGCCACCTTACTGACTTGGGATAAGAGAATGATACGAGAGGCCTCAAAAATAGTAAAAGTGATGACCCCTGAAGAACTCTTGAATATTTCCTCTTGAAGATTCCTTTTTGGGCAGTACAATAGGCTTACTGTCTTTTGACAGTTTCTTTATGGCGGATGTAGCTCAGTTGGTTAGAGCATCGGTTTGTGGTACCGAGGGTCGTGGGTTCGAGCCCCATCATCCGCCCCATTCTAAAATTACTAAATATTATCTCAGCTTGTTTACGATGGGGTGAGAAGCATGCCCTGAGCGACGAAGGAGTCGAATGGGAGCCCCATCATCCGCCCCATCCTTCGCTTGCGAAGGATGCCAGTCGTAGCTTTAGCGTAGACTGGCACTTATGTATGAAATATATGTTCCTACTCCGCAGCTTCGGATGGCTGCGCCACTTTTTTATTAATACCTTGGAGATGTACTACGTCTACATAATCAAAAGTATTTCTACTCCAGAAAGAATTTACATTGGCTTTTCTGCTGATGTAAAACAACGAATCAAAGACCACAATGCTGGTAAATCAAAATATACAGCTCACTATTGTCCTTGGAAAGTACTTTGGGTTGGTACTTTTGAAGAAGAACAAACCGCACGAGCGTTCGAAAAATATCTTAAAACTGCATCAGGAAAGGCTTTTATGAGGAAGAGACTTACATAATAATGAACCAACTGAGATAGAGAGAAGCCTGCTCTGCCTGTCCTTCGTAGTTCTAGCAAGAACGTAGAGGGAAGCAAGAGTAGTGAGTCAAATGGAGATCTCCATGATATCTTTAGAATATCTAAAATTTTTTATGAAAGATGTTTTTGGAAACATGGTCTACAGCTACTGGAAAGGCAACCATCGAACAGCACATATTATTCGGAGAGATGATGACGTTATAGATTCTGAAAGTTTGAGTATTTATTTTCGTAAAAAACTTTACTCTACTGAGAAAACTGTCATTCCTTATGCTTCAGGAAAAATCCTTGATGTCGGCTGCGGGGTTGGAAGACACACTTTATACTTTCAAAAAAAGGGCTTTGATATCACTGGGATAGATTTCGCCCCCAAGGCCATCAAAGTATGTAAAGAAAGAGGATGTAAAAAAGCTAAACTGATGGATGTTTTTCACCCTACTCTTAAAAAACAGTCGTTCGATACATTGCTTTTATTTGGACATAATATTGGCATTGGAGGTACTCTTTCTGGAGCTAAGAAACTTCTGAAATCTTTACGCCAGCTCGTCAAAAACAATGGTGTGCTGCTGCTTACCTCGATAGACGTCACCAAGACTACTAATGCTGTTCATCTTAAATACCACAAAAAAAATCGTGCTTCTGGGCGCTATATTGGTACGGTAAAAATCCGAATCGAGTACAAAGACCAAATCAGTGATTGGTTCAATTGGCTTCACATCGAACCCAAGGAACTCAAGAAAATTTCAATCGCCTCAGGATGGTTGATTGAACACATTTTCTATGGAGAACATGGTGAATATTCAGCTGTGTTGAAACCGGATTAGGTGCCTACTCTTTCAGTTTGAAGGTCCTCGCACTGGAGCTCCTCAGCCCCTGATTATTTATAATCGAGGACAAGTACGTAAAAAGCGTCTTTATCCTTCATCTTCTCTTAATGATGCCTGAGTATCATGAACTTCATGAAGATTCATTTTTATGACAAAAAGATTGAGGATTTCCTCAGGAGTTTAGAAGCTCATACGATTGCTAAAGTTCACCGCACTGTGGATTTACTCAGGACTTATGGCGAGCAACTCCGAATGCCCCACAGCAAGAAAATTTCGGCGAATGTTTTTTCTCTGAGGATAAAAGGCCTGATTGAAATAAGGATTCTTTATTGCTTTCTTAATGATGAAATCATCTTATTGCATGCTTTTCAGAAGAAGAGCAACAAAATCCCCAAAAAAGACCTCCAAATTGCAAAATCGAAATACTCAGGACTTGTTAACACATAACATATACGTTATAATTTTAGCATGAAAGAATATTCCACATTTAAGAAAGATTCCCTGAAAGATCCAGCTGTAAAAGCAGCTTATGATGAGATGGAAACTGAATACAAGATCGCGGCAATGATCATCGAAAAAAGAATCCAAGAAGGCCTCACTCAATCTGAACTTGCAAAGAAAGCAGGCACAAAGCAGTCGGCTATTTCACGACTTGAATCTGGGAACTCCAACCCTAGTATTTCTTTTCTCAAAAAAGTCGCTAAAGCCTTACATCTCCGCTTAGTGATCTCGATGACGAAATAAAGACTCTTCTCATCTTTTTTAAACCCCCAATTCATGCTATAATGGGATGATAGTCTCTATTTGTCATTCTTAAAAGAAGATGATTGAAACATCTCACATAGCAGAAGAAGCTACTGATCGAACTCCATCCCCTAATGACCCAGAAGATTACACTCTTCACCAACTACTTGCTTCCTCTCTCAAGTATTCCGCACTCCCTGTGCCAATTCAACTTGGGGAACCTGATAAGGCTCTTCAGGCGGTCAAACCCGAACACATAGAAACGGGTCAAGTGATTACATATTTGAATGTCGTCGGTGAATTCCATTTTGAGGTCGTAGAAAAAACAGCAGAAGGAAAGATACTCATAAAACTTCTTTATGCTCCGCCTCGATTTAATCTGTATATGAAGGAGTTTTTTGGTGAAGCGAAACAAAATATTCGGACTCTATCGTACGGAGCCTCCCTCACTGAACACCTCAACCTGGAGGGAGAGTCTCGAGATGTTGTAAGGGCCAAAGGAATGATCGTCCGGACTTTAGCCGAGTTTCAGAAGGGTGCAGAACACTGCAAGCAGATACGTGCACAGAAAATTGCAGATCGCTTGCAAGAATACCGTCACATCACAAATGGTCTAGAAACCGTCGACGAAGCACGAATGCTTTACCTTGATTGGAAAAAGGATCAGGTAAATAAGATACTCCATGAAGATGCATGCATGGGAGAATCATTCATTGCGGCTGAAATTGAGTCAGAAACGCTTAGACGTGCGTTATTGGAACTGGCTCTCAAAAGAGATCAACTCATGATGGAAGGAGAAACTCTCGTATATGGTGAAGCACTTGAAGAAATCGATACAACTAGCCTTAAAAAGGGAAATATTCTCTTCTGTTCTGATGAGACCTTTCAGATAGGATATCTCGTTAGCGAGGTGAAGGATGATGGCAATGTGTGTCTGCAAGCTATTGGAAACAGACACGAAGATGAGGATGGAGCTAGTGAAATCATGCCCTATATTATCAAGCTCAGTTCTGACTTGGATATTGGTCAGCCAGAAGTATTTGAAAATATCAATCAGCTCGTCGTCCATCGGGACCTGAGGGAGTTTCAAGAATACAAAGCGATGCACTCTGATATCACCTGGGGTGGTTTTGAAGATGGAGCTATCGTACATACGCCTAACGCTCAGGAATACCCATCATCAATGTCATTCGAACAGATCATTCCTCATATAGCCAAAAAACGTATAGAATATTTAATAGCAAAGGGCATGGATCCAGGCATTGCCAAACTCTGGGCGAGTAATGATGTTTCGAAATATAAAATCACCGGGGTGAGAAATGGCAATTGGATTGTTGATATTGAAGAAGGGCTTATTATCGATCGACAGAATCTCAATCCGATTATCCAGAGAGTGAAAGATTTTAAGCCCCTTCCTTTTCTAGATCAAATCCAAGAAATCAGCACTCTTATTATGGAGCTGAGGGAAGTTCATGACCAAGTTTCGAGTGAAGATGATTTTTGGGATAAAAATGAGGCTCTCAGCAGTCGTTTTGGTGAGATTGATTTGATGAGTGTTTTTTCCCAGATAAAACTGTCCTGTTGTAGACACAACTCACTGTTATTCCAAATATTGACCGATTCATTGGATATTCGATCTGAAAGAATTGGTGGTGGATGTATAGTTGAAATGGATAATGGAATGAGAGAAGAACCCGAACCCCACTCTTGGAATCTTGTTTTCACCCCAAGGCTGATGGTTGTGGATACTGCACACCCCTGGAAAAAAGGCATGAAAGCGATTGTATACTATGACACTCAAGGCAATGAACTGTATCGGGTAACAAAGAACGGAACTATTCATCTTTATCAGGATCAGGAATAATTTCATGTCAGTATTATTTGAGATGTCTTAAAAATTAACTCTTTTGAAAGAGGGAAGACCTCTCGTATTTAAGAAGGCCATTTACCAGCAAATTTTTGTATGATTATCGATCTTCCCTTCCTCTTCTCATATACCAAAAATTGACATTCTCCTTCCTCAATCTCAGCTCTTGACGTACACTGAGCAGGTAAATTTTTGGAATCTATTAGCTTCGAAATGGCCCGAAAAAACAAGAACGAAGAGACCTTATGGGAGTTTATTGTCGATGTGTTGATCAATAGCGTGGTGATTATCCTTATCTTTGTGGTAGGCCAAAAGACTCTTTTGGCTCCATTCCGAGTAGTGGGGAGCTCGATGGTCAATACTCTTTCTGATGGAGAACTCATCGTTGTTTCGAAAGTAGAGTACTACCTCAACAATCCAGAACGTGGTGACATCGTCGTCTTCCACCCACCTCATGATAAAGATGAATATTATATCAAACGAGTCATAGGCACCCCTGGAGACATCGTCAATATCAAAGCTGGAGAGGTTTTTGTGAACGGAGAAAAACTTGATGAAGACTACCTCAGGGACGGAACGACTACCTGCTTGACTGCTCACAAAAGAAGCTGCGATGAAGAGAATAAAACTTTTGAGGTCCCTGAAGGGAAGTTTTTTGTCTTAGGAGACAACCGACATGGAAGCTCAGACTCTAGAGCTTGGGTGAATAGTGATAACGAACGAGATCCTTTTGTCCCGAAAGATATGATCCAAGGGAAGACTCACGTCGTCCTGTATCCTTTTCCCTCTATCCGTTGGGTAGAAGAAACCGAAGTCTTTGATGCACTTGATCGTGAAGAAGGATAGAAGAAGCCTCAGATGTCTTTATGAAAAAATTCTTCGACAGATTACTTGGCATCTACCAAGACTTTTTGTCTCCAGGACGGAATGGCCTCTTGAAGATGCTCTATCCTTTTCAGTGTCGATACACGCCTAGCTGCAGCGACTACGCCCGCCAGGCCATCAAGAAACATGGAGTAATAAAAGGGAGCTTAAAAGGGCTCTGGAGGATCATCAGGTGTAATCCCTGGAGTAAAGGTGGGGTGGATATAGTTTAGATCAGGGGTGGTAGGGGTTTATCTTAAAATAGGAGGATGCTCTTTACATTTTTTCATTTTAGTTGTATTTTGCGCCTGTATTTGGAGCTTAGGAATGCTTCAAGTTTTTGAAAGGCCGTGGCGCGTGGCGCCGAAGAAACGAGGAACAGCATGGCAGGTGGAGATAACTACAACTGGGGAGAAGACCCCAATGTGGAGAAAAAAGAGGCAGTGAAAGAAGATACCTCTACAGCCCCACAGGAGCAGATCAAGCCCGAGAGCCCTCAGGAGGCTGCCCCCACGGCTCAAGAGGATACAACTCAACCGGAGTCCTAGATCAACCGGTAGATGTATCCTCAAGCAGTCGGCTCCCTCACACGGGACCGGCTGCGAGCTTTTATGATGTCCTCATAAAATGCTTTTTAAAGAGAAGAAGAGCGAGTAAGAGAAGTACCAAAAAGCCTCCCAGATAGATTGGTTCTCTGTCTTTATTGAAGCCTGTACTGACAGCAGCTCGAGCGAAAGGGAAGAATCTGAAGCCCATTGAAAGTGGCTGAGGTCTTTCGATGATATCGTAGAGTGGCTGAGGAGCTTTGGCTTTTTTGGAGCGTTTTTTCTTCGGCAGCTTACTGGCATTGAGGCGCTGAGAGAGCATGAGTTCAAAAAGCTCTGACTTGGACTGAACGCCATTCGGATCATGAGCTGTGAGAGAAAAACTTTGTTGACCGGACTCTAAACCGAAGTCGACTTTGTAGGACCAGGTACCATCAGGCTGGACAGGGATGATGATGTTTTGTCCTGAGGAAGGGGAGTGAAGATGAATAGAAGAGTAAGGCCTACTGGCACCCGAGAAACTGAGTATCCTGGTACTGTGTCGTACTTTGACGGAGAATTGTTTGGATAAGTATGCTTGGTACTCTTGTTCGAAGCCTTTTTCGAAGAGGAGCTCAAAATCATCTGGCAAGCCATCTTGATCTGAATCGAATTGATGAGGATCGTAGCCTTGCTTGAGCTCGAAGCCTGAAGCAAGTCCGTCTCCATCAGGGTCGTCTGCGGAAATGAGAACGATGGGATTTGCACGAGCAGGACTTGATTGATCAGAAAGAGACCAACTCGAAGTAATGGCATTTCGAATCCATACTTGATCATCTTTCATGGATTGCTCGTAGCTGAAGCTATCGCGTATGCTGCCAAGTGGATCTACTAAGTGCAGGTTTTCTTTGGAATTTTTGATGGAGGAGCTGGGATGGATGAGGATGTATCTAGGAGAGGACAGCTGATGAGCTGTCCTTGCAACTGCTGTAAGTTGCTGCTCCCATATTTTTTTACCTTTGGCATTTTGGATCTGCCAGCCGGAGAGATCCAGGTCAGCTCCGCTAAGATTGATGAGCTCGATGAACTCTCCGCCATCGGAATCTTTCCCAGTAGGATTCGCGAGGATTTCGTTGAGAAAAATCTCATCCCAGCCACTTTGATCGAAGCTTTGCGGATCAGGAACTAATTCTTCTTCAGGAATTTCTTCTTCCTTTTCTTCCAGCTCTTCTAAGATTTCTTCGATCAATTCGAATTCTTTGAGCTCTTCATCGACTACTAGATCTTGTTCCATTCGAATGCTTTGGATGTCTTCACTAGCCCAGAGACCTAATCCTGATTGCTCTGCTTGCAGCTCGAGCCGACGGAAGTCTTCACGATATTTAAAAGGATAATTAAGGTAGGCAAAGGCGTAGCCTTTTTCGATGAGCTCGGCGTTGAAGTGCTTGTCGTCAAGCCACACGTAAGCCAATAAACGACCATACTTGCCGCGCTTACTGAGATCGTATTCGAGTCGTACTTGCTTCCCTTCGAGTCGAGAGCGAGTGTAATTGGAGGCTTCCTTACCGAAGTGCTCTAAGGCTTTGAAAGGATGAACTGTCTCTGGAGTGTCGACGCCTATCAAGCGAACTCTCTCAATGTCTCCATCGATCTGAATATCAATGGTGTCTCCGTCGACGACCTTCACTACCTCTACCACATCTGGCTCAATACTGAGATCACGAATGAGTTGATTGCGCTGAAAGATCTTCCCGTCTGGGGCAGGGGAGCTCCACTCGAGGAGATCTAAAACTTGCCCGGATGAATCGAGTAGACGCACCTGATCGGCTGAGTTTCGCAGTGTGATCTTACTCTCTGAAGATTGGACACGCAGCACTTGCTGACTCCGAAGAGTCCCAGAAAGAGAATAGGCTTTCGAAGATCCTTCTCGATTATCAAGCTGCCAGCCAGATATTGTCAGTGCTTGATCCGACCTATTCATGATTTCAATCCACTCATTGTCGCTGTCTTTCCCTTTTGGATTTGGGAGAAACTTGGTAATGATCAAAGGTGATGAAGCCTGTAAATAAATGGTCTCGGTCTGAAAAGGGAAATCATTTTTTTGAGAAGGCGTAGCTATCGTCCAGCTGAATGATCCAGAAGGATGCTTGCTCCAGCTCTTGTTTTCTTTTGCTTTTTCATAGGATACCTCTGATTGAATTTGAGTATCTGGATCGAGGAGTTGAATAATGTCTCCTGAATTTCTCAGAGTGATATTCTTAAAAATGAGAAAACTCTTTGCGTCGATCACACGCCCATCTAATTTCTTTTTTGTCTTCGCTCCGAGCTTCCAGCCGTCGAGACGGACTGGGACAGATCCGGCATTGTAGAGCTCTATGAATTCGTTGTCTTTGTCTGCTCCGGCAGGGTTTGGGAAGAGTTCGTTGATGTGGATGTTGGATGAGAGCTGGAAGCTAGAGGCTGGAAGCTTTGCGCTGGGAGCGCCTCGGGCTGCTGTGCATTCGTTGAGGCTGATGGGAATGATTGACTCATGAGTTCCTCCAAAGGGGTCTGAAAGCTTGAGGGAAATTTCAAACTGTTCACCCATGTTTGATTCGAACTTGAATGAGAGGGGGTTACTTCGATCTGTTGAATGGAGTACTTTTCCTGAAATTTTTTCTCGGTATTCCCAAGCATAACTCAGAGCGTCATCATCTGGATCTGTGGAATCTTCACCAGTGATATTTACTGAGAGTGACCCACAGCCAGAGGTTTTCTTGGTTCCTTGTAGGGTGATGACTGCTTGAGGGTTTTCGTTCTCTACTTCGTTCGCCTGCCCTGGTGTCGGCTCACCAAAGATAAACCAGGTCTCAGAGCCATCAGGAAAGCGTGCTAAGCTCTTGTCCACTCCTGGAGAAGGCAAGTACCCCAAAGTTTCGTCATAACCCCTCACAGAGCGATAGAATGATTCTGATGAGTGATTGCCATAGGCTACTTCATCAATAAGCACATCACCACAAAGTAGCTGGAGAGTATCGCCGGAATTATTGAGCTTGTTGCTACTGAGCTCGTGAAGTAGGTGACCCCCAGGGGCAAGTACTTGATCGGAACTAAATGACACAATGAGCCCTACTGCATCTCTCAACTCACAAGTCTCCAAACTGAGGTTTTTTTCTGTGGAATTGTAGAGCTCAATCCACTCTGACTCCCCTGAGCTGGGCCGACTTTGAAATTCGTTGATGAGGAGCTCTTCTGGACTGGGTTGAACAGGAGGCAGAAAATAGCCGTAACCATAGCCATACGTCTTCATGTCTCCTTCGTTTGCCCAGACAGTCAGTATCTGAAGTCCTGTCAGGAGGCTTATCAGCAATACACAGAGTATTCGTTTTAGTCCTTCGTAGTTCATTATTTATGCTTAATCTTCTCTTTATCATAGAGGAGAAAGATTAAGGGAAGCTTAAGGATGGGAGGGGAATTAATTGGAACTCACCCTGTCGCTTGAGCTCCTTCCCTCTCTTCTGTCGAGAGAGGGTACTGGGATTGTTGGGAGCCTTAAGAGGATTTACGGGAATTAGCTATGACAGAGCACTAAAAAACGCCTCCCAGAGGAAGGCGTTTGAATGATTTCAGTATTGATGAGCTTAAGCTGCATCAAGAAATTCTTGTTTATGAGTGTTAGTAGCTGCTTTTTGCTCTGCTAATGCATCTTCGATCTTTAGAGCATCAGTATCCATTTTTTCAGAAACTGGAGTCGTGCTATTTTCTGCTTTAAGTACTTTTGTTAAAGAAGAAGCCATGAAAGCCTGTAAAGCTTCTAAACCTAGATATTCTTCACTAGCTACTTCTTGCGCTCTTACTTGAGCAACTGCCTCTCTATTTTCTTCTTTTTGAGGAGTGACAGGCTTTACACCTCCACCTGTTTTATCGTTTTCAGGAGACCATTCTGTTCTTTCAAAAGAAGCCATGATAATAAGGTGATTATTAATTGATTCAAATTGTACCTGATTTGAGGCTTACTTGTCAATAAAAATCGTCTTTGTGATTACAATAGTTACCCAGCCCAGGAAGCCATTTTATAAGGATAGATGAATGTCCAAGCTCCATTATTTTGTACTGGAAGGATCAAGCCATGTCGCTTTTCAATCATGCGCAACTGCTCCATCACTCCGGGCTGATCGTCATCAAAGGTGACCGTATTTGCAAGTTTTCCGTTGAAACGATCATCTCCTAAAAGCAGTACTCTTGACATACTTGTGCTGATATTCCTGGTTTGGTCGAGATAAACCTCTAACAACTCTTCTTTAGCTTCCTCCTTCTTTTCATCTTCTCTATTGAGATATTGCATCACTGATTGATCGAGTACTTTTGTCCTAGCTCTCCAGGCCCTGAGGTTTGCCGTATTTAAACTCGCCTCATGAGCATCTTCTTTCTCCAATAATCGTTTTGCGAAACCCTGAGCTAAAGAAATCCTCATTTTTTTCTCTTCCTCAGGAATCTTGTCGTCTACCAAGGTCTGCAAAGTACTCACCATGAAAGCCTGTAAGGCTAGCTCGCGAGGATTTGAGGAGTTTTCATATACCTGAAGATACGCCTTACAGAGAGTCTCTATATTCTTCCTCGGGAGATCGGCTTGAGCTCCTGGAGAAGTGAAGAGCTCAGATAAAGCTGGATCTTCTAATAAAGCTCCAACGAACTGACTCCAATCCGTGATGAGGGTTCCAGAGGTTTTTGCGAGGCCTTTTATCACTTGATCTTGCAGGAGATTAAGATAATCCTCAACCTTTGGTTTCTCATTTTTGGATGAACGATCAGCAAAGCTTTGTCGTGCCGAAGAAAGCCCCTCTGCAGTCAATCCAGAAATATCCATCTTCTTCCAGAGGAGAGCCTCAGAGAGAGCATATCCTACCCCATCTTTCGGGAGGCGAAGCATCTTGTTGTATTCGTCTAGTAAACTCTTCTCCTCTTGCTTCATTGGATTTGTCAACTTTTCCTCACTCAACAAGCCAAATAAACCTTTTTTCTCTAGGAGATCTCTTAAGCTTAACTGCTCAAGTTTTTTTCTGAGTTCCTCTGGAGTCAGTGTTGCATGCTCAATACAATACTCTTCGATCATTCCTCTTATCATTGTTTTTGGGCTGAGCACATCAAGCATGGATGGCCCAAAGGTCAAAGCTTTGTATCCTTTATCTAAAAAGACTTCCCACGGAGTTTTTGCTTTGGCTAATTTCTCTAAAAGAGGATTCTTAGAAGCTTGTTTTAATTTTTCGTTCCCTGAGGCTAAATAGTCCTGAATCCTTTCTTTTTGCCTCGTTGCATGCTTTTCCATTGCATCACTGAGCGATTCATTTTGTTCGGAGAAACTTATCTGTTCCGCGAAGATTGCTCGAATATTTGGATCTCTATTTACTGCTTCACTTGTATTTATATTTTCATGAAATTCTTTTTCAAGATGGCTTTGATCAGAAATAATCGGCCCATGTATTGCCTCGTATGAAGCCCTATCAAGATCTTGTCGAAGTCTTTGTGCCAGAGTAGCCACCATTTCCTCTACTCTTTTAAATCTCTTTTGCTGTAAAGAGCCTGATTTCACCCACTCCTTTGCATCTCCTCCAAAACAATTGATAAGATTTAAAGGATCATTTAACAAGTACCCGTTTCTCATCTGAACAAGAGCCTCATCGTATTCACCCACATTAAAAACCTGAAGATAGCTATTTTCTCCAGTACTTGGACTATATACCGATATAAGAAGCCCGTATGGACATTCTCCAATTTGAATACTCTCTCCATCAAGGAAAGGATAATTTGCTAGTTTTCCACTTGCTTCCACAAAGATCTCATCAAGCCTCTTTTTTACTGCGGGCCTTGCTGTCACGACATTTAACTCTGAGATGTCCTCATCTTTCTGATCTATTATTCTTTGTAAAGCTCCCAATGCAGAGCTCAACTCTTCAGGAGTATAAAAACCCTCAGGAAGATTACTTGGCACGAGCTCTTCTAGGCGCTCTAGCTCTTCTCCATCAGCTGTTTCTAAAAATTTCGGGTGAACTTCTGGATGTTTTCTCTTTCCGTTTTGCTCATTTTTTTTTGGTCTTAAACCAGTTGTTAATCTCTGCCAGGCATTGCTCCCCATATTTGCAAAGCTTGTGATGAGAGAAGGCCAGCTTTTCCGTTCTTCATGAATAAGAGCCTCTGGTGTTCCAGTTTCAGGAATACTTTTTTCTTTTCCTTGATGAGTCACTTCTTCACCCCTAGGCCTTTCATAATGACCACTTCCGGTTTCGTGTGTAACAGCTTCTAGCCCCATAGATCTCTGTAAAAAATTTCGGGCCCAGGATAGGTGGGAGAAGGGGATCCGTCAACACAGTGATGGAAATTTCTTTTTCTCGATATGATTCCCTCGAAACCTTGATTGCGTACTCCTGCTCCATTGGCTTCTCAGTCTTCATCTAATTGCTCTCGCTGTGAAATTTTTGCCAGCTTTCTTCTTCTTATTTTTTTATGAAAGGAAAACAGACTCAGGCTTTACCTTCTTTCAAAAAGCCATAAATAATTTGCTGTAATTCATTGACAACTATTATTGTTGACGATACACTACGCCAGGTTTTGCACATTGACATACGCGTCTTTCAATCTTTTCCTGATCCGGAAGCCACTTCCCCCATCCGACAGAGCCAAACTTGTATTTTGGTTTTGTCGGGAAGGGGGGGGAGCACAAGCTCTCCTGGATCGGTCACTATACTATAGTGGCTTCTGAATATCTGACTACTTTTTTGTTCACCCTCAAATGTGCCAAGAGCACAGAGGAATTGTTTTGACTGACAGCAACACTACCCCCAAGACCAACATCTTCCTGCTCCCGACTCGCAAGGCTTATGCCTGCGTCCTCGAGAGCACCAAGCTGGCGATCATCGGATACGCTGAGGCCACCACGGTCCAGCACGGCCTGGAAGATTTCCAGAAGGCCTTCGGAAACCTCGGACAAGTCGTCGAGGCGGAAGACATCCAGATGAACGAGGCCATTGGCATGGCCCAGATGGCCCTCAGCCAGTTCGCTCGTGGTATCGGAATGACCCACGTCAGCAACAAGGGCGAGAACGAGATGATCATCGACCAGCCGATCACCTGGCTTGACCGCGTCGACATGAACCTCGACCAGATCGAGGAGCTCATCGAGACGGCCAACTGGACCGAATCGAACATGATTCGTCGTCAGGCGGCTACGTGTCTGGTCGATCAGGCACGAGCCTCGGTCGCTGCCCTGCGTGAGACGGATACCGTCATGGTCGCCAAGCTCACCGTCGTCATGAACACGGTAATTACCGTGATCTCGATCTTCCACAACGCGATGATCGACGTGAACGCGGAGACCATGGTGGACGAGACGACGAGCCACATGGAGACCGAGGCAGGGATCGATGACGGCACGAAGGCTAAGGCCGAAGAGCCCGTCGCCGCCGGTACCAGCGCCTAGCAAGGGTTAGAGACTTCGGTCTTGGGGACGACTACCGCACTTTCGAGTGCGGTGGTTCAACCTATGTGAAAATGGAGGAAGGAGGATGGAGAGGATAAAGAGGATAAAGAGTATAAGGAGGATTGAGAGGATGGGGAGGATGGAGAGGATTGAGAGGATTGGGAGGATTGGGAGGATTGGGAGGATTGGGAGGATGAGGAGAGGGGAAGGAGTTTAAGGAGTTTAAGGA
>CAYGQA010000024.1:0-18156 GCA_964352145.1 uncultured Candidatus Peribacteria bacterium
TCACTGACCAATGAAAATTCATTGAAAATTGGAAACTGAAAATTGTACATTGGTTTAAAGCTCCACCAACACCTCTCCTCTCTTAGAAGCCACCGCTTCGTATTCGACACGATAATAATAACTCTTCCCTTCACTCGCAGAAACATCTACGAAAGACTTCCCACCAGTATTCCCGATGAAGATTTCTCCATTACCACCTACTGTTTCACGATAGATAGAGAAAGGACCAGCGTATTGAGATTCCCAAGCAAGCTTGAGTTTATCATCATCGTAGATACCCGTGAGATTACTAACAGACTCAGGAATATCTGATTCTACTACGAGGTTTTCTTCCTCTGGACCTCCAGTCGCATCTGCAACTTCTTCAGACTCTTCAGCGGGCGCCACTTCTGTATCGAACTCTAAGATCACCTCATCTACCACATCCTCTACTGAGTCTTCTTCTATTTCAGCATCGAGTGCTCCTTCTTCGATAAGTTCTTCAGCTACTTTCATCGCCTTCACCATGATACGAGCTACTAGTCCTCGAGAAAGTGGTTGATCGATGAATGATCGCTCAGCTTCTGTCATCAATCCTAGCTCAATGGCTTTAGAAATAGATCCTTCATACCAAGGTTCAGTTTCGGGGATCTGTACTTCAAGCAATCGAAGAAGCATGGTCACAAATTCTTCAATTTTTACATTTCCATCAGGATTTGCATTCCCTTGATACCCCTTGATGATCACCGGTTTCACTTCAGATTGATAGACATCTTGTGAAGCAAACCAGATAGCAGAAGCATACCAAGCATCCAGTGGCACATCGTCGAAATCAATCGATGGCACACTAAGAGTATTTAAATCAACGTCAGCATAGAAAGCTCTGATAAGAATGGTCGCTGTAGCTGCACGATTGATCGGAGTTTCAACGCCATAGGATCCATCAGGATTCCCTTTCACCACTTCAGCAGTCTTCAAGAGTTGAACCGCTTCTAGGACCTCATCATCAGTCACTCCTTCCACCACATCTGTAAACACATGCAGGCTAGCTGGGGACCAAGTAAAGACTTTTTCAGCCAATACCGCTCCTCCCTTATATGCTACTACCTTTTTATAAGTATCTTCTGGCACATATTTTGGATAATAACGGATAGATTCCTGTCCTGGAGTATATTTACTCAATTTCAATTCACCAGTAGCTGGGAAGTTCCGGTCATTCAAACCTGTAAAAATAGAAACCGTCTCAGTACCAGTCGGTACCGTAAACTTCATTTCAACTGGAAACTCTGATGTCACATTTGCATCATTAAACACCATCGTCGTCATCCCATCGATCTCATAAGTACGATATTCAGTCCCTGTAAGGAATTCAATATCATTCTGCCCTGATCCATCACTACTTGGCACTTCTATCTCATTTATTTTGTCTGATTCCTCTGGCCCTTGGACCTTATCATTTGGACCTTCTTCTGCTTCATCCTCCCTTAAATCTTCATCTGATTCCTCAATCTTATCCTCTGTTTCCCCTGTTTCCTCTGTCCCTTCCTCCTCATCATTTACATCTTCCTCAGTATCCTGTGGTACTTCAATTTCATCCTCCGTACTAGCAACAAGCTTTTCATCAACAACAACAGGTTCCTCCACGACATCTACTACCGGCTTTTCTACAGCAATGAAGATCTTCTCTTGAATGCCTCCATCAGCAGTAAAGCGAAGCTCATAGACTCCTTCTTTTTTAGGAGAAAAAGCATACTCTCCACGACCTGAAGCAATCGTAAAAGTTTGATCAGTTTGAATCTGGGGGAAAACAGTCGATGCGACACTTACATTATCCATCACAACACCTCCTCGAGTACCTATAGGTCGTAAAACAACCGCCAGCGTTTTACCAACAGTAGTTTTTTGCGGAGCAGTGACTTCCAAATATTTCAAACGATCAAGGAAAGATACTTTCTTTTCTTCTGTGATCGTTCCGCTATTACCCACTTGGATGATCAACTCACCAGGCACAGAATCCGTCACTTTAAAAGTCGTCGAACCGCCACTCATCGCCTGCACATTATCAAACTGAGCAGTAGTAGTAGAAAGCACAACATCTATGTTTTCAGAAAAAGCAGGATATGCTTCCCCATTTTGATCAATAGCTTCTACAGTGACAGTAATCCATTCATCTACTTTTGCGGAATCCGTAACTACAGAGATCTTAAAATCTTCAAATCGTGGAGCAGGCTCATCGATCAAAGAAGCAGAACTAAGATCAGCCACGTTACCATCAAAGGCAAGTGCAGATCCAAGTGAAGCAATATATTGCGTAGGGTTACTAAACAGTGCTTGAGCTTTAGCAGAGTCAGAGACTACTGAGTAGGCCAAGCTTGGATTGAGCATGATCGCAATCGGGTCAATAGTCTTCACCAAAGTCTCAGCTGCAGTCGTAGAATAATAAAAATTATATCCAGCATTATACATCGTCCTGTATGAAGCATTCCATACGAGATCAGGATGAATAGTAATATGAGCATGAGGAGTAGTAGAGTTCCCCGTAGATCCGATAGGACCCAGCTCAGTCCCTGCAGTTATAGTCTGTCCTTCAGAAACAGAAAGAGCATTCATATGTGCAACATTGTACAAAATGCGCATTTTGTTACCATTAGAAGTCACTACATCAGTACAAACACTGACATAATTCCCATATCCAGCATGTCCTGATTCAGCTGTTACAACTAATCCCCTATCATAAGGGAAAACCGTCTTCAGGTTATGATTATCTGGAGAAAGCCATTTCGTCACAAAATCAACAGATCCATGAGGGCTTCCATCATTTTTAATTTCTTCATAAATACGACTCAGCCATTGATTAGGGTTTGTCTCATAAGCCATGATATCGATCAATTTCGCCTTAGCAGCTTCATTAAAACCTTTATCATAAGAGTACCAAGCTGTCAGACCATGATTTTTTTTATTAATCCTAAGGATTTCTTTTCGATTCGCTTCAGTATTCCCTTTTGTATAGCTAAACAAATCAGGAACTGGTGAAACCGCAAAGGCTTGATCCGAAACCGGACAAGTATATCCGCTGAGCAAAGTCGTAGGCTGACCAACGATAGACCCCTGGAAGTAAGACCCGAGATTCTGCATCAAAAACATCACTCCAGTGAGAAAAACCAAGCTCACCCCGAGCAGCATTTGCTTCCAAGGAAGAGGTTTTTCTTGAGAAGATTTAGCCCGAGAAGAATCATGAGGCCGACGAGTGTTTTTACTCTTCATATTTTTTTGTTTTAATTTGTGTTTTTATTTCCTACTATTATAGCGTATTTTAGCCAATTTTTCAAGACATGAAGAAAGACAGTTTCATGACAAAGTCAGCAGAAGAGACTGAACAAGTCGCAAAAAAAATCATCGAAAATGAGCTTTTTTTAGATACAGAAGAAGCCTCTTCGAAGAGCAAATGCATCCTCCTAAAAGGCAATCTAGGTACCGGTAAAACGACTTTCACCAAAGGTATCGCGAAGGCCTTAGGTATCCCAGATAAGATCAAATCCCCTACCTACACCTACTCCAATCACTACGAATTCATCAAAAACGATGAAAAATGGAGCTTAATCCACTTCGACCTCTACCGTTTAGATGAAGACATCCCCAATCCCGAACAAGTTTCAGCTGAAATAGGACTGGAAGATGCTCTGAATAAAGCCAGAACACTTGTGGTGATTGAGTGGCCCGAGAGGTTAGGCTTAGAAGAGGCGGATATTTTGTTGGAATTGAGTACTGAAAAAGAAGGACACCTAATTGAAGTCCACAAAGAACATCTTACAAAACACCAGTAACAGACATTATATTTTCACAAGTATTTCACCTTAAAGCAACTTTCAAAAAACTATACTGAAGACGAGTCATATATAATATATACATAAAACACTCTCTAAAACACAATCATGCAGAGGAAACTGACTTATGGCATCATAATATTGATTTTCATCTGTACAATTGGGGGCTTGTATTACTCGAACAGAAATTTAAAATCCCAAGTTTTAATAGATAATGAAGTTTCAACATCAGAAACAAACTTTCAGGACTTAAAACTAAAGGTGGAAAAAAAGGATGTAGTATCTGAAACATCAAATGAATCAAATGAAAAAACTCGCTATTTTTCAGAGTTTTTTTTAGATTTTGGAAAACTAGCAAATATCAAACTATATGAAAGAGAACCAGGTTTTTGTTTTGAAAAAGGTGACAAAAAAATACCCAAGTGTAAGCTCAGTCATGATTCAAAGAATTTTACAGGTACCGATCATCCGATTTCAAAAGGATACTCTGCAATAGCATGTCATGATAGTAGTTGGGCCTGGTGGAAACCAACACAAATCATCGTCACTACTCCAGATGACAAAATTTGCGTACTTAAACCCCCATTGTACTCAAGAGATGCTCTAGACTCTTTAGAAGACAACTTGGAAGATCATTTTAAGTTCATCAAAAGAGAACTTATTAGATAAAAAAACACACTTGTGGTGATTGAGTGGCCTGAGAGGCTAGGCTTGGAAGAGGCTGATTTGAGGCTGGAGCTGAGTACGGAGGAGGAAGGGCATCGGATTACAAATATTTCTCAGCTAAAATACCAATTGTAATACTACAAATTCAGCTCTCTAATAATTATTATGGAAAACGAACCTAGCTATGAACCGACATATAAAGAGTATTTAAAAGGTACTGCAAAAGTTCTACAAGAAAGCGAGGCTGAAAAAGAAAAATATGAAGTCGAAATACTTAGCAGAAAGTTTGTAGTCCATCCAAATGTTTTTTCACCTAAGTATTTTTTTGATACCGAATTTTTTGCTGAAAAATTACCAGTCCGAGAAGGGGAAGAGTTTTTAGAAATTGGACCGGGTTCAGGAGTTACGGTAATCTTCGCTGCATTAAGAGGTGCCAAACACGTTACTGCTATTGATATAAATCCAGATGCAGTTGCAAACACAAAAGAGAATGCCAAAATCAACGGAGTAGAAGATAAAACAACTATTCTTCAGGGTGATATCTATGAACCCCTCAAAGAACATTCTAAATTTGATACTATCTATTGGAATACACCATTTGGATATATCGATGAAGGAGAGGATATAAAGGTTTTAGAAAAAGCAGTATACGATCCAGGATACAAAGCAACACACAGATTCATCAGTCAGGCGAAAGAGCATTTGAATGAAAATGGTCGATTATTAATCGGATTTTCTACAACTCTCGGGAAATTTGATATTCTACAAAATTTCTTAGAAGAAGCTGGGTTCAGCGTACAACTTATCGCTAAAACAGAAAGTATAGAAACACATCCCGTTCTCTTTGAGATATTTGAGGCGTTACCAATTAAATAAACAAAAATACAGCTTCAAAACCTACCACTTGTCACTTGATACTTGGAACTTACCCCCTTTTTCATGCTACACTAACCCAGTCTTTTCTCTCTTGAATGAAGCTCTGAATGAACCCTTTCTCTAGCAAAAAAATCGCGAATAAGAATGCTGGTAAGACACCCACTCCGGCTTTTCAAAAAAGCAAAGTGAGTAAAGCAAAACAACAAAAAAATGCACAGAGCTCGATGATCCGTCGAATGATCAAATGGGTACCGAAAAACAAGCAAGACTATGCCCAAAAGAAGGTACCTTTTTTCTTGATGTGCATCACTCTTCTGATTGCTTTTGGGATCATCTTCAAAGTGACCTATACCAGCTATCAGTACATCACGAGCTTCAGCGTCAGTGACCTGCTAAACATCATCTCAGCAGAGCTCGAGACCGATGATGAAAACCGGACGAATATCCTGCTCTTAGGAGCTGGTGGAGGTGATCATGATGGGGCTGATCTGACAGATACGATCATGATTGCATCCTTAAACCATGACAAAAACACCGTCAGCTTAGTGTCATTCCCAAGAGATCTCTGGATCAATCTGCCAAACTATCAGTCGAGTCGTATCAATAAGATCTACGAAAACCTCAATGGAACAATAGGAAAAGAACAAGCACTGCAAGTACTGACAGAAAACATCGAAAAGATCTCAAACCTCAAAATCCCCTACAATATCAAAATCGATTTTGCTGGCTTTACCCAACTTGTCGACACATTAGGAGGTATCGATATCACTGTTGAAAAAAGCATCTTTGATACGGCATATCCGACTGCAGATCGTCGATACGAAACCTTTAGTATAGAGGCAGGTGAGCAGCATCTGGACGGAGAGACTGCCTTGAAATATGCCAGATCTCGTCATTCTACTTCAGATTTTGATAGAGCATTACGCCAACAACAAATCATCAACGCTATCAAAGAAAAAGCCGAAACGACAAACTTTTTGAGTTCCCCACTGCTCTTGAAGAGGCTCTACGAAGATTTTTCAGAAAACATCGATACCAACATGGAAATGACCGAACTCATCTCCTTAGCTCAATTTGCGAGAAAGTTTGAACGAGATCAACTGACCAGTGCCGTCATCAAAGACAACGATATCCTCGATGTAGGAAGCTTCCTCTACACTCCAGAGCGTGAACTCTACGGCGGAGCATTCGTCCTCATCCCCCAAGGCAACAGCTACGAAAACATCCAACGTTTTATCCAAACCGTTTTCAAATGGCCTGAGTTTTTCAAAGAAGAAGCCGGAATACAGATCTTAAATGGAACGAGGAGAAGCGGCTTAGCAGCTCAAGCGGGTCAAAAACTCATCCCCTACGGGTTCACCGTACTGCGCTATGACAATGCCGATCGTAAAGACTACCAACAGACGCACTACTTCATCAACCGTCCAGAAAACACCAGAGTGACCGAAGAAGTCGTCAAAGCATTCTTTCCCAATGCCATAAAAATGAGTGGCGAACCACCGGAAGGAATTGATACACAGTACGATGTGAGTATTGTATTAGGTGAAGATACCGTTATAGCAGATTTATAAATCTCAAAGTACCGAGTTTATCGTCAAAGCTTATTTCAGTATTTTTAAATTGGCCCTTGTTACCTGGAACTTGTCACTTGGAGCTTTCCCCTTTTGGCCCTTGAACCTTAATATTAGATCTTGCACCCTATTGGCCCTTAATTCTATTGTATGAAATTCCTCAGCACAGTCCTCAGCATCCTCATCCTCTCGACTAGTCTCAACTCTGCTCTTGCCGTTGGCGGTCCAGAAGTAGGAACAACTGGTTTTACTGATGTAGGGAAAGGCTATCAATATGAAACGGCTATCGAATTTGTAAAAACAAAAGGAATCGTAAATGGATATGCAGATGGGACTTTTAAACCAGAACAAACCATCAATCGAGCAGAATTCACCAAGATCCTCATCGAAGCGATCATCGATCAAGCAAAGATCAACAACTGTTTGAACGAAAACTCTTTTAGATTCACGGACGTAGGATCTTCAGATTGGTTCGCTCCTTATGTTTGTATGGCAAAAGTCTACGCCATCATCAATGGTTACTCAGACGGAAGTTTCGGTCCTGGCAACACCATCAATTACGCTGAAGCAGCCAAAATCATTAGCAATAGTTTTGACCTCCCTATCGCTGGAGTCAACGAAGGGCAAGAATGGTTTGTCGCTTTCACAATACCCCTAGAAAACATCGAAGCAGTACCAGCAAGCATCTCAGGACCTAGCCATAAGATCACAAGAGCTGAGATGGCTGAGATCATCTATCGACTGCGAGAATACCTAGATCCTGCAAAAAACAGCATCGAAGAAACTGATCAAGAGGAAAATGAAGAAGTAATCACTATTGAAGATCAAGATAAAAGAACAGCTGTGATTAGCCTCGTCAATCAAGAGAGAGCAAAAGAAAACCTTCCTCCGATGCGCTACAACTCCTTCTTAGAAAAGTCTGCCCAAGCACATGCTGATGATATGAAAGCTCGAAACTACTTCGAACATAATACTCCAGAAGGCACTACCGCAGAGGACCGTATCGATCGAGATGGGTACCTCCAACCCTTCAAAGACTGTCTCTGCAGCAAAAGCTACATCGTAGGTGAAAACATCGCGAAAGGTCAAAGCTCTGCAGCTGAAGTCGTCGAAACATGGATGAACTCACCAGATCACAGAGCGAACATCATGAATCCTGATTTCAATGAAATCGGTATCGGGATCACAGCAGTCGATCCAAGTGATACGGGGTTTATAGGGTTCTATTGGGTACAGAACTTTGGGGCGATAAACTTAGAATAAACGAATAAAAAAAACCCGTCGTAGGAACGCGATTAATCGCATTCCTACGACGGGTTTTTTCGTGTAGACCTACAAGGTCCTCTTCCTCTTTTCAATCGTATACGCTTGCACCACATCTCCCTCCTCTACCTTAATATTTCCTTCATAACGGATACCACATTCGTGTCCTTCCTTGATTTCATTGACTGATTCCGTTCCTTTTTGCAAACTCGTGATCATTCCTTCACCGACGAGCTCTGATCCACGCACGACTCGGAGCTTTACTTTGTTCTGAAGTTTCCCACGTTGCACCTTACATCCGATGATCATCTCTTTCTTCTTCGAGAAGAAAATTTGTAAGACTTCAGCTTCTCCTAGCTCGATTTCGACAATCTCTGGATCAAGAAGTCCCTCAAGGATCTGATGCACATCTTCAAGGAGCTTATAAATAATCTGTACCGAACGAACCTCTACTCCC
Organism: uncultured Candidatus Peribacteria bacterium; assembly: GCA_964352145.1. Classification (GTDB taxonomy): domain Bacteria; phylum Patescibacteriota; class Gracilibacteria; order JAUYGZ01; family JAUYGZ01; genus CAYGQA01. The sequence goes on from CAYGQA010000024.1 coordinate 8,637, forward strand.
ATACGATGAGCGAGTTTTTCTACTTCATTCGGAGTATCGACATGGAAAGCAAAGATCACCGCCATACTCGCAGCTGCCATATTGATATCATTCATCGTCACAGCACCGATACCGCTATGGATCACATGAGGTGACACCTCAGTCGTCTCCATCTTCGCAAGACTTCCCTTGATAGCCTCCATAGACCCTTTCGTATCTGCCTTCACGATAAGCTTCAAACTCTTCAATCGACCTTGTCGAATACGACTCATCAACTCAACGATAGAGTTCGCTTGAGCCATCATTTTTTTCTTCGCAGCAATTTTCAGAGCCCGATCTCGAGCAGTTTTTTCATCTTTTACGACCAACATCACATCCCCAGCCAAAGGGACTTCAGACAATCCAGCTATTTGTACCGGACCAGCAGGTCCAACGGCTTTCAAGCTGACTCCTTTATGATCCATCATCCGCTTGATACGTCCATAACTCTGTCCAACCACGACATTATCCATGATCTGAAGAGTCCCCGTATTAACGACTACAGTCGCAATAGGTCCCAGACTCTTATCAAGATGACTTTCTATCACTGTACCAATAGCTTCACGATTTGGATTAGCCGTAATAGGATTCACTTCAGCGATCAAAAGGATATGATCCAAAAGATCATCAATACCCTGACCAGTTAAACCAGATACAGGGATCACCGGCACATCTCCTCCCCATTCTTCCAGCTCCAATCCAAGCTTTTGACCCAGTTCATTTTTGACTCGTTCTGGATCAGCATTTTCTTTATCAATCTTATTCAAAGCTACGATCAATGGTACTCCTGATTCTTTTGCATGATGATAAGCCTCTTCAGTTTGCGCTTTTACTCCTTCATCAGCAGCTACCACAAGGATAGCGATATCAGTCACGCTTGCACCACGAGCACGCATAGCTGAAAAAGACGCATGTCCTGGGGTATCCAAGAACGTGATTCTCTTCTCATTATGAATGATCTGATATGCCCCGATATGCTGAGTAATCCCTCCACTTTCTCCTGCCACCACATCTGTACTTCGGATGGTATCAAGGATCTGCGTCTTACCATGATCGACATGCCCCATGACGACAACTACCGGAGGACGTTCTACTAGTGCTCCTGGGTCTTCATTCTTCAGTAATGATTCCAGATCTCCCTCCATCATATCCTCTAAACTATGCTCTTCACGCTTCTTCATGATCTTCACATCAAAATCTTGAGCAATGATCGAAGCCGTTTCAAAATCAATCTGTTGATTGATCGTTGCTAAAACCCCATTTTTCATCAGTTCTCCAATCACACGAGCAACAGGGATACCTGTCCTTTGAGCAAACTCATTCACTGAAATCACTTCAGGGATTTCCACTTCCCCAGTATCAGATCGGAAAGAAGCTTCTTGCACTCCAGTATCCTTATCATCACCCTCTTTCTTTTTTTTCTTTTTCTTACTCGGATCTTTCTTACCAGCTGTTGATTTCCGTTGTTGATCTTTGATTTCCCGTTGGAGCTCTTCTTGATACGCTTCTTCAAATTCTTCTACTTTTGCTTTTGAATCCTCAGAGATCTTCACCGCTTCATTCCTCACTTCATCAGGAATCTCATCACTCTTTGAAGTCACTTCTTCTTTTTCTTCACCTTCTTCATCTCCCTCTTGGTCATTGGTATTGGCTTCTTGGTCATTCTCTTCCTCAGAAGAGCCATCTACATCTATATCCTTACGAATCTCAATTTCAAGGGTTTCAGCATTCGCCTCACTCACTTCAAGAGCTGACTTCGGTACATCCAGATCTAAAAAATCGATGTAATCACGGATATCCGCGACTTTGACACCAAGTTTATCTGCGAGGTCTACGAGCTTTACAGCCATTTAGAGAGTGCTTAAGGATTTTAAAATATTCTTTATACTTGAGAGTAAAAAAACTCAGCTCAAGTCAAGAGAGCCATAGGAGCATACGGCATGAATAAGGGCTTGTAAAGCTGTGAGGCGCTTGTTTTACATCTTTCACACTCAATCAGTATCATGCAAACACTGAGCATCGACCATCATGCATGGATTATCGACTTCCCCCCTTAACTCGCATATTCTTCAAAGAAATCCCAGATCTCCTCTCCTGTCCAACGAGGCCACCCATGCGGGTAATAATCACCCCAGGAATAATCTTCCGTATGAGGGCACCAAACAACAGGTAAATCAGGAGCACATTCTGTGTATTCAACACAATTAGCCTTATTTGGACTCTGGTAAGCAACAGTAGCTGCTCTACATGCATTCTGAGCCAAGTGTTGATCTCGAGCTCGTAGACCATCCGCAAATGAAGACAATCTATCAGCAGGATTATGCTTAGTGATAGCAGCCACTGGACCAGCGCAATCTGTCTGAGTAGTACCTCCACCCAAGCTTCCGCTCGCTCGGATGACATCTCCTCGGACACAAGCCAGACTATTTGTAAACCAAGCTCCTAAAGAATGCCCAATCACATAAATACGATCCATATCAACACAGTAGTTCTGAGAAAATTCCGCTAAAAGCTGATCAAAAAGAACGACATCACGTTGGACATTCCATGGGCCAACACCTGCCGGATACACCATTATGGTCTGACCTGCAGAAGCTTCATAAACCTTGTAATAACTCCTCACTCGACTATTGCTATTCGTCCTCCCATGCCAGGCAAAAGTAAGTGCAATCGGGGTATTCGGATCATAGTTCGAAGGAACATCAGTAATGTACGTTTGTCGAATACCATCAATGATTGAGCTCGTCGGCACTACTCCAGGCGCAGCAAGTCCACAACCAGCAGAACGACTATCTCTTACTCCAGTAAAAAATCGTAAACGCTGATCATCCAAACTCAACTGATGAATCATCCAAGCAAGGTCGCCTCGATTCATCAATTTACCAGGGACGTAGCTATATCGTGAAAAAAGATTGTTATCATGAGCAAAGCGAATGTAAGACTCAAACCATTCACCATTAGTAGAAGGAATTGAAACATTATAGGCTTCCAAAGCCATCTTCAAAGCTTCCACCATCGTCACATTATCACCAGGTCTAAAGCTGCCATCAGGATATCCTCCCACTATCTTCTGATCTTCAGCAAAACACACATAAGGAGCAAACCATTCCGTGTTCACATCAGAGAAGCAGTTTCTGGTATTTCCAACCGAACTCGCCTTCGCCCCCAGTAAAAGTTTGAGCATTTCAGCTCTATTGATCGCCTCCCAAGGACGGAAAGACCCATCAGAGTAGCCATCTATGACTCCTCTACCAGCAAGGAATCGTATACTCTCAGCCTTAGGGTGGAAATCAATATCTGTGAAGTTCACCTGAGTAGAACAAAGACTCTCCACCAAATCACAAGCCTCTAGTGAAGGCTCTGATCTCAGGTCTTGCTGAAGTCGCATGATCATTTCAGATAATTCTGCCCGAGTAAGCTGATGAGATGAACTCTTAATAGTCCCTGGAATAGCAGATCTATCCGCAAGAGCCTCGACATATGAAGCAAACCACATTTCACCAGCTCCAGATATACGCACTGGTATATCAAAAGCATTCAGCATAATTTTAGAAGCTTCAGCAAAATTCACCATATTCTCAGCTTTAAATTCACCATCAGGGTAACCAGCTAATAAAGCCTCATCCTTCGCATAACAGACATAAGGAGCAAACCACTGATCTACAGACACATCAGAAAAACAAGTCTCTCGCAAAGAAGGAACTTGTGGGAGATCTAAAGCTTCAACGAGTATTTTTGTAAATTCAGCTCTATTAATCGTACGATCTGGTGCAAAACGACCGTCAGTATAACCAGAAACATAAGACCTTTCTCTGACATACTCGATCGCATCTTCAAACTGATGCCCTTCTGTATCAGTGAAGGTATTTACCAAGCAAGGACTATATCCAAACTGAGTAGTACAGTCTTGAGCATCTACAGGGAGAAAAAATGATAAACTCAAAAGCAGGAACAAACTCGATAAAAGAAAAATCCTCATAGTATGTGCAAAGAAAAAAAGAAAGCCTATAATAGGATACGGAAAAACAGTCAAAAAGTATAAAAAAAGCACGAAGCACCTATCATCATCTAAAAATGTCCATCCTCAATCATCTCAATCCTGACTATCGCCCCGAAGATGAACTCCCAGAGTTTAAATCACGATGCTGTATGAAATACATCGTCGATAAAACCTGTGGTCGCTGCCCTTTCAAACAGATAAAGAATGAAGCAGCCATGAATGAAGCCATGAATATATGCCGTGAAAAACGTCGTGGAGATTACAAGTATCATGATGAAAAAACAGGAGAAGACATTATGATCAAGTACAATAATCAGTATTTATGAGTAATGATCAATCTGTATCAATGGAACAATTTCCAAACAAATAGAAATCAATAAACAATGAGAACAATGCTACGCCTCAAGCTCCGCTTCTAGCCTCAAGCATCTACCCACTACCAACTACTCACTACCCACTATCTCCCATGATCTCCCTCAAACTCTCCGATCTTACGAAGTTCGACATCACAGACGATCACACTAGTCTCATAGATCTCATCCCTACCCGTCACTACACTGACTGGCTCGATCTACCGAATGATCCAGATAAGGTCATCAAACCTATAAAGCAATTCGTCAAAGACCGAGAGGGTACTTGGGACAAAGTCTTAGCTCTCGGCATGGGAGGCTCCGCACTGGGTATCGTTACCTTACAAAAAGCATTCTTCCCCTTCGACGATCGTCTCACCGTAGTGGACAACCTCGATTCAAACAACATCCATCATCTCCTCGAAACGATCGATCCTGAAAGAACTCTCGTCATGGTCATCAGTAAATCAGGAGGAACATTGGAAACAATGACCAACTACTATGTCTTCAAAAACCATTTCAGTCCTGAACAATATCAAAAAAACTTCATCGCCATCACCGATCCAAAAGACGGATTTCTGAGAGAAATAGCTGATCGAGACGAGCTCACAAGCTTTCCTATTCCTCCCATGGTCGGAGGACGATTTTCCGTCTTAACAGCTCTTGGACTCCTCCCTCTAGCTTTATTAGGAGGAAACCCTGAAGAACTCTTAAAAGGAGCTAAAAGCATGCTCGACAGATGCCAAGAAAAATCAGAAAACAACCCAGCCCTCCAGTTAGCCTTATCGGCTTATTCCTTAAGCCTTCCTTCCCATACTCCTAATACTCCCAACAATCCCCATACTCCCAAAAACATAAGCGCTTTAATTTCATACTCAGACCAACTCTTCAGTCTCGGTCTCTGGTACCAACAACTGCTCGCGGAATCTATCGGGAAAACTCGAGAAGTCGGACTCACCCCACTAGCCCTTCGCGGAGCTTCAGATCAACACTCAGTCCTCCAACTCCTCCAAGATGGACCTGATGATAAACTCAACATCTTCCTCGATCTCGTGAAATCATCTCAAAAGGTCACCATAAAAGACAGCGAAGACTATCCAACAGATCTCAAAGGAAAATCCATGCATGACATCCTCCGCACCGAATGCCACGGAACCGAACAAGCTCTCAGGGAAGACGCACGTCCGACAATCATGATTGAAGTCCCTGAAGTCAATGAACACAGCCTCGGTGAACTCTTTATGCTTTTCCAAATGCAAATCGCCATCCTCGGAGAACTCTACGAAATAGATGCCTTCAACCAGCCGGGGGTAGAAAAGAGTAAGTTGATTGTAAAAAAGGCATTAGCTTAAAGCTTGAGGCTAGAAGCTAGCAGCCTTTATCGTAATATTGTCTATTTTTTCCCTTCCTTAAGATCTTTAAGATCCTTATACTCTTTATACACCTACACCCTTAAACTAATCTCATGACTAAATCACTCAAAACATCATTTCTCGCACTATCCTCGGTAATCCTCCTCACCGGTTGCTTCCAAAGCGAAACTCTGACAGAAGAAGACAAAGCTCTCCCAGTTGAAACAACAAGCTTCAATCAAACAAGTCTTGAAGTAGATTATGCAAACAGTTATTTCGCCTTCACAGGGAAAAAAGGAACAACTAAAAACCATCAATGTGAATTTGAAAAATACACAGTTGATATCACTCTCGATTCATCAGACCCAACAAACCTTGAAAAAGCTCAAGTAACAGCTTCTGTAGACATCAACAGTATGAAAACGGACAGCGGTACTCTGACAGGACATCTCTTAGGAGAAAAGTTCTTCAATGCCGAATCTTCTCCACAGGCCAACTTCGCATCTTCAAGTCTTAAAAAAGTAGGAGAAGATCAATATGAAGTCACTGGAGAAATGACTATCAAAGGTATCAGCCAAGAAATCACCCTAGATGCAGAAATCACGAACGAATACGCACTTATCAAGCATGATCTCATACGAAGCCCTTTTCAAGTAGGAGATGAAGATGTCGCTGACGCAGATGTGCCTTTGGATATTAAGCTGATGTTTTTATAAGAAAGTAATCATTGAACAAAGACAAGGCGTACGCTATAATGTACACATGAATTTATCATAAATAAATGAAAACAATTGCTGCTACTAAAGCGAGAAAACAGTTTTTTCAACTGATCACTGATAATGCAAAACCAGGACAATCAACTACAATATCTGTAGATGGAGAACCAAAAGTTGTGATGCTCTCATATGATGATTTTAATAGTTGGGTAGAGACATTAGAAGTCATGTCAGATGATCAACTCATGAAAGACATACGAGCAGGTGAAGAAGACATCAAAAAAGGACGAACAGTATCATTAGAAGAATTAGAGAAGAAATTTGAGAAGAAAAAATGACATATCAAGTAATAGTTTCAAAAAAATCGGAAAAGTTTTTAGAAAAAACTGAAAAAAAGTGGAGAAAGAAACTTCTCACGGGCCTTAAAGAAATTGGATTAAACCCTCAAATAGGAACACCTTTAAAGGGTGAATTAAAAGGGAAATTCAAGTATGTAGTATGGCCTTTTCGCATCATCTACACTATTGAAAAAAAAGAAATCACTGTATACATCATTAGCATCGGTCATCGCCAAGGAGTATATAAAAAGTTGAAATAAAAATATTTAAAGTGTACACTTAGAAGTACACTAATAATGTCATATGAAAACTGAACTCATCGGAATAAAAGAATTTCGTCAAAACATCGCCAGCTATACTTCAAAAGCAAAAGAGAACGGCATTACGTACATAGTACTCCGAAAAAATGTACCCGTTCTAGAAGTAAAAAGTATTAATGAAAAAGATTTTGCATTAGAAAAACTTAGTAATGAGATATCAGAAGCAAGACAGCAAGTAAAAGAAGGGAAGATAATCGATCAAAAAGAGATAATGGAAGAATTTGGAATCTTATAAATCATGAACAGAGTACAATACACAGAAAAGGCACGAGAAGACCTTAAAAAACTCGAACTGAGAACTGCTCAAAGAATTATTAAAAAAATTCATCATTTTGAGCTACAAAAAAATCCCCTAAAATTTGCCAAAAAGTTAACAAAACCTAGTCTAGGTGAATTTCGCTTCAGAATTGGGGCATATCGAGCTATTTTTGATACAAACAAACATGGACAAATAACCATTCTCTCCATACTTCGAATAAAACATAGAAAAGACATATACGATCTCTAAGTCTCTAGAATGACTCAAATCAACAACCTTCACGTCTCGGCTTTCGAAGCCATCGAATCTCCAGGAGAGGTCATGTCAAAAGTGCCCATCACTCCAGAAGCAACTGAAACCGTCTTCAAAGGACGACAGGATCTGCAAAATATCTTCAATGATAAAGACTCTCGAAAAATCATCATTGTCGGACCTTGCTCTATCCATGACATGGATCAAACATTGGAATATGCCGAAAAGCTCAACGAACTCCGTCTAAAAGTGGAAGACAAAATGGTGCTCGTCATGAGAACCTACTTCGAAAAACCAAGGACGACTATCGGTTGGAAAGGGTTTATTTACGATCCATACTTAGACAACAGCTATACCCTTACAAAAGGTGTAGAATTGGCAAGAGAACTCCTCATTAAAATCAACGAAATGGGTCTCCCAACTGCTACTGAAGTGCTCGGCCCAATCACGATCCAGTACTATTCAGATCTCATCTGTTGGTCAGCCATCGGAGCGAGGACTGCAGAATCACAAACTCATCGAGAACTCGCCAGTGGACTTTCTATGCCGGTAGGATTTAAGAATGGAACGCTAGGAAACGTCGATATCGCTCTCAATGCGATCATCACTGCCAATAGTAAACATCAATTCCTCGGGATGGATGCCGAAGGAAAAGTCTCCATCGTCAAAACCACTGGAAATCAATACTGTCACATTGTCCTCAGAGGAGGAAAAAATGGCCCAAATTATTCAGCAGATCACATCTCTAGCTTTGAAAAGACTTGTCAAAATGCAGATATGAAAGCTCAGTTTCTCATCGATTGCTCTCATGCAAATAGCGGCAAGGACTACCGAAACCAAACTCAAGTATGGCACAGTACTTGGGATCAGATAAAAAATGGATCACAGAGCATCTACGGACTCATGATGGAAAGTAATCTTTATGAAGGAAAGCAAAAACTCAGTGAAGACCTAAAACACGGAGTCTCGATCACTGACTCTTGTGTCAGTTGGGAAACGACTGAGGAGCACATTATGGAGACTTACAAAAGCCTGACTGCCTAAAGCAAGGAACTCTTATTCCATTCTTCACAAGAAATAGATACACTACAAGTACTCTTGATAAAGATAGCCCTATGAAAAAAACACTCATCGAACAAACAGAAACTGAGAAACAAGTCATGAAAGTTTCTGGCAAATGGCAAGAAATCGTCACCGTCCTTGATGCTACTGGAAACATCTTAAGCAGAGTCATCACCCCTTTGAAAGTTGAATTTCATCTCAAAGATGTCCTCCAAGTGATCGTAGGAGCATCGCTGCTCGCCATTCCTATTGGATTCACCGAAGAAACCTGGCGACTAGGAGAACAGCTACCTATGGCAAATGTGATCTGGTTCCCTATTCTCTCCTTTCTCTTCATAGGACTCTTTGTCTATTACAACTACTACCATAAAAGGCTCAGAAACCACTGGCTCTCTTTCATAAAAAGAATCTTCTTCACCTACTTCTTTTCTTTTGTCTTAGTCGCCATCCTCATGCACGTCATAGACAAAACCCCCTGGGCGACAGACTGGATGCTTGCTCTCAAAAGAGTATTAATCGTCACCTTCCCTTGTGCTCTCAGTGGAACTATCGCCGATACCCTGAAGTAATAAACGAATTAAAGAAGCACTTTCAGGATTCCAAATATCTGCTATGATCGACTGCGCAGCAATAATTGATCATTGTCTTTTGAAGATTGATCATTACTAAAGGCTCATGGTGTCAGTGGCTAGCACGACGGTCTCCAAAACCGTAAGGCCGGGTTCGAATCCTGGTGGGCCTGCCAAATTGAATTCGAGATGAATAACGACTGTAAGGAGGAAATGAATCCGAAGACATTTGGTGCCCCGAAGGTGTATTCAAGGAGGCGTAGGGTACCAGCCGCGAAGCCAAC
>CAYGQA010000025.1:0-17878 GCA_964352145.1 uncultured Candidatus Peribacteria bacterium
AGTAAGTTTTCCAGCACCCTTAGTCCCTATACCACCACCTGAGAGGGCTATAACTTGTCCCTGACGCACCGTATCCCCTTCTTTCACCTTTGCTGAGTATATATGTCCGTAGACTGTTGAAACCCCATTTGCATGTCCAAGCTGCAGGTAACTATATCCCAATCCATTATCTACGACTTTCAAGACTCTTCCACTCAATGGCGATATAATCGAAGTCAATTGGTCCGTAGGGATATCTACAGCATTGTGTTCCAATCCAAATCTCTTTTTATAAGCAGTATCTTTAAAGTTTGCTGAAACTCCTAGGACAGGAGCTACTGGCCATACCATAGATTCTATTGGGAAAGAACTGTAATCATCTAGCCTTACACCTCGAGCTACTTCTTCAATACGCACCAATAACGCTTGTTGTTCTTCATATGCTTGCTCCAATTGTAAAGCAAAGAAATGTTCTTCTTTTTGCTTCTCTTGAAAAAGTCTTTCTTGGTACTCTGATTGTTGGACCAAAACATCTGCTGACTCTGACAAACGTTGCTCATACTTGTCATACTGTTGCTTCACAGCCTCCAAAGAAAAAGCCAACTGATCAAGCTGCAATTGCTGCTGTGATAATGATCTCAATTGATTCATCATTTGCTCTTGCACTCTCCCTAACATGAAATCCTGCATGATTAGATCAGCCGGTTCATCCGCAGTACTGAAGAGTTGTATCAGATTTAAATTCCCATTTTCATCGATATACTGTCTTTTTACCGAATAGTAAAGCTGCAGAGATCTCTCAAATTTCTTTAAAACATCCTTAATCTCTAACTCCAACAATTGCTGTTGAACTCTAAGCTTTGCAGCTAAGTCATGAAGCCCTAGTTGCTTTTCACTTAAATAGCCCTTTAGCTGTTCTATCCTCTCAACTTGCTGAGTCAATACCTGTAGTTGTGTATCGATATTTGTCAGGTCTTCTTTTAAAGGAACTAAAAGAGCATTAAATCCAGCCATCTCAGATTCATTCAATTGAAAGAGTTGTTGATATCCCTGTAAATACAAATCTTTTTGAGTTGGCAAAAACTGTTCAGTGAAAGTAGATTCAGGTTGCTCGCTAAGATCATCAATGATGATCTGTTCTTCTGACAAGAATTCATCAGGATCGAACTCTAAAATAAGATCCTGAGCATAAGCAAAAGAACTCAAACTTACAACAACAAGGAGTGTTAAAAAGCTTACGAGTTTCTTTAGCATAAGTTCACTTACTCAGATAAAGCCTATTCTTCCAATCTTGAGAGGATAAATGCCAAGGTCCTCGTCGCATCTGCACCAAAACTATCCCAGTTTCTCAAGAGATTTACTAAATCATTTTGGAAATCATATTTACCATCGAGGTTCACATCAGCTCTGTAAGCCAATGGACTTAATACCGTAAACTCATACCTCGCAACAGTCTCATATACACCTGAACTGTTTTCAACTGCAAGATTAAAGTGAAGCGATTGCTCTGTATTTGGAGTGATAAAGGCAGTCCGTGCTGCATTCATATCATCTACGATTATACTACTCGCTTCAGTATTTGCTGATGACCACTCTACTGGAGTAGATAAAGACGGAACAAACAAAGAGACCTGTAGACCATCTAATACTGTCAGCTCATCATATGGTACAAAATATTTATGAACTATCACCCCATTCTCTTCTCCCGAAAACTGAGGTCTATTCTCAGCAAGTGATGATGTTGTTGGGCTACTTGGTGCAGGCCCTGGTGCTGTATTCCCATATCCGTAGCCATATTGACCACTGAGGAGACTCGTCTGCAATCGTGTATCCTGACTATTTTGATACCAAATAGCAACAAAAACCAGAACAGTAATGCTTAATAGTGCGAATATCTGCCCGGTCCTACGATTCATAAAAAAAGGTGAAATCACAGTTTAGTATACCTTTTAGCACATTTTCAACAAGTACAATCTCTCTATTTTGCTTGATGAGCAGACATAAGCATTGTTTTAAGGGCACATATAAGTATAAGAATCCACTATCAATACCATTAGACTTCTAAAAAACCTTGGGATCTATGAGATAAGACTTTTAGTGAAGCAAAACTATCTAGCAATCATATCACTATAGCAACCTTAAAAAAACTTTTTTTTAAATACGAATAGTGGATAATAATGAGTGAATTCAATCACCTAGCAAAATGAAATCCATAAGAAGATTTTTCGAATCACACACACAACAAATAGTAGACCATAATCATTCCAAGTTTCGCCTATACCCAAAATGGTCTATATGGATGATCCTCTATTTGAGCTACAACGTACTCTTACAAGGTGTAGCAGACGTAGTCCTAAAAGTATTAAGCTACACCCCATTTTTAATGGACATGCCATGGAGGACAGACTTCATATCTTTAACAGCTATTTCAGTACTCATGGGGTATCAAGCTCTTAAAGGTATGAGGAGAAGAGAAATAGACGTCACAAGAAACTCTATTTCTTTAGGAGTTCTTGTAGAAACAGGTCTTGTTATAGGAGATATAGAGTTTATATGGCTTAATCCGGATCTATTACCAGGTCTCTTACTGATAAGGCTGCCTTTTATGCTCTTCACTTTTTCAAACATCATCATTCTCCTTTACATAGCCAGGAAGCTTTCATTATTCAGAGATGATGCTGGAAAGTTTGTACTTACTTAAGATCCTAAGAGATTACAAAAAATACAGAAATGAGGAGTCTAAAACCCCACACTGTAGTCTTCTATATCGACTCTTACCTTTTTAAAAATTCCTTCCAGGCAAATCCAAGATGAGCTGCTCGAAGAACCGAGTATCTTTCCACTTTACTGCGCATTTTTCTAATTCATCTCAAAGATACTGACAATCAGAAGACAATGGACACCAATACAGTCACTGCAATCACTCTACTAATTCTAATGTATATGGTGACAAGAGGCGGACTTGAACCGCCGACCTCGGGGTTATGAATCCCGCGCTCTAACCAGCTGAGCTACCCTGTCAAAAATGCTAGAGAATTATACTAGAAACAAGTAATCGAGACAACTTAAACAAATTTTTTCTCATGCTCTAACAACCACTTCTTCTTTTCTAAACCTGAAGCATAACCAGTCAAGGTCCCACATGAAGAAAGGACCCTATGACAAGGGATGATGATACTGATAGGGTTGTGATGATTCGCTTGTCCTACAGCCCGAGAAGCTTTGTGGTTTCCGATAGACTTCGCTTGATCGAGGTAAGACCTGGTCTCACCGTAAGGGATCTCTTGAAGAGCCTTCCAAGCAAGATCACGGAATGCAGTCGTCGAGTAACTGAGAGGAATAGTAAAATCTTTTCTTTTTCCTATAAAATACTCCTGAAGCTGTTTCTCAGTCTTCTTTATAATGTTATCTGACTTCATCTCCACATCTTGATAGCCAAGATTTTCTAAGAACTCACTAGGTTCATCTTGAGAAAACCAGAGACCTAAGAGTTTGTAGCTATCAGAAAGAAGGATAATACTCCCTAAAGGTGAACTGATGACCTGTGTATTCATGAGGAAAGATATGATGGTAACTCAACTTCTTCTTCACCGAAAAAATAGTCTTTCCACTTATCGATGTTATCTTCTCTGATCTCCCAATCATTCTCAGAGAATATCCTTTCATCACCTCCAGTGACGACAATCACCTTTTCACCAGGTTCTTTTTTATTGAGCTTTCTTTTGGCTTCCTTACGGAAGAAGTAATCCGTTTTATAATACTCATACCTTTTTTCAAGATCTTGATTATTCGAAATCAATCGATCGTTCTCCTCTATAAACCATTGCTTCTTCTGCTCTACTTGATAACTCCGGTAAAGCAAGCTGGTGTACTCTACAAGTATCCAAGCAAATATAATCAAAAGCACTGCCAATACGACCTTGTATTGGAAATCTTTTTGGGCAAATCGCTGTTGTTGAGATTGAGATTTTTTCATAAAAAAGAGAAGTAATAAAACTCTAACAAAATAGTGCCAGTCGTAAAGCAAAATGCTCATTCCAGACCAGATTTCAATCATGCTACAATCTCAGAGACTAGCTCAACTCATGAAATACTTTTTATCATTGTCTCTCGTCTTGATCATTGCCTTCAATGCAATGGAGATGTTACCAGCAAGTCATGCCCCACAAATAACAGAGGAAAACGTCTTACAAGCGACCCTGCTCAAAGATCCAGAGATTAAATCCACAGTGGACAACCCTGCTAAAACTCTTGAAAAATCAGACAAGTCTCTCCTGATACCACTACTTGATCTGTATTTAGAGCAGGAAAGAGATTTACCAAAAGCTGCTCAAGTAATCGATCAACATAAAAATGATCAAGTCAGCAGCAAACTCTTAGAGCTCTATAGAGCAAAAATACTCGCAAGATCTTTAGATTTCAATACAGCCCTTGAGCTCATTGACCGTTTAGATCAAGAAGAACTAGCAATCTTAAAAGCCGGAGTGTTGATCAGTCTCGAAGATAGAGAGAGAGCACAATCCTTCTTATACTCTCTAGTAAATGATCACACTGATGCGAAAGTAAAATCAATCGCACTCTCACTGCTAGAAGTATATCGCAAGCACGATACTCATCGAGACGCAGATGGCAGCTATCTCTGGCTACTCTTCGCAAAACACTTCGCAAGTCTTGGCGAAGTAGAGATATCACAATTCCTCGTGAATAAAACTCTAGAAATCTCACCAGAATACCGAGATGCCTGGCTTATCAAATCCCTCAACGAGCTAGAGCTCAAACAATACGATCAAGCAGAAACATCCTTACTCAACGCATACCAATACGATCCCGGAAATGTAGAACTACAATACCTACTAGCTCAGACTTATTTCCTACAAGAAGAGCTCGACCTTAGCGAGCAATACTTCCTCTACAGCCTGCAACAAGTATCTGACTACAAACTCTTAAGTCTCCAGAAGCTTGGTGAAATAGCCCTTCTAAAAGAAGACTTCCCATTGGCCACACACTACTTCGAGCAAATACGAAGTGAAGATGAAACTAATATCAACGCTCTCAGTCAACTCTCTTGGCTTTATGGTGGAAAACTCAATGACCTTAACAAAGCGCAAGAACTTGCCGAAATACTCCAATCAAACTATCCTGAAGATCCGCAGAGCAAAGAACTTATGCGTTGGATACTCTCCAAACAAGGAGAGCTAGAAGAAGCCAGTAAGTATCTAGAATAATTACACTCACCTCATCAGCATGCGCCTCATCATAGGACTGGGTAATCCCGGAGAGAAATACAACTGCACTCGCCACAATATCGGATTTAAGATCATAGATGCCATTCGCGAAGAATACGGAGCTGATGCTGTCAGCTGCAGTAAATATAATGCTGAAACGACAGAACTCCATTTCGCTGATCAAAAAGTCCTCTTGATCAAACCGATGACTTTTATGAATCTGTCAGGAGAAGCAGTGCAACAGTTCGTACACTTCTACAAACTCGATCCAGAGCAAGACATCCTGGTAACTTTTGATGATAAAGATCTCCTCTTCGGGAAACTTAGACAGCGTGAAGAAGGCTCAGCCGGTGGACATAATGGAATCAAATCACTCATTAAGCATCTTGGTACACAAAGCTTCCATCGCTTGAAATTTGGAGTGGGACACGAAGAACAAAAAATCCCTACCGATACCTTTGTCCTACAGAGATTCAATCAAGAGGAAGAACAACAGCTGCCAGAGCTGATCGAACAAGCTCAAAGAATGATCAAAGACTGGCTAATCAGCTGACAGGAAAAGCTCATCCATCAATCTCTTAGCGATATCTATCGCTCTTTGCTGATCAATAAAAAATGGAGACGTCGCCATCGTGATAAGCTTTGTCTGTGGTAAATAATGCGTGATCACATCAAGCTTCTGTTTCCAGCTGACATGACTCATCTCATCACAAAACACATCTAAATCGATGTCTAAAATAATCTCTTGATCAGCTCCAATCTCAGGCAACTCAGTAAAATCAGCACTTTCTACATAATTCACGACTTGATCAAAGACATCTAACTCAAGAGCAGGCTTTATGAAGCTCGCTATTTGCAGTGTTTCATTAGTATATTTCCAGACATCTTCGATATCATTCAGATCAACTTTCACATGCTCAGGCTCCGCATCGTCGAAATGGGCATCCATATGTACCAAACGAGCTCCTCTAGAAAATACTCCAGCATGTAATGCCTCTATCCATCCATAAAAAGCATGATTATGGTTATCAAAGACATATATAGGCATATCAGCTTCGAAGCTCAATATCGCCTTCTCCAAGCCTCCACACTGCATCCACACATCTGAGTCATAATCTTGAAAACTCGTCTCAGAAGAGCATTGAAGATCCCCTATTAGACCTATTTCTAGTCTTGTAAGCATCAATCTCTCCCGTTCTGGTTTTCTCTCTAAAGAAAAGGCATTATTCCCCACACCAGAGTCCAAATAACAAGCCCTAGAGTAATATTTACTCAGCCCTTCGTGATAAAAGTCTTCAAAACGTTTTCGCATATAAAAAAAGCTAAGCAGATGCTTAGCTTAAGTGAAGTTTATTTTATGTCAACATTTAAGCAACATCTCTATATTCATCTGCAATGAGCTGAGCTGAAGTTGGGAATTCCCCGTTCTCAGATTTTAAGACAGCCACAAGCTCTGGTGTGATGCTCATTTCATCTAAGAGTGCTTGCATATCTTCTACTTCATTTACCTCTATAGAAACCTTATTTTCTTGAGCCGCAACTCTTTCATTAACTGCACTATCAGAATCAAGTTCAGCTATTGAAGCAGAAGGATCCGAGAAAATATCTTCAAATGTATCGTATGCCATAGTAATTCATTAATGTTACTAGATATCTCATTATATCCTCATATTAGGAGATAAATCAAGCCTTTTTACTATTCCAATGTTCATAGTACAACACCTTCAAAGCTCCATTTGCTCTTTTCATCAAAAGGATAAGCTTATCTTTTGATTTAGGGTCCTCATAAAGTTCCTTTAGCACAGGTACAATACTAGCATGATCTCTTGTTTTGATGAGAGTCTCTACATTAAGACCAGCCAATTCCATCAACTCATACAGTGTATTGACGACTACGTCACGTACATTCATTCGAAATCCTACAGCTCTTCTCGCCAACTGATGAGACTGAGGTTTTACTTCTGACCCCTGATCATTAAGGATACCCCATTTGTTTACTTGATCACGAGCAATATCTCTATACCACTCTTGTCTTTTGACACCTTTTTTATATTGATCACTGTTCTTATCTCTATCAGTATAAAACACACCCCTAGCTAAAAGCCTTAATTTCTCTCTAATTGAAACACCTGATTCCTTTAAAGGTAAATCCCATTCATTCAAAGGAAATTTTTCAAGAGTCCCCACAAAACCTTCAAAAAATTTAACAAGTCGTGCATCACTACAGACCTTTTGAGCCACTTCTAATAATTTTTTAAGTCTTTCCAAGAGAACAGGTTTATCATTTCTTGCCATTTTCACAAAATGATGAATTGAAATATCAGGGGCAATTTTTTTAAATATCTCTTCTAAACTAGAAGCACCTGAACACAACTGATTTATAATCAACATCAATGTCACAAGCTGTTGCTCGTTAACTGCAGCTGAAGCCTCCTCGAAATCACCCTTATCTTTATCTGGATGGTAAGTATTTGAATATCTATCACTATCAGACTTAGTCCAATTTTCATACATTTGATCCATATGAAAAGGAGCCCAAATCAAAGTGTTTTTTATACAATTTGCCATTTTATTATACTCACCAGTTTCAGGATCTTTTACGTAGGACATGACATTAGGGATATGAAAATACATTCCGTGTATATTTTCAGGTATAACGCTATTTAAAAGATCACCTATCTTTACCTTAGAAAGATCACCAACATTTCTTTCATAAGTATCAAAAAGTCCTATTAAAAAAGAACTCGTACTAAACAACATGATAGGCTCCATACCTGCTGGAATCATGACAGATAGAGCATCTAACTTAGTCTGATCTACATGTGTATCTGGTGGGATAAAATCAGATATAGAAACAGGCTTATAAGGAGATACTGAACGAACAACAGCACGATTATGCAGGAATTGTTGTAAATTTTTTGGCTCTTGAGGGAGTATTTGAGCTTCTAGATTAGGACGTACTACATCTCTTGAAATACTTCTTGATTCATTACCTTCTCTTTCTTTTATTTTGAGATATCTTTCTAAAGATGAATGGAGCATACCTTGCAAGTAGTTTTCTGCCATAGAAGCTTTATTGTCACCATACGCATTTTCCCAATCTCTAAACTGAGAAGTCCTTAAGACTTCATCAAATGCCTCTGGAGGTATTGAAACTCCATACATAGCAATTTTAACTACAGAAAAGACATGTTTATCAATTTCCTTTTCTGAATAATAATAATCATCCCTGAGAGATAATCTCTCTAGCACACGAAGACAAAGACTTGCCAATGGGTATCGATTATCCATCTTTATATAAGTGCTTTTTAAGTCAGAAAAAACATTGTTTATCTTAGCAAAAAGAACCCGTCTAAACTCAGGATCGCCTATCTTATAATCTTTACTTTTAAAACCAAGCTTGTCACTCACATTTCGATATGTGTAGGCATTTGGATCATTTATCAAGTTAGTTTCGATAGATGGCTCAACATTTGTCACTTCTTCATCTTCACGAGGTTTTTCTGGTTTAAGCCTAAAAAGCCTCGAAACTTTACCCGTTATGCTCTTAACAGCCCTTGAAATTGTAGAATCTGCTCTATCATTCGATTCAGGATTCTTTTTAGGTCTTTCATCTGGACCCCCTTTCAGCTCAGTCATCTTTTTTTAAATAAATTGAATTACAAGGCGACATCTTAAGGGTTTTTAACTAAAAATCAAGCTTTAACACCCAAAAATACATCAAAATAAGTCAGTTAAGTTTTTTAATAAATACAAAAAAAGCCAGTTGCAGGACAACTGGCTTATAATTTTAATTCTTTTCTTATCCTTTAATTCTTTAGTTTTTCAAAGTAAGGACCATCAAATAAGTTTGCAATATGATCTTTAATATCTAATTCAGTATATTCAGCTCCCCTTAAGTGACTAGACACACTTTTAGGTTCTTCAGCACTTACTTCTGGATTACCTTGAACAAAAGCTTGCATCATCCTTCTTCTTTCAACTGCACTCATCTGGGTTACTCTGTTTTTTTCAGGTATTCCCGTATTTGCTTCCTGTTCAGCTGTGTATCTTTCAAGTATAGCTCTATTAATCGCCGGTGGTGTCTTAGTTGCTGATTCCATAAGTAATATTTAAGGATGTCTCATTATAAGCTCAATACTCTAAATAAAGCAAGTCTTTTTCTCACTTTATCCATAATGTTTGAGCATTGGCAGTCCATTCTCATGGTCAACAGTAGGAATCGTAATAGAAAACTTCCTAGATCTAGCGTACTCCATCAATAGATCATTAAAATCCGTAAAATCATGAAATTTCTTTTGACCATTAAGAGGGCGACTGAGATACCGAAGAATACCTTCTATCTCGACAAAAGCTAATTCCCTTCTAAAAGTGGTCCATTCAGGCATCATCCAAGCTAATTGAGAAATATGGTCCTGCATAGGAATATACTTCAAATTCTTGTGAAGAAGACTAAATTGCAGAGTTTCTGTTCTTTGGTAGTCGAACTCATTGTCTGCCATATTACTCTCAGCATATATCACCGCAGCTTCTTCTTTTAAAATCTCATAAGAGGACATACCACCCTGCGCGTTCAGCATTGGAGCAGTAAACTGTTCCAATGTAAGAGTACGAAAACAAGTTTCAAGATATTTTACAAAAGATTTTATTTCAGTAGCATTTATACAAGCAGCAAGCTCTGCAAGCTTTTTTATAAACATTGGATAACAAGATACTTCACCAGAATTTTTCATAAAAAAATCAACAGGGTCTAGATCTGGGAAAAGAATGCTTATCGATTCCATCAAGCCATTACCGACTGCAAAAGCCTGTATTACCCTTTGAGCCAATCGAGGAGCTTGCAACTCATCTATAAGATCTGATTGCCAAAAAAAAGCAGCTTTCAAAGAGAGTAACCTATTTGTTTCTAGTTCATCCTCACCTACTGGCATAGTACTAAGTCTTGCAAATGGTTGCAGTCTTTTAGGATACCTATACGGCTCTAATGAACCTTGTTCCAAGACATCTAAATATGATTTTATGACAATTCCTTGCTTTATTTTCTGAGAAGCAGAACGAAACAGTTCTGAAATATCTGCCAATGGAGACCACCAAGCCCTAAGATCTCTACAAAAAAAATCAGTCCTATACCTGATATCTGAGTTAGCTGGGATCTTTGCCCATAAGCGCCCTAAAAAAGTTTCTTCTCTCCCAACTGGATCCTCAGCTATTGCATTTACAACTATCTGATCTATCTCTTTATTAGGTGTAAATAAAGAATCCACAACTCTAATAGGAGAATCATCTCCAATAACTCCCGTGATTTCCTCCCGTATTGATTTTCTCTCTTCTAAGAGCAACGGATCATCTTCAAGAGTATTGAGCAATAATTCATTAGGTATGATTTTAATCATCCCTTCTTCTACTCTAGAAGTAGCTTTTAGCTCTTTTGGATCTTTTGGTGAAGTCATTTTTTTCTAGTGAAACCTTTTTTTAATACAAAAAAGAGAGGCACGAGTATAGCGGGTTTTAGGCCAAAATCAAGCATATTCTCTTATCCTGGGAGGAAGCCAGTAGATCCTCCTTGGGCTCTTTTCTCTCTCATTTCCCTCAAGCGTCTTTGTAAATCTGTTTCAGGAGCGACTTGGTTTGCCTGTTGAGAGCTATTGACCACATCAGGTCTTACCCAGGTATTAGTCACAGGAGTAGAAGTCCTAACTGTAGGAAGAGATTGTGAGATCTTTTGCTTCTTTTCTACTTTTTTATCAGTGATCAAAGAACTGTCTTTTAAGACCTGCTCCAGAAGCTTTTCATCAACTACGAGGTCATAGTTTCCAAGGCTTTGCTGGCAAGTCCCTAGCCGAGATATCAACACTACTCTTAAATCACCTTTAGCCTTTTTATCCTTTTTCATGTGCTTGATGAACTCTTTTATAAGACCTTTAGTCTTTGTCTTCCCAAGAGCCAAAGTATCCAGTAAGGCATTTTGCCGCTCAAGCTCAGCAGCAGGCATGATCCTAAGCTCTACAGCCAGAGCAGCTGCCATACGCATACCTACGGCCACTGCTTCACCATGTAAGACTTTATAATCACTCATCAACTCTACGACATGTCCGAAAGTATGACCGTAGTTGAGGATCTTTCTCAAATTTCCCTCCTTTTCATCTTTCATCACCACATCCGCTTTGATCTGGATACAGTTCGATATCATTTCCTCAACTATTTTCCACTCACTTGGCAGGTAATCAGAAGGTTTTTTATTAAAAAGAGCAGCATTCTTCTCAAAAAATTCCCATAAGCCTCTATCTTTGATAGCTCCATACTTTACAGCCTCTCCTAATCCAGCCTTCCATTCCTTCTGAGCCAGAGTTTGCAAAACATCAGGATCTACATAGACCTTCTTCGGCTGCCAAAAGGCTCCCGCTAAGTTTTTCCCAGCTTCTAGATCAATCCCTACCTTACCCCCGACGCTACTATCTAGCATCGCAAGTAAAGTAGTCGGGACTTGGATAAAATCTATCCCTCTCATAAAGCTCGCAGCAGCATATCCAGCCAAATCTCCAACCACACCACCTCCTAAAGCAATAATCCCCGTCTGTCTATTTGCACCCATATCAGCCATCTTTTCAAGTATTGAGTGTAACTGCTCGAAACTTTTACTTTTTTCTCCACTAGCTACGACCACTTTCCCTAAAAACAAGTCCTCTCTTTTCAAAGAATCGATGAGAGTTTTCCCATACAGTTTATTGACCTTCGTATCACTAATGACCAGATACTGATCACAATATCTCTTCATCCTCAGATCAGAAGCAATTTTCTTCAAAAACCCTCTTTCCAGATGGATATCATAACTTTGATCAAGTTCTTTTTTTAAAGTAACAGAGATGCGTGACATATTTTTTTATTAATTAGATCCAGTATAGCAGAGCATTTGTTTCTCAATAGTATTTGGCAATCTCCCCTTGAGACATTGTGATGTAAAACTTGGAAAGTAAAACTAAAGTTCATTAATCTCATCCCACCTTGCTTCGCATCGGTCACCCTTCTCTTTTTCAAAAAAGAAGGGCTATTAAAATTTTTTTAGATATTGAATTTTTTAGATTTTGTTTCGCATTTAACTCGCGCACTAATCAAAAAGAAGCTGCGGAGTTCGAGTTTGATTTTTGATATTTAAAAACTTGATTCTTGAATGAATATTGAAATTTCATTGGCCCTTGGACCTTATTCCCTTGGCCCCTTTCTTTAATTATGAAACTTCGAATGAACCTCCTTCAACCTCGAATTCGTAATGTGCGTATAGATCTGTGTCGTAGTAATACTCGCATGTCCTAGCATTTCCTGGACAGAGCGTATATCCGCCCCATTCCTGAGTAATGTCGTAGCGAAGCTATGGCGAAGCGTATGAGGAGTCACTTTTTTTATAATCCCAGCCTTACGTGCATACTTACTCACCAAGTGCTGTATAGATCGAGGAGTAAGTCTTTTTTTCTCACCTTGTAAAATATCTTTATCAGATTTCCTCCCACGTCCTCCCGAGATAAATAAGGCATCAAAATTGTCATCTCTATGGAGGAGGTACTTCTTCAAGGCCTGTATCGCTAAATCTGTTAAGAAAACGATTCTTTGCTTTTTTCCCTTACCCCTAACCATAAACTCCCCTCTCTCCAGATCAACCTGCTCTCTATTAAGATTCGTCAACTCACTCACACGAAGCCCAGTAGAATACAACATCTGAAGAATAGCCGTATCTCTCATCCCTTGTTGAGATGTCGCTGATACAGCTTCAAAGATCCGCAAGACCTCCTCTTTCTCCAAAAAATCTACCGTTCTTTCGGGTATCTTAGAGAGCTCTACCTTCTCTGGTGCTAATGAAGGGACATCATGTTTAGAGATGTATTTCAAGAAAGCTCGTAAAGCAATCAAATGATAGTTTTGTGTCTTAATCCCCAGTGATCTTTTCGTCCTCTCATCCTTCATCCTATTGAGCTGCAAGCGAAACTGCTGGATATCAATCATCTGTAAATCAGCTAAATCTCTGTCCTTACCGAAGTATTCTCCAAATCGAGCCAGATAATGCTGGTAGTTTTCAAGCGTACGAGGAGAGCGATTTTTCTCTAACTCCAAGTATATCAAGAATCTTTCACGCCATGTTTGGAAGCTATTCATACAGACATCATAACTCATCCAGAACAATGAAGTACTTGACTTTTTATTAAAATACCTTAATATGCGATCCATTTTAAATAATCACATGCTATGAGTATAGACATCTCTAACAACATCACTCTCACACACGAAAGAGAAAACCAACACTTAGAAACCAAAGAGCTGGACCAAGCAACACAAGCTAGAGATGAACAAGTGGGAGCTGAAAAGCTAATACTAAAAAAACTGGAAACGGAAGGATTTTTTGGACTCAATGATGGAGAGCTACAACCTTACAGAACTGGAATGCTTGAAACAGATGAAGCAATTTTTAAAACGAGAGCTGAAGCACTATCAACAATGGGGCCTATACTCACTGGTTCTATTCATAAACGTCTTTCTAATCTTCTTTTTGTAGGAGAAGGAGCCTTTGCTAGAGTCTATAAAGCAGATCTCGAACTTCATAATGGAGAGAAAAAAACTGTAGCACTAAAGGTACTAACAAATAGTATTCAGTTTCAATATGCAAATGATAACTCTACAAAGAGATTTATTCGCGAAGCAAACTTAAGTATCAGAGGATTTGGAATAGAAGGAATGCTACCAACTTTAGGTATTGCATGGGTACCTGAAAATGAAAGTATCTCTGGACTAGATGATTCTTCTGGGTGTCTCTACATGATTTCTGAATACATGAAATACGGTAACCTAAACCCTCTTGGTAAAACTTTTTCTGAAATAGCTGATGAAGCATTTATAAAAGATGATGATGACGATGATGAAGAATACGTACTAAAACACCGTGAAGATGAACCAGTAAGATCATTATATGATAATCATGACTATTCTGATGCTAACGATAGTGAAAGTCGAAGTAAGGATAGTGATGATTCATACGGATATTTTGGAGACAGGTTAGGATACCTAGACTCACAAGAAAACCCATCAGACGAAGAAAGTGGGAGCTTTAATTCAAGTGAAGATGACCTAGATTATTTCATAGAAGACATTTCAATAAGTAGACAGAAGAAAAAACCCAACGTAAAAGTTGAAGATCTAAGACTTATCTCATTCTATGATCTCTTTCATAAATTCAAACTTGATACCAGCTTTATAGATGAACTAACAATCAAATCAATAAAAGAAAAAGAATGCAAATTCAGCGATTTAGATGGAGAAGATTTAGTTTCAAAAGAAACAGCTGAATATATCATTGCAGCTTATGAAGTAATACTCCATAGGTCAATACTAGAAGCCATCGTCCCTACCACATATCAACTACATGTCTTACATTCCATAGGACTAATCCATAGAGATATTAAAGCTGGAAACTTACTATTAGGTGAAAAAAATGGAGAAAAAAGAGTTTTTATTTCTGACTTTGGATTAGCAAAAATTGGGACAAACTATGAAAACAATGATCTTTCAGATGAGGAAAAAGAGCACATTAGAAATCTCGAAGAAGCAGAAGCAAATGTGTACTCAAAACTCACTGAAAAAGGAAGTGTGATGGGTACGCCAATTCATATTGATCCGCAATTACTGACCGACAAGGAAGCTCAATACGGTATTCCTTCTGACATCTATGCCTTTGCAGTGATGCTTTTCAAAAAAATAACTGGTACAAATCCATTTATAGCTATGGATAGCGACAAGCTTTTCAACTCAGTAAAAGCATATGCTAATTCAAGCAAAACCGAAGAAAAAGCTCTACATAATGAATGGAAAAAAAGATTTAGATGTGAAGCACTAGCAGATTTGATAATACAAGGGATGAAAATAAAGCCGGATTCAAGATATGTAGATATGCAAGAATTCGGAGAAAGCATTAAAAAGTATCTTTCAGACTTTTCAGAAACAGCAATGCATGATAGTTATTACAAAAGTTATAGAGAAGATTCTTAACTAATCATTCGACATAAACAGTCAAATCTGGCCTGAACTATAGTTCAGGCCTTTTTTGTTGATTACATGCAAGCGATTGAGAGAGACATATTTTAAATTTTCTCTAAATTGAGTAAATGTAACTAATGCATTAATGAAGAATTTAGAAGTAAAGACTGTAGCAGGAGAAAAAACTGCATCTCTAAAAACAGGAGAGCATGAAGTAGTCTTAAACTCAAAAGACTTACGCATGCTTCTTGATCAATCCGCAGAACAAGATGCAACACTTGTCATACTTGGTATGAGACTACAACGGCAGCACGACAGAATCACTGCTAGAACACGTTACATTCTATCAGCAACTCTCTCAAATAAAGGTAATCAATACTGGAAATTCTGGTCTGATTCTATAAAAGTCTCAAATGATTCAGGTAAAACATGGCGAGAACAATATGCAACTCATCAAGAGAGAAGTGGTGAATGGATCATTCCTTAAAAAAATTGATAAGCCTTGAACAGCAATCTTTATAAATACATAAAGCTTTCTTAAGTAAGGCACAGATACCTGAACCACTCCTTCGCCTTCAAGGCTCTTCCTCTCCTAATAGGAGAGGTCTAGGTTTTAAAATCTTAGCTAATCTAAACCATCTAAAAGAATCTAAATGCTCTCCTCCTAGGAGAGCTTTGTGAACTTTAGTGAGCAATGAGTGGTTCTTTGTAATCCAAGCTAAACCACTCCTTCGCCCTCCAAGGGCTCTTCCTCTCCTAGTAGGAGAGGTCTAGGCTTTGAAATCTTAGCTATTCTAAACTCTTTAAAAGAATCTAAATGCTCTCCTCATAGGAGAGCTTTGTGAACTGTAGTGAGCAATGAGTGGTTCTATCTTAAAGATCCCATTCGGGCACCAAATATCTTCGGGTTCTCCGCGTCGTTCCTCCTTGTTCACCTCGAATTCAATCAAGACTAACTAAGCTCAAAGATTACTTGGCTTCGCAGCTGGTACCCATCACCTCCTGAATACTCCTACCGGGCACCAAATATCTTCGGGTTCATTTCCTCCTTGCAGTCGTTATTCACCTCGAATTCAATGAAGAGGAACAAGTTTATAGATTCTCAAGCTCCGAGTGGTACCCATCCGGGCACCAAATGTCTTCGGGCTCTCCGCGTCGTTCCTCCTTGTTCACCTCGAATTCAATGAAGACTAACTAAGCTCAAAGATTACTTGGCTTCGCAGCTGGTACCCATCCCCTCCTAAATACTCCTACCGGGCACCAAATGTCTTCGGGCTCATTTCCTCCTTTCAGTCGTTATTCACCTCGAATTCAATTTGGTAGCGCCAAGGGGAATCCCTTTCGACTCCTTTGTCGCTCAGGACAGGCTTCTCTTCCCTTAAAATACTTTAAATAATTTAGAACATTGTTTGGTAGCGCCAAGGGGAATCGAACCCCTGTTTGAGGAATGAGAATCCTCTGTCCTAACCACTAGACGATGGCGCCATAGAGAAGGAACTGAATTTTAAAGACTTGTATGACAAGAATCAAGGAATCTCTCTATCTAGTTTCATCTAGAAACCATGAAGTAACTATCAGCTAATCTGTCTATAGAACAAACAATCGAAAAAACTTGTAATTAAGACTACTCAAACTATAATGGCATCAATGTATTCATTTTTATTTATTTCTTATTAAATATGATTAAAAGATTTTCAGCACTTTTCATTTCTATGACAATGGTGTTAAGCCTAACGGCTTGTGGCGGTAGTAGCGAAGAAACAACAAATGACTATCAAGGTCACCTAGATAAAGCTGAAGAACACATCAAAGAAATCGATAAAATATTAGAAGATGCAGATGCATCTGCTTTTATAGATGTATTAGTACCAGCAGCTTATGCTCAAGATGGGAAACTTAGCATAGAACAAGAAACAAAGGTTGCTCAGCTTATGAAAAAATCAGCTAAAGAAATTGATTCAGCTATCGAAGCAGCAGAAAAAACTGGAACAGTCGAAGCTAATAACAAGAAAGCTTCAAAAAAGAAAAAAGCAAAAGAAGCTCAGCTAGCTGTTAAAAAAATCAAGAATGTACAAAAAAAACAAGCAAGTACAGGGAAGAAGGCTGCAAAAGTAGTTACAAATCCAAAGGTCAAAAAAGAAGTAGTAGAAACTCTAGAAAATACTAAAGAAAACAATGAAGATCTCGATAAAGTACTTTTGGAAGTAGAAGCTTTCTTGACAGAGATAGAATCTCTTACTGATGAAGAATTAGAGGCTCTTGTAGATTTTGATTTTGACATAGATACAGACCTTGAAGAAGGTGAATATGATGATCTTGATCTTGAAGACTACGATCTAGATGACTTAGAAGAAGTAGATGAAGGCGAAATTGCAGCAATAGTAACAATGTTTGAAGAATTAGACATCGACCTAGAAGATCTAGAAGATGGTCTCGAAGAATTAGAAGAGCTTGAGGAAGAGCTTGAAGCCCTAGAAGAAGACGAGGAGGCTATAGATGATGAAGAGGAAGCTATGGATGACGAAGAGGAAGAGGAAGAGGAAGAAGAAGAGGAAGAAGAAGAAGAAAAAAAAGAAGAAGAAGAAATGATGGAAGAGGAAGAAGAAGAAGAAGAAGAAGAAGAAGAAATGATGGAAGAAGAAGAAATGATAGAAGAG
>CAYGQA010000026.1:0-17044 GCA_964352145.1 uncultured Candidatus Peribacteria bacterium
GTATGACCGAGATAAAAGATCAAAGGGTTTCTAAGAGGGTCTGGGTTCGTGTAAAAAACTTCATCATCGATAATGCTTTTAAACAAGAGATCATTGAGTTCCCATCCATTTTTGAAATATTCAAAGATTTCCTCTCGTGTCCAATTATTGAGTATTGGTGGAGTGAGAGATGTGATACTTGATGTGCTTGCCTGAGTGGCCTTCATAGAAGATCAGAAGTTCAATAAGTACCAAGGAGTATAGAATTCCTTTTACTAGAGTCAATCTTAAATGAGATCAGCTGTTGTATAGATCATTTGACAGTTTTATGGTTCACGCGGAGGGATTCGAACCCCCGACACCCCCGCTTTGAGGCGGGGTGGTCTATCCAGAGTTAAGGATTTTTTTGAATGCTTCTCCTCCCTTAAATTTCTTTAACTGTTTTTCTCTTTTCATGGCTTCTTTTCTTGAACTTACTATTTCAAAATGAATTAGTTGGAGTGGTCTTCTGTTTTGAGTACTTTTTTCATTCCCTCTTTGATGTCTAATATACCTAGAAATTAAGCGTGATGTTTGTCCTATGTAATGTTTCTTATCCTTTAAACTTTTTAATACATACACAAAATAATAGTCTTTCATGAGATCTTGTTTATTATGGTGCACGCGGAGGGATTCGAACCCCCGACACCCCCGCTTTGAGGCGGGGTGGTCTATCCAGAGTTAAGGATTTTTTTGAATGCTTCTCCTCCCTTAAATTTCTTTAACTGTTTTTCTCTTTTCATGGCTTCTTTTCTTGAACTTACTATTTCAAAATGAATTAGTTGGAGTGGTCTTCTGTTTTGAGTACTTTTTTCATTCCCTCTTTGATGTCTAATATACCTAGAAATTAAGCGTGATGTTTGTCCTATGTAATGTTTCTTATCCTTTAAACTTTTTAATACATACACAAAATAATAGTCTTTCATGAGATCTTGTTTATTATGGTGCACGCGGAGGGATTCGAACCCCCGACACCCGGTTCCGAAGACCGGTGCTCTATCCAGCTGAGCTACGCGTGCAAAAAATGAGCTCTACAATTTAAGCAGAAGAATGGGATTTACTCAAGCCAATAAGGGATTTTCTTTGTTTTAGCCTTATGGTTTTTTTTTGTTATACTTTTTATACTAAAAAAAAAGTATGAATATTTGGTTTTTGATTTCGTTTTTGATATTGCTCGTCTTGGGAGTATTAGTCTTCATGGCAAGTTCTAAACTCCGTAAGGACCTTTACACTCCGTATTTTTTGAAGCCTTTGCTTCTTTTCTATACGTTCTTTGCGAGTGTCTTTCTCATTTTACTCTTTTGGCTACTTTTCTAAGTTATGGCATTTAAGGATCACGAAATAAAACTTTCACTGCTGAGAGAGGGCGAAGAGGTATTGCATAATTGCACTTCTCATTGGCTTATTCACTTGAAGTATCCTGTATTATACTTGATTACTTTATTTATTCCATTTATTGCTATTTTTGCTCTTATTTCATCTCAAACTATTGATGATCAAATAGTGATAGATTCATTTTGGATAGTCTATTGCTGGTATGCTCTTATCATGTCTTGTTACTTCTTTATAAGAACTATTAACTTTGAAATGGGAGGATGTGTCATTACCAATCAAAGAGTTTTGAGATTTGGTTATAAAGGTTTATCTCAAATGGTTGAGAGGGAAATCCTTCCAAAGAAAATTGAGGATGTAAAAATCGTAAAAAAAGGAGTGATGAGCTTTCTCTTCGATGCTGCAGATGTCCTTATCCATACTTCAACCAATGAAATAGAAAAACTGGAAAAGGTCATGCAGTCTCGTAAAATACAAAAGATTTTTTCGGATATGTTTGCTCAGCAGGGGACCGATGCTAGTGTTAGTGAGTCCTCTGAAAAAGATGAGTCATCGGAATGGATTGAAGATGCTTTGGGACAGAGTAAGATAAGGGCTTTTGATGAAAAAGCTCATCGAAGTGATGTTGTTGATAAGATTGGAAACATCTTTCGTTCTAAGGATTCTGAGAAATAGTATTATGAGTATATTGAGTCTTAAGCGTATATATGAAACCCCTTGTGATTATCAGACATGTAGATTATGAGAGATTAGGGTGGATTCCTGAGATACTTGAAGAGCTCAATATCCCGTACCAAAGCTTGTCCTTATCAAAAGGGGATGCGTTTCCTGTGATGAGTGAAATATCTGGAGTCATCTCTATGGGAGGACCTATGTCAGCTTATCAATTAGAAGAATTCCCTTTTTTAGAAGAGGAAATGTCCTTTCAAAGAAAGCTTGTAAAAAATGATATCCCTTTGTTGGGGATATGCCTGGGGGCTCAGATTATGTCTCAGGCTTTTGGAGCAAAAGTGAGTCCTGGGACTACTTGTGAAATGGGTTGGCTTCCATTGACGAGAGTTAAGGCTGCTGACGAGGACCCTCTTTTTAAAGGGCTTCATATCCCAGAACTTTTTCAATTGCACTATGATGTTTTTGATTTACCTGATACTGCAGTGAGATTATTAAAGAGTGATCTTTGTGAAAACCAAGCCTTTCGTTTAACTGAAAAAGCTTATGGACTTCAGTTTCATCCTGAGGCCAATCCTGAAATGATATCCAGTGTATCTCAAGAGTATCGTCCAAAGTTAAGTGATCTGGAGATGAAACTCATCGAAGCTGATCCAGAGACGAAAAGCCAAAATGGAAGAGCTTTCCTAAAGGAGATTATTACAAAGCTTTTCCTCTAAATGCTAGATGACTTCGTCGATGTCGGCGCAGTTGACATTTATGTCACGAGTATTGCGTTCGATATTTCCATTTTGTCCTTGGATCATGCAGACGATGTTTTTTTTCTCATATCCTTGTTTCCATGACTTATCAGTTTGATCACTGTTTGCTGTATTGATGATGAATGTTTCTTTGAGAAAAAAATCTTCTATATTTTGAGCGTTGAGAGCAGTGTCATCTAATCTTATCCGAAAGCCGTTAAGTAGGAGTGATTTCTCTTCACTCTGCCATTTAAAGGCGGTGTTTTGTTGAATGCTACTTGAAGAAAATTCTTTATTAAAGTTTTCAAAGAGGTTTTTGATACTGCTTGGTTTCTCTAGGATTAGCACTGGCTCTTGTCTCTCTATTTCACTTGCTGGACTGCTAGGAGTAACAACTGTTTCCTTGTCTGCACAAGCTGTGATGGTAAAAAGACTGAGTCCAATTAAAATGAAGGCAAAAGAAGATTTCATAAGAGTGAGCTAAGGAATACAAAGAGCATAACAAAGCTTTGCTTTATCTCACAAAAAAAATACTTGCAGCATAGGAGTAATAGCTAGAAAACCACACTTATAAATCGATCCAGATGTGCTAAGTCTTGGTGGACAGTACTGTCAGCATTTGGAAAAGTATCTGTAATGATTTTTTTCAGTTCTGTTGCTTGTCCTGAAGCCATCTCCATAATCAGTGATGAGTTAGTACTGTTTTTCTCTTTCAGTTGTGAGAGGAGCTTTCTGTAGTGATCTAAGCCATCGAATCCACTGAAAAGAGCTTTTGATGGCTCGTATTTTTTAGTATGTTCGTTTATATCTGCATGTTTTACTGTGCCAATGTAGGGGAGGTTAGCGATGATCAAACTTTTTTCAAAAGTAGTCTCTATCTCTGAAAGGAGATTAGACTGGAAGAAAGTGACATTTTTTGCAGATAAAAGGAGAGCATTTTTTTTCGCTACACCGAGAGCTTTTTCAGATATATCCGTGGCGTAGATTTTTTTTTGTGGATGATCCAAGGCGATGCTGATTGCTATAGCTCCAGATCCTGTCCCGATATCATAGACTTGTGATATTTCTTTGTTCTTGCTAAGATATGTTAATGCGAAATTGACAAGTTCTTCAGTTTCTGGCCTAGGGATGAGGACATCTTCGTTTACAAAGAATCTTCTCTTAAAGAACTCTTTTGAGTTGATTAGATAGGGGACTGGCACTCCCCTTCTTCGTGACTCTAAAAATTGACGAAATTCTTTTATAGTTTTTTTGTCTACTTCTTTTTCAGGTTCTGATATCAGTTGGGTGTTCCTGATTCCCGCACAATGAGAAAGTAAAATTTCTGCATCAAGAGATGCTGTAGGAGAGAAGTTTTTGAGCGTTTTTTTTCCTTCTATTAGAAGGTCATGTATTTTCATTTTTTAAAAGAGTGCATTTTGATCTTCATTTTTCTTTACAGTTTTCTTTTCTGTTATTGCAAAGACATCGTTGAGTTCGTCTCTTTGGATACCGTGAGTTTTTTTCCATTCCTTTAGTCGACGTATCAAAGAATAAAATTGAAGCGAATCGAAAAGACTGATCACTTTATCAACATCAAAATCATGAGCTTTGCAGTCTTCTAATGTGTAATCAACTTCTACATCACATTTTATCTGAGCAAGTGTTTGAGAAAAATAGGCATTTTCTTTTTGTTCTCTTAAGAGTTCTTGTTTCTTCCCTTTTATTTCATCTAAGTGACTATATATACCATCTAGACTGTCATATGCTTCGAGTAAGCTCTGAGCACCTTTTTTACCGATCCCTTTCACTCCGGGTATGTTATCAGAGCTATCTCCTTGGAGAGCTTTGTAATCCACCACTTGATCAGGTCGTATGCCGTATTTCGATATCACATCTGTAGCTGTGAATGATTCACTGGCTTTATACCCTTTGTGAAGGTTTCCTACGCTGGTGTGGTCTGATACCAATTGCATAGCATCCATATCGCTGGTGACTATTTTGTTTTGAATTGATGGGTGGTTTTTTTCATTTAAGGTGATGATCGTTCCTATTAAGTCATCTGCTTCTACTCCTGCTTTTTTAAAAATAGGAATGTTTAATGCTTTAACGACCTCTTCGATGCGTGGTATCTGAGTATAAAAATCATCAGGAGCTTTTGTCCGGCCAGCTTTGTATTCTGTGAACATTTTATGGCGGAATGTAGGTGCTGCAGTATCGAAGGTGGCTGCGATGTAGCTGGGTTGCTCTTGAGTGAAGATGGTCATCAGGATGGAAGCGAATCCAAAAAC
Source organism: uncultured Candidatus Peribacteria bacterium (assembly GCA_964352145.1). Lineage (GTDB taxonomy): Bacteria > Patescibacteriota > Gracilibacteria > JAUYGZ01 > JAUYGZ01 > CAYGQA01. The sequence continues at coordinate 5,030 of CAYGQA010000026.1, forward strand.
AGCATTTACTAACTCGCCATCACGGGTGGTGAGGGGTGGGAGAGCATGATAAGAACGGTGCATGATTGAGTTTGAATCGAGAATAATGAAGAGTGGTTTCATGTTTTTGGTCTAAATATGTGGAGAATTCCTAAATCCTATTTTGCAATAACTTTAATATATGTCTAATTCATGGATCTTGATAAAGTGCCATTTTTCCCTTATAATAGATCAATACCAGGAATTAAGAAGAAGAAAATTTTTAAGAAGCTATCCTCATTATTTCTTACCTGTGAACAAGAAACAACAAAAAAAAGATCAGCAGAAAGTATGGAACTTAAGTGTTGATCCACAGATGCCTATGATATTGGTGGTGGATATTGATGAAACAATCATTTCTCTCATCGAAGAAATAGTGGCAGGGATATCTGCAATAGGTATACAATTAGTATTCCTCCATAATGCGGATATGAATATTGATCAAAGAATACAAGAGATTACTCAGAAGTATCCTCATCAAACGGTTTGTATAGCTTCAGCAGAAGCAGATCAAGATATATTTGATGCTGTTTTGATAGATACTCTTAATGAAGATAAGCTAGAACAACTGAAAAAGTATAAAAGAGTGCCAATTGCTGCTGAAGGAGCAATTGAGGCATTTGATCCTATTGAAGAAAAGGGAAATGGCTTCCTTTATGAGCTTGATGATTATTGGTCTCTTTTTGCAGCTTTTGTCAGGGTTTCAGAGACTTATAAGTTCCCTTATGACTGGTCGAATATGATTAAAGCGCTGCAGAAGTCATAAGTTTTTTACGGCTTTTATCATTATTGTTTTCTTGTTCTTTTTGGAGAGCTTTTTTTAGGCTTGGATGTTCTGAGGCGGCCTTTGTTTGTTCTACTCCTTTTGCGGCAGCTTCAATGGCGAGAAGTAATGTTGAGGCTCCTTCTTTTAATCCGTCAGGATGATTTTTTATCAATGCTTTACTTTCTATGATGATCTGAGGGCCATGTTCTTTTATTGCGTCTTCTATGTCACCGTATAAGTTATCAATACGTAGTATTGGCATGCTTTTTTCTATAGGAAAAGAATGTTTTTTATTCATTTCTTCGATCGCCCTCTGTCTGTCTTGATGAAGTATGTGATCTAGTCTAAGCAGATCGCTTCCTAAGAAGCGACTACAACGGAGACCAATCATCGCATCAAGAGAGGATTTTCTAATGCCTGAGCTGAGGATCATTATCCCTCTTTTCCCAAATTGATTGCTGATCGATCTTAGACCTGCTAGTCCAATGAGCTCTTCATCTAGTGAGATGATTGAAAGACCATATTTTTCTGCCTTTTGTATTTTTATGATGATGTTTTCATAAGAGCTGTCACTAATGTGAGGGATGTATTCTTTTCTTTTTTCGGTTCTTTTACTACAGTTACGCATTTCTTTAGTGACATAACTTAAACGATCTTCAAATTCATGCATACTGCGACTGTTGTGATATCTTGATTCAGAAACAATATCACATCCTCCCATCCACATGTGGTAGGCTTCTTCGATGATCTCCTTTCCTGAAAGATGGTGAGAGCTTTTTAATAGCCCACAGAGTAAAGGTCTCTCATGTATGTTGAAATGAGCTTGTATTTCTTTTATCCCTTGATGAGGTCCTTCGAAAGCTTGTAGAAGTTTTTCTGTCCATTTAATATCTAATATTTTTATATTGAGATCTGAATGTAAAAGAAAAATTTCTGACAGTAAGCTTAATTGTTGATTGATATTTCCTGGATCAAAGTAGGATTCGTGAAATGCTGCTGACCACTCTTTGGTTGCTTGGTTAATATCGAATAAGGAGATTTTTGAATTTTTTGAAAGGATCCCTTTATCGTTTAATTGTTGGGATACTTTTATTATAAACTCATGAAAAGCCTCCCCAGAAAGGGAGGCTATTTCATAACGGACGATCAAGTCTGTTTTGTTGGCTTTGTAGTCTGGGACGATTATTTCATTCATCAGGACTGTGTATTAGATCTCAGTATTAAAGACCTAGCTCAGCTTCAGGTGGAAGTCCTTCAAGACCTGATGGAGCACCTAATGCCCCTCCTAGTCCTAGGAAGCTTGAAGGATCAAATTCTTCTGCTCCTTCAGGGATTTCGATGCTTACTGATGAGTCATCAGCACTTGCTTCAAAATTCATTTTTATAGATGCAGGTTCGTCTCCTGTCATCGTGAGTGAAAATGATCCATCTCCTTTTCTGTTCTTATTGTTTCCACTGATGTTTGCTTCTACTAGAATTTCTACAGTATTGTTTGTGTCTGGATCTTCTACATCAAAGTCTATTTTTATCCAAGTAAATTCGTAGTCATTGTTAATACTTACGAGTATTTCATAGGATACGCCAGCTTCTTCCATTGCTGCGTCTGTGAGGTCTTCGTTGAATGTCTGAAGTGCTTGCAGCTCTTCTGCGCTCATATTTCCACCTTCTTCATTTAAGGCTACTATGAAGTTTTTAAGGGCTTCAGTATCGATTTTGACATTATATTTCCCTCCCCCTAGATCTTCATTAAACTTTATCAGCTGGTTTTCTTTCAAAATTTGACTCATTTTTTCTGGGTCAATTTCTTCTGGATTTAGAGATGCTGTGTCTAAAGCATCTTCTTTGACTGAAATCCATTTAGATTTGAAGAAATTTTGAGCAAAGTTTGCCATAAGGTCTACCTCTGCTTGTCCAGTATCGAGACTGAAGTTTTCTAAAAAGAAATACGCTACTTTATCGATACTTCTGACTTCACCAGAAAGAGATGCTTTGCCTGATTGTCCTTGAAAACTTCCCTCACCAGAAATATCTGCTTTCATGGCGAGTTTTGGTTCATTCAGTTTTGTAGAATCCACTTGCATATCTAGATCAAGATCTACTGAAGCAGTATCTGATCCGAAACTCAAAGTCCCATCTGCCTCTAAACGAATGTTTGCTGTACCGGCGCTTAGTTCTTGGTTTTCATCTGCTAGTTTTTCCCAAGCTTTTTTGATCACTGTAGTGGGGTCTTCTGAAGGTGTGCTTTCACAAGCAGAGAGAGTAAATGTGCTGATAGCCATCAACGTGAGCACGAGGAATTTTTTCATAATAAATCGTAAATGTATAAGGTATATGAAGTGAAAGAAGTGTACTGTATTGCTTAGGGGAGACGAAGTTGTGGTACTTGCTTCCTTTTTTGTATGTGGTCTTGTTTGCTATAGTAAGAAGCTTGTAGCGATACCAACGAGAGATGTGAGGCTAAAGATACCAAACATTTTTTTTGTCAGTTCTTTTGAGCCAAAGAGATACACATAGAGTATTTTAATACAGGTGTTTCCTATCACTGCTATAGTAATGGCTCTGACAGCAAGGATATCGGTGATAACTCCAGTAGAAGAGAGTTGAGATAGAGAAAGGGTAATAGCATCTACATCGGCCAAGCTTGATATTATAGCTGTGAGGTATACTCCTTGATCTCCTAAGTATTGTTCGGAAATCTTTATGAATGCAAGTATGAAAATAAAGAAGATACTAAATTTGATTGCTGGCTTCAGAGAAAAGGGAGTTTCTAATGAGACCTCTTCTTTTAGTTTAGGGTTTTTTCCTCTTTTTTCTGATGATGTGATGTACATGACTAAGGTTGCTCCTGTCATAGTGAGAAGCATAGCTCCTATCGGGATGATAAGTGTCGCTAGCAGTGATTGATTTACAATGACTGCTTCGATGATGACCCGTAAATACATGGTCACAGAGGCTAGGAGGATGGCAATGAAATAGAGGTTTGTTAGCTTTGGTTTTTTCTTGTTTTCGATGGCCATAGTCGTGGTCACAGCTGTACTAGAGACACTTCCTCCGATAAAACCTGAGAGAAGGATTCCTTTGTCTTTCCCAAAGAATTTGCTGGCCATATATCCTAAAAAGCTTATTCCTGAGATCAAAATGACCATCAGCCAAATGTTGTAGGGATTGATCACACCTAAAGGCCCGATGGCTTGATTGGGTAGTAAGGGCAAGATCAGAAAGATGATAATGGCAAACTTTACTGTTTCTATGATTTCTAAACTGGTGAATCTATCGCTAATGCTATAGAGATGATTTCGTCCAGAGGATATGATTGAAAGGAGAATGGTGATGACGATTGCCATGCTAGTTTCTCCATATCCGACAAGACTTCCGACTAAGAAGAGCATGGCAAGAGTAATCTCTCCAGTAGCTCCTATGCGCTGCTCCTGAAAGGCTGCTTGGCTGTAACTTGAGAGAATTAAGATCAGTATAAATGCACTGATAATCAAAAAAGTGTGAACATTAAACTGGGAAAGATAGACAGCTAAGTATCCCAGTAGGCTAATAGCCATGCAGGTCCTCAGTCCTGCAAAAGAGTGCTCTGCATAGTCCCCTTCTTCAGCATTTTTGCGGAATTGCAAGCCTAGGAATATTCCTAGAGCTAGTGTTATCAAAAGAGATGTGATGGTTTGTTCCAGAGGTCTTTTTTTAAGGTAACTCAGTATGTCTTAAAATGAAGTTGAGTGACAAGAGGATAGACTTGCGTAGAGGAGAGAGCTAGTAGCTCGTACTGAGTCTTTTTGATTTTTTTCTGATGATTTGAGATTTGTAAATAAAGATGAACTTAGTTTCATATTCTCTATTAGCACTCTGAAGACCTTTTTATTCCAGAGAGAGATTATTCGTGTGGATGATAACTTTGAGATCTTTGTTATTTTCTTTTGCTTCTGAGAGCTCTCTACTGGAGTAGTTCACTTTACCGATAGCTATGTGTTCATTATGCTCGTCTACGATGTATACAGAATCATGTGCGAGAAAACCATCACTCCATTCTTTTATCCCTACCATGAGAAGGCTTTTGTGTTTTCTTATGGCAGATGCAGCGCCTTCATCTACACAAATCGTCCCATTTGGGAGGGCACAGTATTTGAGCCAGTGTTTGAAGCGTTTGTTTTTCTTTTTGCCAGACTGCGCTCTGAAGTAGGTCCCTACAGGTTTTTTTGTATCGACTAGGTTATGGAGGATTTTTTTAGCGGTTCCTTTTCCAAGGAATGTTTTTACTCCTGCTTCAGTGGCAATCTTAATCGCCTGCATTTTAGGGATCATCCCTCCTAGACCCATACTGGAGCTGGACCCACCGCAACTTTTCATGATTTCCTCAGTGACTTCATCTACTATATGGATGGCTTTCGCATCTTTATTTTTATGAGGATCTTTGTCATAGAAGGCCTCTATGTCTGAAAGTATAATGAGTTTGTCTGCTTTCACAGCAGCAGCGATAAGGGCTGCAATAAGGTCATTACCGCCGAAATTTACTCCGTTATTAGCAATGATGTCGTTTTCATTGACGATGGGTATGATTCGATATTTAAGACAAGCTTCTAAAGTTGTGATGAGGTTTTCAAATTCATTGCGATCAGCGAAATTGTCTCTTGTGATCAAACATTGTGAGATGGGGATTTCATGGTCTTCAAATATTTTTGAGTACTTCCACATGAGCTTTGCTTGTCCTAGACCAGCATAAATTTGTCTTCTGACCTTTCGTCTTCGTTCACTGCTCACATTACAGATACCACGACCAGCAGCTACTGCACCTGAGCTAACGAGTATGACTTGATGTCCTTCCTCGTAGAGCTCTGCTATCTGCTGTGCTAAATGTGTGACGACTTTGGTATTGAGAGTTTTGTCTTCATTATTGATAACGGATGAACCAATTTTGATGACGATGGTTTGTATGCAGTACATAGATTGTAGTGAGTAGTTTGTAGTGAGTAGAGGTTTTTGTTTACTTTCGAATCAAGCCATCACTGCTGATGAGCCATTTGTAGCTCGTGAGTTCTCTGAGTCCCATTGGACCTCGAGCGTGGAGTTTTTGAGTGCTGATCCCTATCTCAGCTCCCAGACCAAACTGAGCTCCGTCACTAAATGCTGTTGAAGTATTTACATAGACACAAGCTGCGTCTACTTCTCTTTGAAATTTATCAGCATTGCCTTGATCAGCTGTGACGATAGATTCAGAGTGATTGAGTGAGTACTCTCTTATATGAGCAATGGCTTCTTCGATATTTTGGACGATTATGACATTCATTTCTAGACTGAGGAATTCACGACTTAAGTGATCTTGTCCATCATTTTGTAAAAGTTCAGCTGGATATTTTTTCCTCAAAAGACCGTATGAAAGGTCGTCACAATGCATGAGAACTCCTGAATCAGTGAATTTTTCTGCTAGAGCTGCTAGTAATTTTTCTGCAATTTTAGTATGTATGAGAACGGTGTCTAAAGCGTTGCATACCGAAACTCTTCTGGTTTTTTCATTGTGAATAATGTCGCAGGCCATAGTCTTATCTGCAGATTCATCTATGAATGTGTGCACTACACTAGCGCCTGTTTCTATAGTGGGAACAGTAGATTCTTTTCTTACTCGATCGATAAGATTCTTACCTCCTCTAGGGATGATGAGATCAAGGTATTTATCTGCTTTCATCATCTCTCCAGCAAGCTCATGATCAGGTGCAAGGAGTTGGATGGATTCTTTGGGCAGAGAGCTCTTTTCTAAGGCATCTTGAATGAGCTTTACGATGACTTTATTTGATTCGTAAGCAGAGCTACTTCCACGAAGGAGCACAGCGTTACCAGACTTGAGACAAAGAGCTCCTACGTCTACCGTCACGTTTGGCCGGGCTTCGTAGATCACGCCTATACATCCTAAAGGAACAGAGCTTTTTTTAAGTTGTATACCAGAAGGTCCTTCTGATTTTTCAAGAATAATATTTAAAGGGTCTGCTAAGGAGATAACAGTATCTAGCTCAGAACAGAGAGAACTTATACGCTCTTCTGAGAGTAGGAGACGGTCAAATAAAGGGTCATTCACAGACATCTTAGAGAGGTCTTTTTGATTTGCTGCTAAGATCTCTGCACTGTTTTCTAAGAGTGTTTCTTTGATCTTTAATAAAGATTGATTCCGATCTTCGGTACTAGAGAGTTGAAGCTTGTGGGAAGCTTTTTTCAATGTTTCAAGTTGTGATTTGAGTGAGGCATTCATAGTAAGAGTCTGAGTTAAGCGTTATGATTTTTTTCTTTTATTAATATTTTTCTTCATTGTTCCTAGCGTGAAGAGACAAAGACTAGAGAGTATGGAAAGTAGGACTAGGTTTGTTTGCTTGATCTGTATTTCTGAGGTCCTCACGAAAAGGTAGAGGATTAAAGCATTAATACAAATGGAGAGAAGTATTGAGTTGAGGATGCTTTCATCAAGACTATTGCTTTGCTCTTTTAAAAAGAAATGATGTATTAGAAAACCATTAAGAGAAAAAAATTGGATGAGAAATAGGATTTGGAGCATGTTAGCCAAGTTCTTTACAACGGTCATAGGATGCCTGAATCATATCTGAGAATATTTGATCTATATTGGCATTTTTTAACACCTCTATGCCTTTTTCAGTTGCTCCTCCTTTGCTTGCTACTCGATTTGCTAATTCAGCTGGCCCTTCTTCAGATTGCCTTAGGAGCTCTAGAGATCCTTCTAAGGTTTCTATGAGCATGAGTTTTCTGGTTTCTTCATGAAGGCCTAGATGAGAGGTTGCATTTTTCCAAGCCTCAAAGAGGATGAAAAAGAATCCAGGGCCACATCCTGAGATGACAGCCAGATCGTCTATCAGGTCTTCATTTGCGAGTTCGGTAGAGCTCCCTGTACTTGCGAATAGTTCTTGAATGACTTCTTTTTCATTAGGGCTTATTTCTTTACTCGCGAACCACCCTATTACTCCTTTATTTACTAATGCTGGGGTGTTTGGCATCGCTCTGATAATTCTTTTATGGACAAGTTTTTTTTGGAGTGTTTCGATAGTTGTACCGGCTAATATCGATATCACAACGCTGTCTACATTTATTCGTTCTTTTATTTCCTCCGCAAGATCATCAATTCCTTGAGGTTTTACGGCTATTACTAAAAAATCAACATCCATGAGCTTAGAAAGATCAGTTGTTGTTTTGATACCAAGACTTGCTGAGATGATTTCTAGTCTGTCTTTTGAGTGATCACAGGCAATAATGTCTGAAGCTTTTACCTCATCGTGTGTTAAGAATCCCTTACAGAGAGCTGCCCCCATATTACCAATGCCGATGAATCCAATAGTCATAAGAATCTCTTAAAGAAATTTGAAAGCTTGGGTTTTTACTCTTTACCTTCCTTCAGGTATTGGTTTTTCTGCTTTATGTACCGAGAAGGGGATAGTGTATGTTTTTTCATTGGCTATGAAGAGCTGTACTTCGTATGCTCCTGTTTCGTCAATCACGAGATTGTTGATATCTCCAATGATTCTGATGTTCTGTATTTGATCTTGAGGTCCTTCTTTTGGGTTTTGAATGTTTATGTTTAAATTGATATCTTTGATCATTTCTTTGTTATCCTTTAATCTGACGATTTTCAGAGTGAGTTGATACTTTCCAGGTTTTCCTTGGAGTGATGTCACTATAGAGAGCTGAGGGAAAGACATAGGAAACTTTGGAGTCGCTATTTTTTCAAAAATCCCAATAAGATTAAGATTCCCATTCTGAGAGAGAAAAGCTTTTTCACAGAGATGAGAGTAGATGATGTTTAGCATAGTTAAATGGTGTAAGGGATGTGTTTTATCTTGTCAGTATTGCTTAGGCTTTTTCTTTTGAGATCAGTTTTCCTTCCTTTTTAGAAAGCACTTGGAAAGCTAATAGTTCTTCGAGTTTATCAGCGGTATTGATTATGAAGACATCTTCTGGATCCATCTTTATCGCTTTTGTTATCCATCGTTTTGCTTCGTCTAACTTTTCTTCGAACAGATAACTGGCACCGAGATCATTGTAGGCTAAAGCGTTTTCTGGATCGAGTTTGATGGCTTTTTTTAGGAGGTTTCTTCCGTTATCGGTTTTTTCTTGCATGCATCTGATCCAGCCAATATTCCGAATAATTTCGGCATTATTTGGGTTCATTTTGTCAGCGATGTTGAGGTGCCGTATCGCTGGTCTGAGCTTCATACACCTTCCATAGGCACATCCGAGTAGATAGTGATCAACCCAGATGTTTTTTTCGCTACTTCTTTCATGTGTGCGTCGTATCCTTGTGACGGTTATTTCTTCTTCTTCGTTATCGTTTGGATCTTCTTTGAGTTCTTTGATGAGTTCTTTTCGAAATTGTGGAAAGGTTTTTGTAGCCCACTGTAAGGGCTTGATCGCTTTGTCGGGATTTCCACTCATGAGATAGCATTCACCCAGCAAAGAAACCAGATGATAGTTGTCTGGGTAGTTTACACCTAGCTCCAAAAGGAGTTCGATAGCTTCTTCGATCTGGCCATCGTTCATGATTTGCTCTATGAGATGCAGTGCTTCACGCAGTGATTTATCCATGTTTATCTTAAAATCTATGAAGAATAGTATTCTTGTATTTTTTTGAGGAGATCATCTGCTTTGATGATATTTCCTTCCGATTCGTTTCGTTCTTTCCATTCAAGACCGCCATTTTCTAGGGACCTCTTACTCAGAGTGATGCGTACAGGTATTCCGATAAGATCTGAATCAGCAAATTTCTTACCAGCGGAGATGTTTCTATCGTCATAGAGTACTTCGATTCCTTCTTTTAAGAGATCTTTGTAGAGTGATTCTGCTTGATCATTCAGGCTTTCGTCTTTGTCAGTACCGAGAGCTAAAAAGTGTATTTGAAAAGGAGCAATGTTTTTAGGCCAGATGATGCCATTTTCATCTTTTTTTTGCTCTACTGCTGAAGCTATGACACGCGTCATGCCAATCCCATAACAACCCATCTCTAAGATTTGCTCTTTTCCAGTTTCATCTGGGACTTTTATTCCCATGCTTTCACTATACTTTCTTCCAAGTTGGAATATGTGTCCTACTTCGATTCCATTCTCTTGACGTATTGATGCTTTTTTACAGCTTGGACAAGTATCACCTGTGGCTACTGATCGGATATCTGCAAATTTTGGAGTAGGGCAGTCACGTTCAAAATTTACGTTGATCAAGTGATGATCTGTTTGATTTCCTCCACATTCGAAGTTCGTACGATTTTCAATAGAATGATCTGCTATTACTGTCACAGAGTCAGGCAGATTGACTATCCCAGCGTAACCCACTTCTGCACCGGTGAGTTCTTTGATAGTAGCTGCGGAGGCGAGCTGTAGATCAAGTACTCCAAGAGCATTTTTAAGTTTTGCTTCATTGATGTCGTAGTCTCCTCTGATTGCTGCTGCTACTACTCCTTTTTCTGTTTGAAAAAGAATGGTTTTCGTTGTTGATTTGACGTCTATTTTGAGAAATTTAGCTAAGGCTTCCACTCCAATGATTCCTTTCCCTTTTACATTTTCCATAGCTTTTAGTTCTTCATCGTTTTCTATTGGCTCGATAATTGAGTCGGCTTTTTCAAGATTGGCTCGATAATGACATTCGTCACATATGACGATCTTATCTTCTCCTATATCAGCTAAGACTACGAATTCTTCAGAGCCTGCTCCTCCCATTGCTCCAGAATCAGCAGCAACTGGGATAGCATTCAATCCTATACGTTTGAATATAGCGATATAAGCTTCTTTCATTATTTCATAACTTTTTTTCATTCCTTCTTTATCGATGTCGAAAGAATACGCATCTTGCATGATGAATTCTCTGGTCCTTAGTATTCCTCCTTGTACTCTTAGTTCATCACGAAATTTGAGTTGGTTTTGGTTAACGATGACTGGGAGATCTTTATAACTTTTAAGGAATCTACGAGCGAGATCACTTACGGTCTCTTCATGAGTAGGAGCTATCAAGAGATCTTGTCCTCGTTTACTTTCGAATCTGACAATGGTGTCTTTCCAGGTTTCAGCCCTTCCGGTCTCTTCCCAGAGTGATGCTGGATGAATGATAGGCATCAGAAGATCTTGTACTCCTCTTTTTTCGAATTCGTCTCGAATGATGTAATCGATTTTCTTTAAGACTCTCCAACCTAATGGGAGATAGCTGTAGATACCTGCTGCTGTACGTGCAACGAATCCTCCTTGAGTAAGAAGCATATGACTTATAGCAGAAGCGTCTTTTGGAGCTTCTTTGACGGTTTTTCCGAAAAGAGTACGTTGTCTCATAGTCTAGATAATTCTAAAAATTGCCCGGATATGATACCGGATTTTAGTCAAAAATCCTATTTAGATCTGTGTTTATAGCTTAAGTTAGACAAAGTGCTTATTCCTTTGTCTAGCTCATTTTTCTGTGATATTTCTTAAACCCACCAGTTAGACTTGAGATTTTTTTCGATTTTTTGCTCTGCCTTTGGGTCGCTTTTCTTTTGGAGGGGGATTTCTCTTTCTCGACTTTGTGCTTGAAGTATTTGCCGAGTGAGTTGCTCACTGCTTTTTCTGAAGGCTATGAGGATATAAATCCAACCCATCAGAGTCGCGAGTACTAAAGCAATTTCTGTGACATTGTCTTTTAGCCAATGGCTTCTTAGTTCTGCTCTCAGCAGTACTATGATCTTTGCAAGTTCAGCTCTGTTTACTGGATCCCAAGCACCAAATCTTCCATCTGGATATCCTTCTACAAGACCTATTTCGCTTATTTCTTCGATATAAGGAGCAAACCATGCATCTGCTTCCACATCTGAGTATCTTTGATTTAGTTTTTCTTCTGAAGAATTTTGCAGCGAAGGATTTGCGTCACTCAGGGCAGTTATTGGATTTTGTGAGCTTAGATATCCTACTGTCATTACGAATGCAGTAAGAAATGTGACAAAAAGCTTTTTCATTGTTTGGGGTGGTAATATGCCGAAGAAAGATAGCATTCTTTACAAGGCAATGAAATGTTTTTTTACACTAAAAAAACCCTCCGAAGATCTCTATCTTGGAGGGTTTTTATGAGTTTATTCTTCATCATTGTAATCCTCTTCTTCTTCCATCATTTCTTCTTCTTCTTCTTCTTCTTCATCTTCTTCATCACCATCCTCCTCTTCATCATCATCATCATCATAAAATTAATCATCATCTTCATCATCAACATCATCATCATCATCATCA
>CAYGQA010000027.1:0-16399 GCA_964352145.1 uncultured Candidatus Peribacteria bacterium
CTGCTAAATCTTGACCTTGAATCAGGTCCATAATAATAAATTCAACTCGCTCTGGAGCCGTTTCCACACCAAAATCACCCATAATCTTCTCTTTAAGAGCTGAAGATCCGATCGTATGATCTCGGAAGTAGTAAGGCTTTGGGACTTTAGCTGCACCTGGATGTTTTTCAAGGACTTCGTGAGCCATTTTTTGTGCTTTATACTCATGTGCTGCAGCACCAGGTCTATAGATCTTCAGAATCTTCAGAGCATTGTCATCAGGAAGCTCAGCTTCTCCAAACAAGTGGGCATATAACTGAGGATGATATTCTTTTAGTCTACTCGAATTCATATGACAAATGACTCCATCATCACCTTCATTGATTTTTTGAGCTTCTTCCATGATGGCCTCCAAATCACCCATCAGACTGCTTTCTATATTTTCACGCAGCCTTTTTTCATCTTTGTCTTCCGGAAGAGTTGAAGAAGGGGTATTCATGTTCCTTAACTTAATAATATGAAATGCATCTCACTATTATATCAAAAAAACAATGTATTATCAATGTCAAGAAGTGGGCTAATAGCATGTAGGACCTTAGGTTTTTCAATCTTACTTATTGCTTCTTAGGTCTATTTATAAATAATAAATGATATCCAAACATTAAATTTAGATGAAGCCTAGACTGGAAAAGTTTGTCGAAAAAATCAAACTCACATACTTTTAGGGACATCAGTACAAGGTTTTTTTAATACTCTCCTATGAACAAATGCTTTTCGTTTCTTGTCATCTTTTTCTTACTTCTCCAATCCTCTAGTCTGGTGAACGCCTCTACGAGCTTAGGATATGTCAAAGAACTGCCTTCCATAGAGCAGAGTGTCGTAGGAGTGAATCATGGACGATATTATTTAGAGCACTATGGAGTGCAGTGGGCACGAAATACCTCTTCTGGGTTTGATCCAACGAGCTATGAAGTCATCGTGATCGGTCATGATGATTTCCCTGAGATACCCACTGAGCAAGAGCTGGAAGCTTTTTTAGTGAAGTATCTTGAAGATCACCCTCAAGCACTTTTCTTTGAATTTTGGAACGAAATGAATACTTCATGGTCCTTCCCTGCTACCTGTCCAGGGGACCCTAATCGTTCTGGTTTTGTGTGCTTTAAAAAATCTGCAGAGGAGTATACCAAGCTCTTAAAAGTTTTTTATGAAACTTTGAAAAGAGAAAGACCCGAGTCGACAGTCATCCTTGGCTCATTGGCGGACTCTTGGCCTGGGAAGTATTTAGGATTTATCTATGAGGCTGGAGGAAAGGACTTCTTTGATATTGTTGCCTTCAATCCAGAGTATGTGAAGTTGCCAGATGCCAGTCGAACTAAAAACCAAAAGTATCCGGAAATAGCTGCTGCCCCTGAGCTCAAAGGGGATATCTATCGTCGAGGGACAAGAGCCAAAATACAAGCAGTATCAAAAGTCATGGATGAGCACGAGGATGAACATAAGTCACTATGGATTGGTGAGACGGGGTATTCTCTAGAAGGTCAAAGAGCTTTTGTAGATTCAGAAAGCCAACAAATCGCTTATCAAGTCCGCTCAATGATCCTCTCTTTTTCCCAGGAGAAGGTAGAGAGATATTTTCTTTATCGTTGGGGCAGTGGTGGCATTGAGGGACAGTTTGAAGTCGCTCATGATACTTACAGAGCATTAGCCACACTAGCTCCCCTCTTTTCAGGTTACGACTTTGTCTCAAGTAAAGAAGGTGGAGACAGCTATGATTTCCTTTTTGAAGAAAAAAATGGACCAGGTCAGATCCATTTCATGTGGGCTCTAAAAGAGGGAACGAATTACCAATCTCCTGAAGCTGACTTCCAGGCTCATTCCATCTACGGAGAGAAAATACCAAAACCTCCTACACTCTCTCCAGAGCCAATCATTTTTGTGAAAAATGCAGAGCTCAAGAAAATACAATTGAGTGATGAGAGCATCTGGTTTTATGATCAGGTACTAGACCCTTTAGAAAAGGAACAGTTTTTTTCAGATTTGAGCAGAAAAGTGAAATGTGGAGAAATAGAAGACATTACTCGCATAGAACATATGCCTTTTTACGATTATGAAACCTTCTGGTTATTCGATGATGCAGAAGACAGAGAGTGTACTGTGGGAGATGTTTTACTGAGTTTTTTCACCACTCATCATGCGAAGAATCATTGGAATGGTGATACTTGGGAAAAATCAGCAATACCTGAAGAAGAACTACAGAAAATACCAGAGGAGATCCAAGAGCAGTATTTCTCAAAATGGGATCAGAAAATCAGCATGAATGATTTTCATAGACTCTTTGTCATTCAACTCATGAAAAAGGAAAAGGAATCACTTTCAATCAAAAAAGCTCTTGGGAGAGACATAGGAAGTATGGAGAACGATATAAAGCTTTATCGTCTGTTTGACTATAGCCCTACTCGCCTCCAGAGAGATATACTCAGGGAAGACTTAAAACAAAGCTTGGCAAAAGAGTCTTTATTGCAAGACATACGCTGGGAGGATAACAAGGAAGAGATCCTCTATCTTGTAGAAAGAGGTATCATCAGTGGCTACCCTGATGGGAATTTTAGACCTCAAAAAACTATTAATCGAGCTGAAGCTTTGAAACTCATCTTCGAATCTTTAGGTATTGATATCGAAGAAGATGTAGAGAGTGGTTTCCCTGATGTAGAAAAGGACCAGTGGTATGCCAAGTATGTCACTCAAGCAAAAAAGAGGGGTTTGATCAGCGGATATCCAGATGGGAGCTATCGGCCAGCTCAACCAGTAAAGATCGTGGAGTTCATCAAAATGGCAATGAGTGCTCAGGCATCATATGCTGCTCAAGATAAAGACATCTCCAGAATAAAGTATGAAGATTTAGAAGTTGATCAATGGTACATCCCATTTGTCTCATTTGCTGTAGAGCAAGGATTTTTGAAAAAACGTATTCGACTTAAGCCAGGTGAAGATATGACGAGATCAGAAGCTGCTTATATCATCGCTCAGATAGATCAAAAGAATAGTCTTTGAGTCAATGTGCTATTCATCAAACTTCGCCTCTTCTAGAGTAACTTTGACAACTTTCTCAACACCCTTTCGGATATACGTGACGTCGATCACATCACCAGGAGAATAGTTCATGATTTCTCTCTGAAGAGTTTGCTCATTATTGATATCCTTCCCATTCACTTTGATGATGACGTCCTTTTCTTGAAGGCCAGCCTTTTCAGCAGGTTTCCCGGGAAGGACAGCAAAGTTTTGCTCGTCTCCTTTGAGCAGAGCACCTTGCTCTACTTCGAGCCCCAGCTCTGCAGCAAGCTCAGGTGTGAGCATCGTGAAGAGTACTCCAAGGATTGGTCGGACGATACGTCCATTTTCTTGCACTGATTTGATGACTTGTTTCACATCGTCGATCGGGATAGCAAATCCAATACCATTCGCATCTGCAGCGATAGCCGTGTTTACTCCGATGACTTCTCCAGCCATATTGATCAGTGGTCCACCAGAGTTTCCAGGGTTGATAGCGGCATCTGTTTGGATCAAACCTGAGAGGTTCTCACCTCTTCCTTGGCCATCTGATGCAGTGATTTGTCGACCTTTAGCAGAGATGATCCCACGAGTAGCGGAGTTTGAAAATTCAGCTAGAGCGTTTCCAATAGCGATCACTGACTGACCAATCTTTAAGTCTTGAGAAGTCCCAAGACGTACAGGGGTGAAAGCAGGAAGTTCGGCACCGTCTGCAGGGACAAGTTTAATCACAGCAATATCATTGAAAAAATCACGTGAGACAACTTCTGCAGAGTGCTCTGATCCATCATGGAGGATGAGAGTGTATTCCACATCATCTCGAGCTACTACGTGACGGTTGGTCATGATCAACCCTGATTCATCGATGAAAAATCCAGACCCACCTCCCACTTTTTGAAAAACAGGATTTGCATCTTCTCCTTGAGGTGTGTCTTGAGGGACTTGTGGATCTACAAAATTATTAAAGAAAGGATCATTTGGGAAAAAGAGCTCAAAAGGACTGTTTCCTTGTTGTCGTAATGTACTCAGCTCTTGACTAATCACTATACTCACGACAGATGGTGAGACTTCTTCGATAGCGTCAACTATCGCTGACTTTTCATCGATTAGTTTCATTTCTACCGGCTGTACAACAGTGGCTCCATTTTCGCCGATCACGGTGGCTTGTTGCTGTAATAATTGAGTGCTTACTAATCCTCCGGCAAAACCTCCAAGGATTGACAGAGTAAGGATAACACTTAATGTTTTTAGAGAAAGTGAGGTATTCATATGTTCGTAAATAAGGACAATCTTTTATACGCATAGTATCATATTTTTCTTTCACATTTTAAGGAGTATAAAGAGTATGAGGAGTGAAGGGAGATTAAAGAAAAGGATCTTAATGATCTAAAAGACCCTAAAGACCCTAAAGACCTTAAAGATCTTAAGGAGATGTTTTATGAGCTCTCGACTTTAGACACGAGGCTAACAAGCCTCCCAGCCCTACAAACTGTACGAACCCTACGGAGCCCTTTCATCATGGTTATTCAACTAAAATTCTGCAATAATACATCTGCTCTCCTAAAACACCTATGCACTATTACCAGCTTGGATCAGCGAAAAAACCGGCTTTAGTCATCCTCCATGGATGGGGATTAGAAGGATCTAAGTACAGAAAATTAGCGCAAATTCTTTCTGAAGAGTATCTCGTGATCGTCCCTGATCTTCCTGGATTTGGTAAGACTAGTGAACCCCCAAAAGACTATGCTGTGGCTGATTATGTCCGCCGAGTGAAAGCTTTTTTAAAAGAAAAAAATATCGAAGAGGCTCATTTCATCGGACATTCATTTGGAGGGCGTATCCTTATAAAAATGGCGAATAAGCATCCTAAACTCGTGAAATCAGTAATACTTACCGGAGCTCCTGGTGTAGAAAAGTTTCACTTCAAAAGAAGCCTAAAGCGATTGATCTATTGGTCAGCCGCGAAAGCCATGAAAATCTTTGCATTTGTACCAGCCGTAAAAAGACTCAAGAAAAAGTTTTATGCAAAAAGAGACTTCGGCAAGCTCGATGGAGTGATGAAAAGAAGCTTCTTAAAAGTAATCCGAGAAAAACTTGATAAAGATGCAAAAAACATCCAACAAGCTACCCTTCTCCTCTGGGGTCGACGAGATCAGATGGCTCCAGTAAGAGACGCCCAGAAGATGCTTGAGATCATTCCTCATAGTTACTTAAAAATATTTACTCGAGTGGGACATAAGTTGCCCTACGAGAAGCCTCATGAGTTTGCGAGGGAGGTGTTGGGGTTCTGCTCGAAGCTTGAGGCTAGAGGCTAGATTCACTAAAACTCACCCTCCGTGCTTACGCACTCTCCCTCTCTTCTGCCGAGAGAGGGCACTGAGATTTTCTAAGAATATTTAAGGTTTTTAAAATACTTATACTCTTTAAACTCCTTACACTCTTTACACTCCATATAATCCTTCAGACACACCATGATCCATACTTCCCTTTCACCCAATACCGAACCTGATGATCTTTGGCTTGTCCTGAAGCAGCTCATGCTGCCTTGGCATTGGTTCTCTTGGAAGAATGGAAAGACGATCAAGAAGCTTGAAAAGCACTTTTCAGAAGTCATTCAGGTTCCTCACGCTGTGAGCTTTCAGCGAGGACGGGATGCTTTGACAACACTCTTAAAAGCTATCGGTATCACAGATGGAGACGAAGTGATCCTCCAGGCCTACACCTGTATCGTGGTCCCAAATGCTATTCAATTTACGGGAGCAAATCCTGTATATGTAGATCTTGAGCAGACTGGTTTTAATATTGATCCTGAGGGGATAGAAAGAGCCATCACAGAAAAAACGAAAGCAGTGATTATCCAACATACTTTCGGTGAACCGGCTGATCTAGAAAAGATACAAGAGATCTGTAAGAGGTATAAAATTTTACTGATCGAAGACTGTGCCCATGCGCTTGGAGCAACATATCAAAAGAAGAATTTAGGAAGCTTCGGAGACGCAGCGATCTTTAGTTTTGGTCGAGATAAGGTCATCAGTGCGGTCTGGGGTGGGATGGCTACCACAAAGCACGATGAACTGGCGAAGCGTATCCGACATCATCATAAGCGTTTGAAGAAACCTGGCTTACTCCAGGTCAAGCAAGCACTACTGCATCCTCTAGTATTCGCTGCTATCAAACCTATCTACCATTCAAAAGTCGGAAAAGCTTTCTTGGTCCTTTCTCAAAAAATTCGACTGATTCCGAGAGTGATTTTCACAGAAGAGAAACAAGGAAAACAGCTCAAAAACTTTCCTCAGCAGATGGCAAATGCGATGGCAGTCTTAGCATTGCATCAATTGAAAAAAATGACTCGCTTTCAACGACAACGCCAAAATATTGCTAGTCTATATGCCAGCTCTCTGGAAGGAATCCCTGGTCTTGTCATAGCAGCATCAAAAGAAGAAGCACATCCTGCTTGGTTACGATATACCATTCGTCACCCAAAAGCTCAGTCTCTTCTCAAAAAAGCGCAAAAAAAAGGAATCTATTTAGGGAATTGGTATACAACAGTTTTAGCTCCAGGAGATTGTGCCTTAGAGAAGTTTCAATACAAATCAGGATCATGTCCAAGAGCTGAAAAAGCAGCTGCACAAAGCTTAAACCTTCCTACTCATATCCAGATGACGGCGGAGCAAGTGCAGGAGGTGGTGGGGTTTTTAAAGAAAGAGCTGTAGGAGTTTTTTAAATTTTAGAAGAAACTTGAGTGAAAAGTTTATCCAAAAGGCAAATAAAGCTTCTTTCCTGTATTTATAATGAGTTATAAATATTTGACAAAATAGTACTTTAGGTGTATAAATTCACCTATTAAAGTGAAAAAATGAGCTATAACATCGTAAAATCTCTTGAAGAACATGTCAAAACTCTTGGAATAGAGTGGGATATTCAATATTCTCATGATCCTGAAGGACAAACCTGTCGGATTATTTCTGATGAAGTAAGAAGACAACATGAGATTATCCTCACTACAAGTGCCGTACAAAGACTACAAAACTGTTTTTCAGATCTTATGCATGAGCTTTGTCATGCAAAGCTCTCAGAAGTTTATAGTCCAGCTTTTTCTACCATTCGATTTGATAATGATACTCATCAAAAACTCCAATCAAAAAGCGCTTTAAAAAGAAAAAAAATAGCTACTCGTATCAATCAACTACATGAAAGTTGGCTTCATGTAGACCTCTGGGTGAACCAACTCAGAAATACGCACTGGCCTGAATGTACTCAAGAAGAAGCAGAAATGATGAACAATAATGTCCCTCCTTTATTGAGAGATGGAAGAGAACATATATCAGTAGAGTTGGCTGTTGCTATAGCCATGCATCTCGTTGATGGTAAACGATACTCATTTGATACTTCTCCAGTCCAAAAAGCTCTAGAGTCTCTAGATCCAAAAGACAAGAATCTTATAAATCTCCTAGATGAGTACTTTGTAGAAATTCCTAATTTACCAAAGGAAGCGCCCAAAGCTCTTGAGTTGTTACAAGAGTCAGTACAAAAAGTGTCAAAAATATTAAAGTATCCAATCCAAGCTAAACTGATAGAACAAGAAGGACAACAAGTATGGTCATTCTCAGGCAATATGAGAAACAATAAAAAGAAGAAGAAAAAACGATAGTCTCTTAACCTATTCTTTAGCCAGTAATCAAGTAGTAAGCTCCATAGATCGCTCCGGCTACGACATAGCTAGGAAGCCACCAGTGGAGAAACCCGTAGTACCAAGGCACTCTTTTATAGTAAAACTTCCAAGCGAGGAGCTCAAAAGCAAGTAGGCTAAAAAGAGCGGTTAAGATGGTTATGAAAATCTCTTGGCTCTCTAAAAAATGAAAATAGAGGCCAAAGAAGAGGCCAAAAAAGAAGATTTCACCGAGATACTGCTGGAAAACTCTTCGAGCAGTGTTTTTGTGTTTTAAAAAAGAAATATTGATGCTCGTGCCTATCCAGGCAAGGAAGGCAAAGCCGATGATGGGAAGGTAAGTAGTCATTGAGAAAAGGTGAAAATAAAGAATGAAGAATGCAAAAGAGTATTAAGAGGATGAGAAATGAAAGCCTCTGAGCCCGCGACCCTTGACTACAATCCCTAGGCTTTTAGGTATCAAAAAAGCTCCCTTAATGGGAGCAGTAGAGTGTATATGTAATGAAGCTCTTAACAAGCTCTCATAAAAGCTTGGAATGCAGCAACAGCTTCCGCTTTACGCTCCTTGGCTTTCGCTTTATTCTTTCTTTTGCTCATAGTTGATTTTGGTCGCTTGAAGCCCACTAAACAGTGCTTTTTCGAGCTTCCTCCTTTGTTACTCATAGTTTCTTATTAAGTTGATGAATTGCTTCGATAATAGTCAGGCAAACTGATATCATATCCGAGCCAACATATTGTAGTCAAAAAGCCCAAATATGTCAAAACAAGATCATTCAAAAAGCGCAAAAGAAGAAGCAAAACAACAGATTGAGAAACTAAAAGCATTTCTTAAAAAATGGAATCACGACTATTTCATAGAAAATAAGACCAGTATTTCTGAGGCAGCACGCGATAAGATCAAGCGTGAGCTAGAGGATCTAGAAAATCAATACCCGGAATTCGTTACTCCTGACTCCCCTACGCAACGTGTAGGAGCACCATTAGCGGGGAAACTTCCGAAACATAAACATAAAACAGCCAAGCAGAGTCTCCAGGATGTTTTTTCAGTAGAAGAGATTGAAGCTTGGCAGGAAAGAGCTCAAAAAATCCTCCCCAAAGCTGATTTTGAGTATGTTTCAGAGCTTAAGATCGATGGTTTAAACATTACCCTTTGGTATGAAAAGGGAGTTTTAGTCAGAGCTTTGACTCGTGGAGATGGCCTGCAGGGAGAGGATGTCACCCATTCTGTTAAAACCATCACTTCTATTCCTTTGAAACTTGATGAAAAGATTAATGCTGAGATTGCCGGTGAGGTCTATATGAATAAAAAGGTTTTCAACTCTCTTAAAGAGAAAGAAGGTTTCATGAATCCTCGTAATGCTGCCGCTGGAAGTCTTCGCCAGTTAGATCCAAAAATGGCGGCGGATCGCCAACTGAGTGCTTTCTTTTATATGCTGAAGACAGATAAGAGGCCAGACCAAGATGAACTGTTAAATCGTCTAAAAGAACTCGGATTCCCTACTGAGCCAAACTGGAAGATCCATAAAACCCTCAAAAGTTTGGAATCGTATATAGATTATTGGACTAAGCATCGGGATGATCTCCCTCAAGTGATCGATGGAGTGGTCATCAAGATCAATGATCATCAACAACAACAACGTTTAGGATCTACCGCTAAGGCTCCACGTTGGGCTGTAGCCTACAAGTTCCCTGCGGAGCAGTCTACAAGCATTGTAGAAGACATTGTTCTTCAGGTGGGTCGTA
Source organism: uncultured Candidatus Peribacteria bacterium (assembly GCA_964352145.1). Taxonomy (GTDB): domain Bacteria; phylum Patescibacteriota; class Gracilibacteria; order JAUYGZ01; family JAUYGZ01; genus CAYGQA01. The sequence goes on from CAYGQA010000027.1 coordinate 9,440, forward strand.
CAGGAGCTGTGACGCCAGTAGCAGAGCTGAAGCCAACTTTGGTAGATGGCTCAATGGTCTCAAGGGCAACTCTTCACAATGACGATGAGATGAAGCGAAAAGATGTGCGTATAGGTGATCATGTGATCATCCAAAAAGCTGGAGATATCATCCCTGAAGTGGTCGAAGTCATCACTGATCTTCGCAGTGGTAAAGAAAAACCTTTTCCATTCCCTAAAGATTGTCCTATCTGTGATACAGCTTTACTACGTCCTAAGGGCGAAGCGATCACGAGGTGTCCAAATACTGGCTGTCCAGCTCGCACAAGAGAAAATCTTTATCATTTTGTTGGAAAGAAAGCTTTCAATATCGACGCTCTTGGAGCCAAGATTATTGATCAATTAGTTGATAAAGGGCTTGTTATGACAGCAGCAGACTTTTTCCATTTGAGCTATGAGGATATCCTTTCTCTTGATTTATTCGAACAAAAAAGAACAGAAAATCTCATGGAGGCCATCGAGCAGGCCAAGCAAGTCCCCTTTTCTCGATTCCTCTTTGCTCTTGGTATAAGGCATGTCGGTGAGAAGACTGCTCGTGATCTGACACCTGATCTGCAAAAAGGCCTCATTTTCAAACACATTAAAAAAAATAATTCAGGAGCTCAGTCGGCACTATTCGCTGATGATAATAATGAAAAACATGATGCCATTAGTCCAATCGATATCGCTAAAAGTATCACTGTAAAAAAAACTGAGCAACTACAGCATGTAGAAGGTATTGGGCCAAAAGCTTTAGAAAGCTTCGTAGAGTGGTTCAATAATGCAGAACACAGGCATATCTTGGAAAAGATGAGTGATTATGGAGTGATGGTTATCAAAGAAGTGTTTCAAAATAATCATGATCCAGCTTTTGAAGGGAAGAGCTTCGTCATCACTGGCTCTTTTGAGGAGTTCTCTCGTGAAGAACTCAAGCAGATCGTCCTCAGGAAAGGAGGAAAGGTAGGATCAGGAGTGAGCTCTAAAACAGATGTCCTCATGGTCGGTGAAAATGCAGGATCCAAACTTAAAAAGGCTCAGGAACATGGGGTGGAGCTGTGGGATGAAGGGAAGGTGAAAGGAGTTCTTGGTCTGTAGTCAGTGGTCTGTGGTTTATAGTTGAGAGTTTTGGATCATTGATTTTTGGATTTTGTTTCGAATTTCATTGTAAATTGTGATTTGGTAATTGGTCATTACCCTTACAAATACCTCCTCAATTTAAAAAATAACAAAGACAGACCAAAAATACTTAGCATACCAACAGTAAGGAGCATAAATGCCTGTGGGTGACCTGAGAGTGGGAGTTTGACATTCATGCCATACAGTCCCGTCAGGAAGGTCAAAGGCAGCATAGTCACCGAAAAAATAGTCAGGATTTTCATCACCCTATTCGTATTGTGAGAGGTCAGTGATTCATTAGCATTGTGAAGTGTCTCAACCATTTCGTTCATAGAGTTCAAGGTGTTTTCACCACGAGCTATTTTATCAGCGATATCATCGAAGTAGAGTTCTAGCTGTTTATTGATAAAGCGTTTGTGAAGGTGTTCTAAGGTGTGAATCAAAGAAGAATGAGGCATGAGCGCTCGCTTCAAAGTAATGATCTGTCGCTTTGCTCTCATGATGTCAAAAAGCCGGTCTTTCATCACCTTCCCTTCAAAGATCTCTTTCTCCACTTCACGGATAGAACGACTGAGTTGAGAAATATAAGGATTGTAAATTTCGAAGAGATCACTGATCATCAGATACAAAAGATATCCAGATCCTCTTTTAAACTGCTTTCTTCTTTCAGTAGTATTTTCTTCTAAATGAGTAAAGAGTTCATCGATCTTTTTCAAACGTCCATTACTTAAGGTAATCAAAAAATGATTTCCGATAAAAACATTTAAAGACTGGATACTAATGGTTCCAGTTCGAGTATCTTTCAGTGGAAAATGGAACACAATGAAGACATAGTCTTTGTATTCTTCAATCTTTGGGGTTTCAGTATTCGATAAGCAATCCTCTAGATCAAGATCATGAAAACCGTACTGTTTCTGAAGATCTTCAAGATGAGCTTGGTCTGGTTTTTCAATATTGATCCAATCAAGCTTCATAGATCGGAGTTTTTCTACGTGTACCATATCTCTAGTTAGTCAGGCATCATCCTAAGCGAAAAAACTCGAGAAGGTGAGTAATTCTTCTTGTAAGCTGAATAAACTATGGAAAAGTAAGAGTTTATTCAGCAATAATCTTTTCTCGTACAGGTAAAGAAAAAACAAATTTACTTCCTTTTTGAGGGTCAGAGCTAACAAGTTTTACATTCCCGCCCAACAATCGAGCCATTTGCCTACTGATGGCTAAGCCAAGTCCAGTACCTTTAGTGGGCACCACATGATGATCCAAGTATTGCTCAAAAGATTTAAACACTCTCTTATGATATTCTTTTGGGATCCCTAAGCCAGTGTCTTTCACATAAAAATACAACTTTTGAGCAGCTTTATGTTCGAAGCTTCTGATTTTGACAGTGATGGTAATACTCCCCTTTTGGGTGAATTTAATTGCATTCCCAATCAAGTTTGTAAGGATTTGCTTAATGGCTTGTGGGTCTGAGATAATTTTTTCAGGAAGCCCTCGGGATTGATGAAAAATCAACTCAAGACCTTTATCTTGTGCCATGATTGTAAAGGTATCTTCGAGATCCTGAAGCAGGGTTTTAAGGCTTACAGAGCGTTCACGTATTTGATATTTATTCTGCTCCACCTTTACCATATCCAAGGTCTCATTCACCATATCGAGTAAACTTTGCGCATTCCTTTCAATAACTGAGACATACTTCTCTCTTTGTTCTCGTGAGAGATCTGTCTCATGAAGAAGATCAGCATAGCCTTTGATAGAGGTAAGAGGTGTCCTGAGTTCATGACTCATTTTCGAGAGGAAAATAGCTTTCGCTTGATGGAGATCAACCGCTTTTTGCTTTTCTTTTTGAAGCTGTTTAGTTCGTTTGTGAACGGTTTCTTGTAGAGTTTTACTATAGTTTTCAGATTTTTTTTTGAGTTTTATTTCAGAGGTTACATCTCGAATCACAGCCATAAGCTTTTTTTGACCATGCTCAACAAAAGGCTTATTTTTCCAAGAAAAAAAGAGTTGATCTCCATGGGCATTTTTCACGAGAGTATTAAACTGCTTTTTTTGATAAAGAAGTCGAATAAAGGCTTCTTTTTTTAGTGAATCATCAGAAACCTTTAATGCATCAGCGATATTCTTACCGGTATACCAAGTTTTATAATGACCCAATTTCTTTCTAAGGGCCCTATTAACATATTCAATAATGCCTTTCCTATCGATGATAAGGATGATGTCCTCCATTTCCTCAAAAATTTCTCGATATCGCTCGAGGGTTTCTTCACGATGAGATGAATGTGCTTTATTCATGAAAAATACTTGAGGAGTTTCTCTGTTAAGAGAGTGGGGCTTAGCTCTGATTTGATCCAGTAATCCATTACCTGATCATCATAACCACTCAGATCGACTGCATCGGGATTAAGATTACTGATCACGATGACTGGAGTATTTTTAGATTGTTCATGCAGTTGCAACATCGCCAAAACATCTCGTCCATCAGACATCGGCATCATCATGTCCAACAGGATGAGATCCAAGTGTTGTTTCTCAAGAGACATGTTGACTCCTTCTAAACCATTTTCTGCGATATGGATATCAAAGCCAGCTTTTTCTAAACCAATCTGGTAGAGCGTTCGTAGATCTTCGTCGTCTTCGATGATGAGGATGGATTTGTTCATGTCTTGCTAATACGATAAGAAGTTGAATTTTCAGTTTTCAATTTCCAATTTTCATTCAATATTCAATTTTTCAATGAGCATTGATCAATGTTTTTTTGAAAATTACTTGAAAATTAGAAATTTGAAAATTGAGCCTTTATTTTTTAGAAAGCATCCTCTTCAAATAGGTCCCAGTATGGCTTCCTTTATGTTTCGCAACTTCTTCAGGAGTGCCTTCAGCGACGATGGTTCCTCCACCTTCTCCGCCCTCAGGACCAAGATCGATGATCCAATCAGATGATTTGATCACATCTAAGTTGTGTTCGATGACCAAGATAGAGTTTCCACTGTCTACGAGCTTCTGTAGGACGTCTAAGAGTTTCAAAACATCATCGAAGTGAAGTCCTGTAGTAGGTTCATCTAAGACATAGATTGTCTTTCCAGTAGATCGTTTAGACAACTCATTAGAGAGTTTAATACGTTGAGCCTCTCCACCAGAAAGAGTGGTAGCTGGTTGACCGAGTTGGATATAATCCAGTCCTACCGCCATCAAGGTATCCAGTTTCCTCTTGATATCAGGGATATTTTCAAAGAATTCAACAGCCTCAACGACTGACATATTCAAAATATCAGCGATATGTTTTCCTCTCCAAGTGATTTCCAGAGCTTCTTTGTTATATCGGAGCCCCCCACAGATTTCGCAACTCACATAGATATCAGGCATGAAATGCATTTCAATTTTCTTCATCCCATCTCCACGACACTCTTCACAACGTCCACCTTTTACATTAAAACTAAACCTTCCTGATTTATATCCACGGAGTTTTGCTTCCGGAGTACTCGCATAGAGTTCACGGATATGTGTAAAAAGACCAGTGTAGGTAGCAGCATTAGAACGAGGAGTACGTCCGATCGGAGATTGATCGATATTGATGAGTTTATCAAGGTTTTCGATACCGGTGATTTCATCATGGTCTCCAGCAACCGCTTTTGATTTATTGAGTGTTCGAGAGAGTTTCTTGACCAAGATATGATTGATCAAAGAAGATTTACCAGATCCTGAAACTCCTGTAATACAGCACATAAGTCCAAGAGGTATACTCACACTTACATCTTGAAGATTATGTTCTCGAGCTCCTGTGATGACCAGTTGTTTTCCATTTCCTTTACGGCGTTTTTCCGGAATAGGAATAGCTCTTTTCCCACTGAGAAACTGACCAGTAATGGAGTTCTTGTCTTTTTTAATTTCTTCTGGAGTACCAGCTGCTATGACTTCTCCTCCGTATTTCCCTGCTCCAGGTCCGATATCCAAGATGTAATCAGCTTGCTCCATGATATCTTCATCATGTTCTACTACCAGGACGGTATTTCCAAGATCTCTAAGTTTCATCAGGGTCCCAATCAGGCGGTCATTATCTCGCTGATGCAATCCGATAGAAGGTTCATCAAGCACATAAAGCACTCCTTGAAGCTGAGATCCAATCTGAGTAGCGAGTCGTATTCGCTGAGCTTCTCCACCAGATAAGGTGTTCGCCATTCGGCTCATGGTGAGATATTCCAGTCCCACATCGATGAGGAACTGAAGGCGTTCTTGCACTTCTCTTAAAATCCCTTCAGCAATTTTTGCTTCAGATTCATTGAGCTTGAGTTTTTTGAAAAAATCTACGGTACGTATTACAGAAAGGTTTGTCACCTCTATGATATCCATGTCTTGGATTTTGACTGCTAAAGAACCAGCTTTAAGACGTTTACGTTGACACTTCGGACAGTCCAAGACTCTCATAAATTGTTCGATTTTTTTATGAACATAGTTCGAGTCCGTTTCGTTATATCGTCTCTCTAGATTGGGAATAACCCCTTCAAAATTGGTTTTATACTCTCCATCAAAGCGATCATTACTATAATTCATGGAGTAAGTCGCATCTGGATCTCCATTCAATACAATATCGAGTTGAGCTTCTGTGAGTTCACTCACAGGTTTATGAAGAGAAAATGTATGTTTTTTAGAAACTTGTTCGAGGATACGGTTATACCAGCTGAGCTTCGCATTGGTAGAGCTCCAAGGGAGGATAGCTCCCTCAGCAATAGTGAGGCGGTCATTTGGTATAACCATACCTTTATCGATTTTTAATTTCGTTCCCAGTCCATGACATTCCTCACAAGCTCCATGTGGAGAGTTGAAAGAAAAAATACGAGGCTGAATCTCTGGGATGTTGATATCACAGTCAGCACAAGAGTAGTTTTCTGAGTACAAATAGTCTTCTTCATTATCTGCATCGAATACCGTGACTAAACCTTCTCCATGAGTCAATGCCAGCTCAAGAGAATCAGCTAAACGAGTACGATCTGGATTTGGTTCTTGTATTTCTTGTCCAGATTTCAGCTTCGTGACTTTCGGTTGGAAGTCTTTTACTACCAAACGATCAACCACAATTTCAATATCATGTTTTTTCTTCGGATCGATTTCAAATTCATCAAGGACGCTATAGAGTTTGCCATCGAGTCGATAACGGACGAAACCATCCTTTTTGATTTGTTCAAACACTGCTGCATGTTCACCCTTTTTTCCCCGGACAATCGGAGCGAGGATCATAAACTTTGTCCCCTCTTTGAGCAGTTCAACCTTTTCAATAATTTGACTAATCGATTGTCTGTCGATCTTATTTCCACAGTTCGGACAGTGAGCGATACCTATCTTCGCGAAGAGCAGTCGAAGGTAATCATAGATCTCAGTGACCGTACCTACAGTAGACCGAGGGTTACGAGAAGTAGTCTTCTGATCGATAGCAATAGCAGGAGAAAGTCCTTTAATTTCTTCTACGTCTGGTTTTTCCATCAGGTTTAAAAACTGACGTGCATAGGTTGAGAGACTTTCGACATATCTACGTTGTCCTTCTGCAAAAATAGTGTCAAAAGCGAGTGAAGATTTACCTGAACCAGACAATCCAGTCACGACTGTTAATTTGTCTCTCGGAATTTGTACAGAAATGTTCTTTAAGTTGTGAACACGGGCTTTTTTGACAGTGATTTGCTTGTCGCTCATAGTATGGTTTCTTTATAAAGGGCAAAGGCCATTTTAGCACGGAAAAGAGCTAACCCAAAGGATATTCTTGATGGAAATAGAAGTTCCAATTTTTAATTTTCAATTTTCATTCAAAAATCAATTTACAATTATACAATCTTCATCG
>CAYGQA010000028.1:0-9507 GCA_964352145.1 uncultured Candidatus Peribacteria bacterium
TTGCACTGCAACGCCTCTACTGTAAAAATATCCTTTATATGTATTTCAAATCTTCATCTTACTCTTGAATCCTCCGGTGCTTTAGCAAAGGATGGATCATCTTCATCTTTATCATTAACCTTTCCTTAATATTTCATCTCTATACTGAAACAAGCCTGGTGGGTGAGGGCCTGTGGTGTAATGGTAGCATCTTTGGTTGATACCCAAATGGAGCCAGTTCGAATCTGGTCAGGTCCACCAGGCCCTTGTATTGATTAATTTTCAATATTTGATACAATAAAAGAGCCAAAGATGCTGTACATCACAGTACCAAACGGGTATCACAGAAACTCTTCCATTTCGGAAGGGTTTTTCTGTATTTAGACATTCGCAATCAACCATTCTCTTAATTGCCGTATCGCATTCCCACGGTGACTGAGGCTGTTTTTGAGATCTTCATCCATGGAGCTATACACGGATTCTTCTCCAACAGGTTTGAAAACTGCCGAGAGGGGAATACCCTTCGGGATAGGGCCTTCCACATCATGAGTGATGTTTCCAAGGCACTCTCCTTCCACAGAAAATTGGTTCTCTGCATCCATATAGACAGCATGCGAGACAAAGCGAGCAGCACGATCTTCCTCTTTAGCCATCCTATTCATAAAAAAATCCAACCATTCTTGATCATTAGCTGTCGGTCCAGCTCCCCAGCGCCGAGTATGGATGCCGAGCTCATCCTGCAAGGCACTGATTTCCACTCCTGAATCCTCTGCCAAAACAGGCATTCCACTGTGTTCGAAGTACGCTTTGGCCTTTATGAGAGCATTTTCTCCATAACTTAATCCTGTCTCATCGACATCGATATCGATACCAAGATCACTCAGGTCAACAAACTCAAGATGATCTAAAGGCATTAAGGCTGAGAGGATCTCCTTTTTTTTGCCAGGATTGGTTGTCGCTAAGAGGACTTTCCGCATATTTAAGCTTGAATTTAAGGTTTATACGAGTAAAATGTACCTAATATACAAAGGAAGTGGAAATCAATTTTCAATTCCCAGTTTTCAATTTTCAAATAAGTTGCAAGCCTCAATTTCGAAAATCAAATGCTTCCAGCCTCTAGCTTCAAGCATATTCCACTCACTACAAACTACCCACTCATTACTATTCCTCCATATGCAAAAACTCCCTCAATATCTCACTTTCGACGATGTACTCCTCATGCCTCAGTATTCCGAGATGCTGCCAAAGGACGCTGATGTAAAGAGTAAGATTTCAAAGGGATTGAAGATCAATATTCCATTGGTCTCAGCTGCGATGGATACGGTTACAGAGTATGAAATGGCTATTACCATGGCTCTCGAAGGAGGTATTGGGATTATTCACAAAAATCTTACACCGGACGAACAAGCTGCAGAGGTGAAAAAAGTAAAACGTTTTGAAAATGGATTTATTCGTAATCCGATGGTTGTTGGACCAAAAGACAAGATCAGTAAGGTTATGCATATCCGTGATCAATTCGGATACAAAGCAGTACCGGTCACAAAAGATGGAGAACCAAATGGCGAGTTAGTCGGGATTGTCACCAAGAATGACTATATGAATAAGCATGCTGGATCTGTGGTAGAAGATCGGATGACACCTTTTAAAAAGCTCTTCATGGCTGAAAAAGGGATTTCACTGAGTGAAGCTTATGAGCAACTCGAAGAAAGTAAATACAGCAAGCTCCTGATCGTAGAAAACAACAAGAATAAGAAACTTTTTGCATTGTTAACTCGTGCTGATCTAGAGAAGAGTGAACAATATCCAAATGCTGCTAAGGACGATAATCAAAACTTGATCTGTGGGGCAGCCGTAGGACCAGCAAAGAATATGGAAGAACGTGTGCAAAAAGTGATCGAAGCAGGAGCAGATCTCCTGGTCGTTGATACAGCTCATGGTCATTCCAAAGGAGTGATTGATACGGTGAAATTTATCAAGGAAAAGTATCCAAAGATGCAGGTCGTCGCCGGTAACGTTGCCACAGCAGATGCTGTTAAAGCGCTCATCAAAGCTGGAGCTGACGGGGTGAAGGTTGGTATTGGACCAGGGTCGATCTGTACTACGAGAGTAGTCACAGGTATCGGAGTACCTCAACTTTCGGCAATCAACGAATGTGCAATCGCAGCTCAAGGAAAAATCCCTATCATCGCTGATGGGGGAGTACGTTATTCAGGAGACGTAGCCAAGGCTCTCGCAGCTGGAGCTTCAGCTGTCATGGTTGGAAGCCTCTTCGCAGGGACAGAAGAATCACCAGGAGAGATTGTTTACCGTGATGGAAAGACTTTCAAAGCTTACCGAGGTATGGGGTCAATCGGAGCGATGCGAGCCGGAGGACGTGAACGATACGGACAAGAAGGAGTGAAGAAAGATGCGAAATTCGTCCCAGAGGGGATCGAAGGTCTCACGATGTACAAAGGACCAGTCTCCCGAGAAATCTACCAATTGATCGGAGGACTTCGTTCATCCATGGGATACCAAGGAGCGAAAAACCTCTCAACTATGGCAAAAAAGGCCAAGTTCATCCAAATCACCTCAGCTTCCATGAAGGAGTCACATCCACATGATGTCTTGATCGCTCGGGAAGCACCGAACTATCGAACATAGTTCGATAGTAATGATCAATCTGTATCAATGGATCAATGATCAACAGGGTGTAATGATCAATCTGTAACAATAAAAGCAATGATCAAAGAGGCCTCTTCGTTGTGCTGCTGATTATTGTAGAAAATATACGTATAAGTTGAGTGTATTCCTCAAGATACAATTTCTGCTGAGATTTTAGTTCTTCAGAGTTTGTTTCTATGAGGCGAATCCACAATTGACTCTCCTTTGCTTCTTTTCGACATACTTTGATCCTGTATATGAAATCATTTCGACTCAGGGATTCATTCGCTTCAATATAATTGGCAGCCACTGAGCCAGATGAACGAACTAACTGTTTGATATCATCCATGTTGGTGAAGTTTTTTGAAATTTTTTTACACCAAGCTCTCACATTTACTGCTATCTTCTCAGTTCTTTCTTCAAGGTCATATTTCATGATTACTATTTATAATGTAATTGTAAATTAATAGGCATTGATACAGATTGATCATTACTTTGTAAATTGATAGGCATTGATACAGATTGATCATTACTCCTGCAACTTCCGATCCCCCGGAGGGGCCACCAAATACTTCCGAAAATCTTCATAAATAATCTCAGAAGGCTTATTCACTTCCTCATCTTGCTCTCTAGGATTATTCAAAGGACGCCTCTCCCAAGCTGCCCTTTGAGCGATGACATCTCCGAGGATTCTTAGCTGTTTATCACTTTTCCCAGAAGCAAAGCGTCCTTCGGCGAGCATCATCAATTCAATATCGGTGACCGTAGGGTGCACTTGGATATCTCTCAGAGTGTGGAGTCGGATGGAAGTCACTTGGCTGAGATCGTTAGCATCACTACTAGCATACTCAACATTACTCAAGATTTGAGCTGAGCCATCGATCAGTAATCGTGCACGCCCCTTCGAAAGGATGACAGGAGATCCTCCGACTTTCCCAATCCTGAGCTCACCTTTGATATGGTAGACATGGTCATCCTCGAGGAAGAGATTCCCTTCAACCAGAAACTCAGAACCATTCCTGGTGATGCCTGGAGGCAGCTGCTTGGCTTGGTTTAAGCGGATGACCTTGCCATAGAGCTGACGATTCAAAAGGTCATCTAGGTAGTCTCGAGGATTCTCTGCTCGGTCATAGGCACCGCCTCTAGAGATTTGGGGTCCTATGCCTTCCAGTGGAGAGTCGATAAATCCTTGAGAGTCCACTCGCTTCACTCTTCCAGAGCTACCAAGTCCAGATTCGACAGGGTCTTGGTTTCCAGAATGAAGCACCAAGAGGTCAGCATTCGACTGATTTGGAGGGGTATACCATTTCATCGCTGAGGGAAGGAGCTTATCTCCCAGGTTGACCCAATTTGGATCGCCAGTACCGGGATCACTAGCCCAGATAGGAGACCCAAAACCTAAATGACCATTCTTCGTTTGAAGCCAGGCAACAGAAGTCAGTACTGTCGCATAGTCCTGATCATTTGATATCAAGGGGATAAGTCGATCTTGTGAGATTTTCCAATGATAAATCGGGGCGACAGCAGGGTAACGAAAGCAGCCTTTGCTTGTACATCGAGTACAGCGCACAGGGTCAATCCGAGTACCAGTTCGGCTATACCTCCATTGATCTTCACGGATCTGAGCAGCTCCAGCATTAGATAGCACCTGATTTGTCGTAGAGATCTGCCCTGCTACACCATCTCGAACGGCACGCAGCACAGTCTTCTCTAGTTCTGAAGAAAAGATCGTTCCTCCTTGTTTCATAAACCCATTCAGGCCCCGAGAGTCGCGTCTTGTTCCCAAAAAAGGAAAGGAAAACTGATGGGTATGGTCATTGATTCCCGAAAGAACCAAGAGCTCCGGCCTATCTTTGGGAGACAGGCTGGTGATTTGAAACTCAAGATCAGCACTTTCTAGATCTTCGAAAGTCGAAAGCTCAGACTGTCGATTCTCTGAGTTATAAAGAATAGTCGAAGCATTGAAGCTCGCATCGTAGTCTTCATAAGAAGGGAATTGCCCATTACAGACGTTCAAACGATAATTCCTCGATCCACTCATGGCAGGCCAGACGGGACTCTTTTTAGTGCCTTCATAAGTAAACTCATGAGAAATCTCGATCGTATCCGCACGATCACTTCGGGGAGTATTCCTCTCAGCAGCATTCAAGGCAGTGCGCCGATTCAATCGGATATCATGTCGGAACTCTCCAGTTTCCTCAGGTCTAGAGATGAGGGGATGTTCTACACTATTGGTTTGTAGCTCGATCTCATCACCATCAGCACCTCGGTAGCGGATACTATAACCTGGATGGATGATGCTGTTCGACTGCGCATCATCATTTACTTTTACAGTCGTTTCTTGATTCATCTGAGAAAATTTGCCAGAGAGCTCTAGCGGCTCATTCACTGTTAAATCGGCACAAAGACCAGAAAGACATTGGGTCTGCTGGGCTTGCGACATGGGGATGATAAGCTCTGCTACAGCTTGGCTTGATTGATTAGAAATTTCCAAAAAATAACTGACATGAGACCCTTGATAGAGTGTCGTACCCTCCAAAGGAAGTGATGTGAGGTTCGCGATTAAGCGAGGATCTTTTTCGACTGAGACACAGATCTTGCCAGTCTTTTTAGTCGGCTCTCCTGGAGAGAGTGAGCAGCTTTGGTCATAGCTCAGTTCTGGAGTATCTGCATCAGGAGGATGAGTTTCGATGACTTCATCATCTTCTGGGAAGCATCCAGAGTCATCTTCAGTATCGTTGATCCCATAAGGCACAAAGTAACTAAAAAACACTTCTCGTGCTTGTTGGGATGCAATGGGGCCAGGGATCTGCAGGCCTCCTTCCGGAGGGAAAGAAGCTCCATCATTACGTAATCCAAAGCCTGTCTCTGGGTCATCAATCCTCACAGAATCAGCTTCATAGATAAAGCTCTCAGAAAGAGGAAGAGGGAAGTATTGATAGTTGTAGGCATTTGCCCCACCGATATTTTCTAGCCTATCTCTAACGGTAATCCGAGTCCCAGGTTCGACGTTTTGACACATATCGCTGCACTCGAAGGCTCCACCAAAATAATCAAAAGCATAGCAACGACTGGCTATGATATTCACACCACCTCTACCGACATGATGCACTTGTTCGGCTGCTTGTACCTTCGGGTGGTTGTCAAAAAGAAGCTGAAATTTACCAGCGCTAGAGATATCATAATCAGTCATATTCGGGATTTCATCGAGCAGCACGGTGAAAGAAAACTCAGTAAGTTCTCCAGGGTCTAATGCTTCTTCAAGCGTGAAAAATCCGATGCCTTTACCAGTATAAGTTTCCGCATTATCAGTTGTGATCTGATCAATAAAGGATTCCTGTAGGCTGGTATAGAGAGGGTTTTCAAACTGCAATCGCAGCTTTTCTAAGGGAATAGCTTCGCTTTTAGGACTGATGTTTTCAACAATAATCTGATATTCAATCGTATTCTTATCAGCTTTTTTAGGGTCTAAACCAAAGCTCTCTTCTTCGGGGTCGCTCTCCGGGAGAGAGGAGATACAAACTTTAGCGATCCCTTCAACTACACAACCCTGCTCAAGTCCATCCTTAGTCCCGGGATAATGTCTGATAATCGAAGGACTCATCACAAATCCTTCGTCTCTTTCGAAAAATAGACGATCTTGTGTACTGATCACGTCATACTCATCTACGTTATCATTCAGCAGCACTTCGAGAACGATTTCTTGAGGAGTTTCATAGATAAGGGGGTCTAAAAGGATGCGGTTTTCTTGATCAAAAACCAACTCCTGTTGGGGGTCTAGGCGAGTTCCTACCGGAGGGAAGAAGACCAAGGAGAGGTCAGAAATAGTATTGTTTTCTGTATTTTCAATCGTCAAATAGTACCGGAGTGACTCGATATTCTTTTTCAACAAGTCTCCGCTTTCCGGTGCTGGATCAGCATCGATACTGATTTTTAAAAAACTAGAGGAATCATTCGTACAATCTTTATGACCCGATTCCGGACAAACAAGGAGGCTGTCTTCCTGGGGAAGCTCAAAAACTTTCCGACAAAAAGAAGGATCACTACAGGGTGCAGGAGATACCGGGCCGCTGGCAGCGAATGCAAAGGTGTTGCGAGGCATCGTCGAGCCATACCATCCAACGAGTATAGTGTCGCTTATCCGTTCGTGCAGAGGGATGCGATACCAGCGCAGTGAGTCGTGACTCCGGGGATCTTGTCCACTGTCCCAGCTCGGTCCATCGTACTCATTAGTTTCTCCTTCTATATGCCAAGCAGGTCGGAAGCCTTCTCGGTTCGTCTGATCAAAATGAGTCCATTCGGGATCATTGGTGATGGGTATACCTCCGTTTAAGCTGTCCTGACTTTTGTCATATTTAAGAGGGCTTCCATCAGACCATCTCACCATCATTTTAATCCCGTCATCTGGAGGCAGGGCATCAGCTTTTCCTTTTGCTTTAAAAAGTTTGTTGGCGTCTGCATCTTTGTCCCAGAGGAGTAAATAGTTCGATTGGATATCACTAACGTCGATTTCAAAAGAAAAGAAAGTCTTCATTTTAGTTTTGTACAAAACGGCCCAGTTCAGGCTTTCTTCATAGATAGACTTGTCTTCATGATCACGAAAAGAGATAGGCGTTCCATCATTTAAGCTGACTATGCCAGGGTGTGTATCGGCGAGACGGATAATGCCAAACCGGCTTTGTAGTCGAAAAACATTTAAAAGATTATTGTAGCTTGCTGGCTTGTTTAAATAAGCATATTCAGCAGCACTTCCCAGCCAAACGGTTTTTATATTGAGGCTGGAGTTGCTTCCAGGGAAGACTCTGAGGCTGCTGCTCCAGCCCTGCTTTGGAAACCGGCAAGGGATATCTGGATCTCCGATCGCTAGTCGAGGTGCGCGAAGGTCAGCTACCGTGACATAATGCCGATCAATCTCATCCCAACACTCTACCCACCAGTCATCATGACCTTGTTGTTCGAAGATGAGCTCCATCACCGCTGCAGACCCTGAATCATTTCCGAGTCCTGGGTTGAGTTGGGCATCAAAAATCTGCAGCTCAATCATCTCGTGATTTGGCAGAGGTTTAAGTTCATAAGTAGCAACAGTATAGGTCATCGCGACATCTGGACCTTCTGCAGTCAGGGCAAGTTGAGCCGAGCTGGTCATGTCGATACCTGGATCATGGATCGGAGAAAAATCATTGCTCGGAAACTGTAGCCAGCCCCGGCTTCCCCAATGAGTCTCAGAAGCAGCTAAGCTTTGTGAGACCAAAAAGACCGTTCCAAAAAAGACAAGAAGACCTAGAAAAGTTTTTTTCATAGCAATGGCTTACAGTGTTTGCAGATGATCAAGCCACTGAGTCTTGAGGAGGGCGTTGTACATCCCTTCTTTCCCTTCATCAGTAAATTTCCACACCTTAAAGTCGAGTTTATTGGGGTTCGCCTTTATCCCTGAAGAAAAAATTTCTCTCAAGTGTTTTTCAAAACGAGTATCCACTTCAGTACTCTTTAAGGGGTAACCATCAACAGTTCGTATTGGATCTGTCGTTTCATTCCCAGACATATATACCAGGACGCGAGCTTTAGTACGTCCTCCATTCATTCCGGTCCCTCTGCGATAGTAGTCTGGGAAATCTTGATCAAAGCGCAGTTTTGTCTCTCGGGGAGTGTTGTTGAGTCTCCATGAAAGCTGCTGGCTGAAAGCTAAATCCGCAAGGTATTCGACGCTTATTTCTCCTCGTGAAAAACGATCAGCGAGGCCAGTCCGGCTACCGATACTGATCTTACTTTTAGCAATGGTCACCATGTCCCAGTGAGCCCAATCGTATTGGCTAAAATCAATGCCATGGACACACATGTCACAGCCTGACGAGTTGAATTCTTCTTTCCAGGCAATCTTTCGAGAGGTTTTCCACTGGTCGATTGCGTAGAGTAGTAAGCTGGCCTCACCTCGAGTCATGCCTTGTCCAGGCTGAAAAACACTTTCCAGTTCCATTAACTCATTTTCATAAACAAAGCTTACAAAAGGAAGAAACCAGTCATTTTCCCTGACATCAGAGATTTCTGCTGCGGTCTTGCTTTGTGGGGGTAGATCGGGCATCAAGTATTCGGGTTCTGCTAAAAGAGCAATCTTCAGAAACTCCGCTCGCGTGACTTCTTGGAAGGGTTTGTAAGTCCCATCCTCATAACCTCTGACGATGTTTTCTTGTACTGCGCTTTGTAGGTAAGGATAAAACCAATCCTGCTCTGTGACATCTGAAAAATCCAGATGTACTGACTGATTAATCGAGCTCTTTTCTTCTTCTTCTTCACGAGAAGCAAATGAGATCTTCAAAGCTTCAGCTCTATTGATGATGCGCTCAGGCTGGAAGCTCCCATCTTCATAACCTTTCAATACTCCTCGCTCAGCTAAGTCTAATACCGCTTCACGGAGTAGGGGAGCTTTCACGTCAGGGAAGAGCTCAGCAGCTCTAGTGGGGAGAGCAGAGCTGACTAAAAATATGCCAAAGGCAGCTATGAGTGCCAACATAGGGATACCAATTCGTTTCATGATTCAAGAGTAAAGAATGAATATGCTCATCTTAGATCTCATTCAAAAAGTACCAATGAAGTCGGCTCTAGGCTTAATGTAGAGTTAATGTTTTGGGATAATCGCTTGAGGTCAATGGTCAATGGTCTGTAGTCAGTGGTCGTGATAGTACAAAAAACTCTGACCAAATACTTGACAAATTGATTTAACTTTGCTAGAATTATATGAAGACTTAAAAAAAGTTCAGAAAAAAGTCCTCAAAACAAAAAAGAAAAAAGATCCTTGAAACACAACAAAAATAAAAAACACTTCATCGGCTTGAGAGCAAGCTGGTAAGAATGGATTAAGGACACTTGAGTATCTCTTCGGAGGCACTC
>CAYGQA010000028.1:9607-16349 GCA_964352145.1 uncultured Candidatus Peribacteria bacterium
AGGACACTTGAGTATCTCTTCGGAGGCACTCAAATTTCCCATCTCGATGACTTGATTGTTTGACTTCGGTCTTACATGAAAGGATTCTAGATGTTTCATTCGAACCAGCTTCTTCCTAAGCCTCTTTGAATCTCATTAGGATATCGTATGTGTGTACCCAAAGCATTCATATGGTGTTTTCTTCTCTTTAAGTCTGGGTTTAGTGCTTAGAGTAGGAGGAAAGCGACTGACGGTATAGCTCGGAAACGAGTTTTTATCATCTTGGTATTTCGAAAGAAGTATCAAGGAACTACACAATCGTAGTGTCGGTGTTTGAACTGGTCCCTATGCGACTTCAGGAAGACACAAAAAGATCAACTCTCTTTGAGACGTTGGTCTTTTTTGTATGTAAAAAGTCATAAGGTGGAAGGGATGGCGCGGTGAAGTCGCATGTTTCATCTGCCTTCCTGGAGGGTTATTTGCCCTCATGCTCTTCATTCGTGGGGTTAGTGTCTTGGCCTTCTTCAACTTGAGCCTCAGGCTTTTTATTGAGGATTGCTTTGATATCTATACCCTGGTTTTGAGCCATTGCAGAGAGGAGTAAGGTCATTTCTCTGTTGTTGTGGTTGGCACTTGCTCCACGCATCAGCGTTGGGAAGCCATCACCAAGCAGGCTGTCAGCACCATCATAGGCGATAGAGGCTAAGATGACATCAGCTAAGAGCAATAGCATCCAGGCGACATTGACCAGGTAAAGAGGAATCCTTAGCGTAAGAGGTAGCTCTGAGAAAGAGGGTGACTCAATCTCAGGAAACATTTCTTTCGTCATAAAGACGAGAACGCATGTGATGAGCATTTGAAAGCTCAACACGAAGCCGCGAAACATCTTTTTGGTGATGTAATCAGCCACACCGGCATCGAGTTGTGGAGCAGATACATTTTGGAAGCTAATGGCATACCAAGCGGTGCCGAGCATCATTGCAATGAAGCTAGCGGCAGTCATCGGCAACATGATGTTCTCCGCAAAGGATGCAAAGAGAAGCTGTGGCAGTACGAAGAGAGTTGTCACGTAGAGGATAGAGAGATGTTTTTTAACTCCTCCATCAAGAATGATTCTTTCGTCAACTGTAAGGGCTTCTCGATCAAACTGATCAAAGGCATTGTTGACTATTTTCTGAAACATGGGGGCTCCTTCGTGATCACAAGTGCGATCACTTTAGGTTCGAGGCGCTAGGCCTCTATTCGGTAAATAGGGTTTTTGTGACAACGAACCAATTCCGTCGCCTCCCACCTCAGGACTTTTTACAAACGGTTTTTCAAAGAGCAAGTATGGCACTATACACCAGTTGTTTGAAAAAATCAACATTACAAAGTACATGACAGAGGTATTTTAAGGGGTTTTTAAGACGTTTTATGTGGTATTTTGGTGCTTGTGTAGATTATTGTTGCTATAAAACAACAACACATTTTTAACAAAAAAAGATGCATGAGTAAAATTTCAAAAAAAAAGCAAGAGATGGGTTGTCGGCTGTCTGTTCCTCTTCTTCTGGGTTTTCTAATGCTGTTGTTACAAAGGTAAAAACCTTGTTGTATACTAGTTGTTGTTAAAAGCCGACTGTTTATAGTTAAGAAACAGTTATAGGCAAACGAGCAAGAAAACCTTGCATTTAGACGAATATAAGCTATACTAGCTACGTCATTGTAAAAAAACAACAACACTTAATATCCATTTTTACAAAAATTTTTCATTTTTTATTTTTCACTTCCTATGAAAGCACTCTTTGACCAATTAGGTCTGAAACCAAAAGAACGGGAAACATTCCTCCGTTTGCTTGAGCTCGGAGCTCAACCAGTGAGTATCATCGCTAAACACATGACTATCCCTCGTCCGAGTATGTATTTGATTTTGGATAGCTTATCAAAAAAGGGGCTTGTTGAAGAATTTGACCGAGATAAGGTCAAATACGCGAAGTGTATCCCTGTGAAAAACATGGCAAGTATCATCGATGCTCGTAAAAAAGCCTTGGATGCAACAGCAAACCTCCTTGCGACAAAGATTCCTGAGCTTGAAAGCTTAGAAAATAAGCTCAGTATCACTCCAAAAATGCGTTTCCTTGAAGGAAAAGAAGGAGTACGTCGCATGTACGAACAAGTCCTTAAAGAAGGGGAGTTCTGGGCTTTCTTCAATCCAGATATGGTGAAGAAAATCATGCCGGAGTATCACGATAAAATCCCTCAATCAATCCGTGAAAACTCTGGAAAAGCTCGAGAAATGTTGGTAGATAGTCCAGAGGCTAGAGAATACCAAAAAAACTATTCAAGTAAGAATCATGAAATAAAGCTCTTACCAAAAGGGGCTCAATTCCACTCTGATATTATCATTGCGGGAGACAAGATCTATATGATCGCCTTTGGAGAAAAGCAGATTTCAGCTACTGAGATCCTTAGCCCACCTCTCGTGGAGACTCAAAAAGCACTTTTCTCACTTATTTGGGATAAGAACTAGTAAAAGACAATAAAAAGCAAGAAAAGACAAGGATAGTTTTGCACATCTTGTCTTTTCTTGTATATAATAATCCGGCTAAGAAAAGCCGTGTACCCAGATGAGTTGCTGTTATGTGCGCGCGGAAAAAAGCTTCCCAATGTTTTGGGGGGACTTTCTTTATGTTCCGCATGGCATGATCAGCACCTTATTTACTATCTTTTAATGTTCTCCATCTATGGCCACAGCCAAAGAAGACAATAAAAAGACCTCTAAGAGTCAAGTATCGACTGTTAAGGATCTTGTCGCTGCCCGAAAAAAGGCAGTATCACTTGCAACGCTTGCTGACGAAAACGAAAGATATTTCTTTACTCCTCGTAAAGATTATCCTTTCCCAAACCTTATCGAAGTCCAATTGGACTCTTACGAATGGTTTCTTAACGAAGGAATTCGTGAGCTTTTTGATGAAGTATCACCAATCATTGACTTCTCAGGGAAAAAAATTGAACTCCATTTCCTCGAACATTCATACGAGGATCCTAAGTACGATCCAGACACTGCTAAAAAAAGAAATCTTTCTTACGAATCAGCCCTAAAGGTGCATGTACGTCTGGTCAATAAAGAGACGGGGGAAATTAAAGAGCAAGATATCTACCTTGGAAACATTCCTCTGATGACGAATCGAGGGACGTTCATCGTTAATGGTATCGAAAGAGTAGTCGTGAATCAGATTGTGAGAAGTCCAGGAGTCTTTTTCGCTCGTAACACAGCTTTTCCTCAACATTTCACAGCAAAAATCATCCCTAAGCGTGGGGTATGGCTAGAGCTTGAAACAGACAAAAAAGGGATTATTCATGTGAAGATCGATCGACGGCGAAAGGTATACCTGACTTCTTTACTCCGTATTTTTGGATTCGAGACTGATCAAGATATTCTCAAGGTATTTGCTGATCAAAGAGTAGAAGGAAACCCAGATTTCATCCTCAACACCCTTGAAAAAGATGGAGCAAAGACAGTTGAAGAGGCTTACCAGGCTATTTATAGGAAGCTTCGTCCTGGTGACATGGCGACTGCAGCAAATGCAAAACAACTCATCGACAGCATGTTCTTTGATTTCAAACGATATGACATGTCTGTGATTGCACGTTATAAGATGAACAAACGTTTCGGACTCAAGACGAAATTCGATACCGAACACAGGGTTTTCCAAGTCGAAGACATGGTACATATCGTCAAACACCTGCTTAATCTTAACAATGGAAAAGGGCAACCAGATGATATTGATCACCTTTCTAACAGAAGAGTCCGTTCTGTGGGTGAATTAGTACAAAACAAATTCCGTATTGGTCTTCTCCGTACCGAAAGAATTGCTAAGGATCGTATGACTGTCCTAGAGCTCGATAAAGTAACTCCGACACAGTTGATCAATGCTCGACCTATTACTGCCGTGATGAGAGAGTTCTTCGCGAGTTCACAGCTTTCACAGTTTATGGATCAGACCAATCCATTAGCTGAGCTTGCTCACAAACGACGTCTCTCGGCGATGGGACCTGGAGGTCTTTCTCGTGAAAGAGCATCATTTGATGTTCGTGATGTGCATACGTCTCACTATGGACGTATCTGTCCGATTGCTACTCCTGAGGGACCAAATATTGGTCTTGTAGTTCATTTGGCAAGTTACGCTAAAGTAAACAACTATGGATTTATTGAAACACCATTGCGAGCGGTAAAACATACAGCTCCAAAGAAGGTCTCTGAGCTCGAAGGAAGGATGACAAGTGAAGATATTACTGATGAGAAGAAAAAAGTCATTATCAAGAAAGGAACAGTCATCGATAAAGCCACAGCTGCCAAACTTGAAAAACTTAAAAATTACGAAGAAATCCCAGTTCGTTCATATGTTGAAGACGAAGTGAGATACTACGATGCTGATGATGAGAAGAAGTTGATTATTGCGCAGTCTAATTCTGAACTTGGAGATAAAAAAGAGATTATAGCCAAGCAATTGTCTGCTCGAAAAAATGGAGAGACCGTCATGTCTCATATTAGTGATGTGACTCATATCGATATTTCTCCAAAGCAAATTATTTCGATTTCGACATCCTTGATTCCATTCCTTGAGCACGATGACAATACCCGTGCTTCGATGGGAACAAACATGCAACGACAAGCAGTCTCACTTATACGACCTGGAGCACCGATCGTCGGTACTGGTATCGAGGGGATCGCAGCCAAAAGCTCAGGTCATGTGGTAGTAGCAGAAAAAGATGGAGTGATCGAATCAGTCGATGCTTCTCAAATCACTGTTCTCTACAAGAATGGGAAAAAGAATACCTACAAACTCGCAAATTACCAACGTTCTAATCAAGCGACTTCTATTCATATGAAACCTCTTGTTTCAATCGGAGAGAAGGTAAAGAAAGGACAAGTGCTCTCAGATGGAGCAGCTATCGACAAAGGTGAGCTCGCTCTTGGGCAAAACTTGATGGTCGCTTATATGTCATGGGAAGGATACAACTATGAAGATGCAGTGATTATTTCTGACCGAGTATTCCGAAAAGGGTACTATGATTCTATTCATATTGAAGCTTTCACCACAGATATCAGAGATACAAAGCTTGGTCCTGAGATCATCACTCGAGATATCCCAAATGTAGGTGAAGAAAAATTGAAAGACCTTGATAACGAAGGAGTAGTACGTATCGGAGCTTTCCTAAAAGAAGGAGATATCCTCGTCGGGAAGATTACTCCAAAAGGAGAAACAGATCTCAGCCCTGAAGAGCGTCTTCTCCAAGCCATTTTCGGAGATAAGGCGAAAGATGTAAAAGACTCTTCTCTTCGTCTTCCAGGAGGAAGTGGAGGAAAGGTAGTAGATATCCAGATTTTTTCAAGAGCAGATGGAGACGAGCTCTCACAAGGAGTGATCAAACAGATCAAAGTCTACGTTGCCCAGACTCGTAAGATCCAAGTCGGAGATAAGATGGCTGGTCGTCATGGAAACAAAGGGGTGATCTCACGAATTGTTTCAGAAGAAGATATGCCATACATGCCAGATGGGACACCAGTGGATATCATTCTCAATCCACTAGGGGTATCATCTCGTATGAATATCGGACAAATCCTTGAGACGCATCTCGGATGGGCAGCTGATGTGCTCGGTATGCGTGTCGCGACACCTGTCTTAGATGGAGTACATATCGATACCATTACAGAGCTCTTGAAGATCGCTGGTCTTCCAGAAGATGGGAAAGTGCAACTCTACGATGGAATGACAGGAAAGGCTTTTGATCACCGAACAACCGTTGGAAAAGTCTACATGTTAAAACTCCTTCACCTTGTCGAAGACAAGATTCATGCTCGTAGTGTCGGACCATATTCACTGGTCACACAACAACCTCTGGGAGGGAAAGCTCAACATGGAGGACAGCGTTTTGGAGAAATGGAGGTATGGGCTCTTGAAGCTTATGGAGCTGCTCACGCACTTCAAGAAATGCTCACCATTAAGTCAGATGATATCTTTGGACGTTCTCGAGCTTACGAATCAATTGTGAAGCATGAAGAAATCCGAAAACCATCTACTCCAGAATCATTTAACGTTTTGACTCGAGAGCTTCAATCTCTCGGACTAGCAGTAGATCTCATCGATACTCAAAGTGGAGAACATGTCGAAATAGAAGAAGTAATCGAAGTAGCCGAAGAAGATGCTGAAATAGTTGAAAGAGCGAGTCTTGATAAGCCTCAAGAAATGGTAGGAGGAGAAGCAGGAGTGATAGAAGAAGGCCTTGAAAGCTCAGAAAGTCTCGATGAAATGCAGGCCGAAGAAGCCTCAATAGAAAAATCTGCTGAAGAAGAAATGAGCAGTTAAACACTATTCCTCAGAGTCCTGATTGCTCATATACCCAATCAGATCTTCCTAACTTATAACTCGTCAATCTATGTCTCACGATAAAAAGCGTCCTCAAAAATACTTTGACGCTATCGCTATCTCCATCGCTTCTCCGGAAGACATCCTTTCTTGGTCTAATGGTGAAGTCACCAAACCAGAAACGATTAACTACCGAACTCAAAAACCGGAACGTGATGGACTTTTCTGTGAAAGAACCTTCGGACCTACCAAAAACTGGGAGTGTTACTGTGGGAAATACAAAAAAATTATCTATAAAGGAGTCGTTTGTGAAAAATGTGGAGTAGAAGTGACTCGTAACTCTGTGCGTCGTGAAAGAATGGCTCACATCGACCTCGCTGTTCCTGTAGCTCATATCTGGTTTCTTAGATCTACAC
>CAYGQA010000029.1:0-13813 GCA_964352145.1 uncultured Candidatus Peribacteria bacterium
CCCTATCCTCCCTATCCTCCCAATCCTCCCAATCCTCCCAATCCTCCCAAGCCTCCCAATCCTCCCTATCCTCCCTATCCTCTTTACACTCCTTATCCTCTCCTACGATTCATCACCTAGTTTATCTTTTATTTTCTTTGCAATATAGCTTCCCACAGTACGGGTGAGATGTTCCATGGAAGCTTTCTTGATAGCATTTACTGAACCATATTCCTTGAGAAGTCTTCGTTTGATGATCAGTCCGACACCTGGTATATCGTCTATCTCAGATTGTGTGAGTGTTTTTTTTCCGAGTTTTTTTCTGAGTTCATTGGCAAAACGATGAGATTCATCACGGATTCTTTGTACGAGATAGAGTGCTTGGGAGTTTTTTGGGAGGATGATGAGCTTATAGCCTTCACGCTCGTCATTGTAAGGGAGGAAGACTTCTTCTTCTCTTTTTGCGAGTCCAATCACTGTGATATTTAGACCAGATTTTTTCATGATCTCGTTTACTACTCCGAGTTGACCTTTCCCGCCATCGATGATGATGAGGTCTGGAATCTTAGAAAAAGAAGTATCTGATTTCTGTGCTTTTTTTCTTTTGTAGATGAGGAAAACTGGCTTGAGGCTAGAAGCTTGAAGCTTAGATTTCTGAAGAAACTCTGGGACTTTCTTCAGCTCAGTAAAACCGTAGCTCAGAAATTCTTCTCTCTTTTCTTTGTCTGTGACGGTGTAGATGTTTCTCGTACCTTTTGGGAGTTTTTCAAAGAGCTTCGTCCACATCTGGTGTTTGAGTGCTCTGTTTTCATGCTCTGTTTCTATCCAAGTATCATTCAGCTCTACTTGATCTTCCCCTTCGTGATGAGTATATGAGCAATAACCGACGAGTTCAGACTTTTTCTCCTGTTCATGATAGAGACCGATGAAGCTTTTCGCATCTAGAGTCTCTTCTTCTGTAAGGATTTTTTCATCTTGAAGAGTTTTTAGGATGTTCTCAAAATCTTTTTTTAAAGGTTTCTTATACAGATACTCTTGAGTGACTGAGGTGTCGAACTGTGCCAATCTCTGTAAGCGTCTGGTAAGGATCTCTTTCATCGAGGCGTAATCGTCTATTTCACCGTTTTCGAGTGTTTTGACTTTGAAATGTCGATAGAGTTTTTTATCTGCTGATCCTTTTACAAAGACCACCATAGATGCTGTGGTGTGTTCTCCTCCCATATGAGAGATGTCATAGCATTCTATGCGTTTGAGTTCTTTTTCAAATCCCAACTCATCAGCGAGGTCTTTACAGGCTTGAGTGGTTTTAGCGGCATCACTCATCCATTTGGCGCGTGATTGTTTTGCGAAGGTTGAGGCGTTTTTTTCAGAAAGCTCGAGGATTTTATTCTTCTTTCCTTTTATTGGAAGGAGAAAGTGTACGCTCTTCCTATCGTCTTGGCCCATCATTTGATTGAGCTCGTGTCTTTTCTCACTCAACCATTCTTGCCAGAGCTTTGGTTCTAATGGTTGCTCACGCATGAAGATCTCTGAGGGAATATCAGTGGTTTCGCTGTAATAAGATCTCAAGAATGATTCAATGATGCTGGAGCTTTGTTGCTCATCTGTTTCAGAGATGTTTTGTGGAGTATCGAGTGTGAAGTTTTCCTGTGAAATGAGTTTACCGTCACGAAACTGGAAGAGATTGATGAAGGTTTTATCAAAGTCTGGATGAATACCGATCACATCTCGATTGATAAAGTCTGGATCTGATACGATTTGTTTGGCAAATATTCCCTCAATAGATTTGATTTGATCGCGATACTTAGCGGCTCTAGCGAATTGTTTTTCTTTTGCGAATTCAAACATGTCATACCTCAATTTTGTCACGAGTTCTTGGACGTTCCCTTTCAAAAATTTAATGATTTGTTTGATCATTTCTCCATATTCTTGCTTTTTGATCTTATCGATACAAGGTCCTGCACAGCGCTTGATGTGATAATCAAGACAAGGAGTGGTTATGGTTTTTTTGGTGATGTTGATCAAGCCATCATCACCGTCCTCCATCTCTAGAGTACAAGTCCTGATAGGGAAGATCTTACGAAGGATGTTAAAGAGTTTCTCGCAAGCATCAGCGCTACTTTTAGGTCCGAAGTAGAGTGCTCCATCTTTTTCTCTCTTCCTGACGATACTCAGTCGAGGATAGTCTTCCTGTACAGATACTTTGATATACACATAGTTTTTGTCGTCTCGCATGAGGATGTTGTATCTCGGGCGATGCTCTTTGATGAGGTTTGTCTCGAGTACGAGTGCTTCGAACTCCGCATTGCATTCGATATAGTCGATATCATGGATTTTCTCGACCATTTTTTTTGTCTTCATAGAGTGTGATCGAGAAGCGTTGAAGTACTGAGCTACTCTGTTTTTGAGGACCTTTGCTTTTCCTATATAAATGATCTGTCCATTTTCATCTTTCATTTTGTAGACTCCTGGACTTTTGGGGATTGATTTCAGGAGTTTTTTGATCTTCTTGAAGGTTTGGTCTTCTTCCGGTTTTTTCTCTTCTTTAGACATAAGATGATTTTGGGTAACGTTTGATATTCTAGCTTTAAAAGAGCTTTTTGGTCAATAAGAAGGAACTTCTTAAGCTGCATATATTGAGAGATTTTTTCGAGCCTTGACTCGTATTTCATCTGCCATTAATCTGCAGATCCATTATTCTTTTCTACAATAATTACATGTCACCACAAGCTGTCTTAGAGAGTAGAGCAGAAACGATAAGAGGCCTTACAGGTATGAATGTACCTGTGCAAAAATTGAAAGAGCTGTCTCAACAGGTGAAGGATAAGTCAGAGATTGCTGGTGAAAGATATCATCAAACGGCCCTCATTGCTGAGGGTGCTGATGATGCTTTAGAAAAAATTTGTCTTAGTAGAGAGAAGAGAGAGGCATTAGCTCAAGAGTTTATAAAAGCTGGTCTTACCGTATTGAAACCAAAGCCTGAAAGAGATGATAGTGAAAGAATGAAGATCAAGATGGTACCTGTAGAAGAAGGAAAACAAGTTTTTACTGCAGACGTATTTGCTGAAGATAGCTCAGGAAATCTTGTTGAGAGTATTGTCAGTGTACGAGCTATAAATACAAAGGATGTTCAGTTGGTGAGAGAAATTGCAAGAAAGCATGGATTAGGGGTGATGACAGGTGGTGGTTTGACTTCGGGAGTGAAACTCCTTACGGCTCACTCTAAGGCTCTGCAGAGTGGTCAAAATGGAGCAATAGCCCTTCATATGCCAGCTGTATGGACCGTTGAATCTCATAAAGAAGATGTAGATTTGGATCTCCCACCTTGTCCCTTAGGGTTTAAGAAAATAGAAGATGAAAGAATGCCAATTGTTCTCTATAAAAACCCAAGTTATCCAGATCTGCCTGAGGGTGCACCAGCAAATATGAGTCCAAATCACCAGTTTACCGTGCATGGGACGATGACTTTTAAACAAGTAAGAGACTTTTTGGCTCTCCATGAAGTAGATGCTGGTAAAAGATTTACTTCGGATAGTATGGCAACTGTGTCGGGTGCATTGAGTACTGGAGCACAGGGAGGTGATCGTGTGTCTCCGGGTAAAGGCCTAAAGAGACTAAAATTAGTAACGAGTGCTGGTGAAGATATTATTCTTTCAAATTCTTCTGCTGCTTTAGTGAATACATTGGTAGAAATTAGTGGATCTCTTGAGAATGAGATGATTGATGGTGCTGGGAAAAAATTTAGTGAAGTCGTTTCTTTGTTGGCACATGTGTTAGAGCAAACTGCAGTCGAATTAGGAATGGATATACCAATTGAAAAAGAATCGTTGTATCAAAATCCGGATGCTCCATGGAGTGAAATTTTGCAGTTTCATTCATCGTGTTTCGATGAGATGAAGTCAACTGATAAGCATGGTCTTGCATATTTAAATGCTTATAAAGTTGCTATACAAGCATGTGAAGCTTTTTATCTGGCTGTGATCTTACAGAAGGAAACTGATGAAGATTTTGAAAGGAGACAATGTGTTTTGCAAGATCTTGCTTCACTGTCTGCAGAGACAATAGTTGGTTTATTGGGTGTAGCAGGTTCTGTTACACAAGCGACCTTCGAAGCACTACCAAAGATGCCTGAAGAGCACGGATTGCTTATCGAAGTGAGAATAGATGGTCAAGAAGGGGATACAATACGAAAAAAAAGTTGGAGGAGATTTATGCAGATACAAAGGAAGCTTAGTAATGATGTGAGAGATGCATCAGATGTCGTTAATGATAAGGATGTGCAAAGTAACATCACTGCTATTGAGCTGCTTGATCATGCTCAATATCTTCACGGACTGAAAGTTAAAACTGGAGGAAAGGGGGATCTGTATGAGAAGTATAAAAATTTCGTTTCTGATGAAGATGATAAGTTATTGTTGTATGTCAGAATACCAAGCGATTTAGAGATTGCAGAATTTTCTGTATTGAGCCCTATTATGGCATCAGTAGGGATTTCTTTTGATGAAGAGTGTGAACCTAATGTAGAGCTAGATGAAGCTACTGAAATATATTCTGTGAATAATGCTGAAATTGGAAATGTGGTAATCCTGAAAGGAAATGATTTGGTAACCCTCGATGAGATCCGTCATCATGCTCCTGAAGATGCTCGAGCAATAGCAAAGGAGGTCGGAAATAAATCACAGTCTTTAGATGTGAACGTTCGTTTTAGTGGTACAAATGAAGAGAATGAGAGGGCTATGGATGCTGTCGCAGACCTTTGTGCGAAGTACCAGCATGATTTTTTTCGTTTAGGTGCGTTCATTCAGGCTACCTATGGACATGGTTTCCCTGGAGTTGGTTCTTCTCATGTGGGAGGAGGTTTTGGACCACATCTCCGAGTGACTTTGAAGCTCAATGATCCAGCTACACGTTATTCTGCTCCAGAATTAGCAAACTTGATGTCTGATTTAAAAAAGAAGTTTAATCAAGATTTGACGAGAATGGATGGAGTAGATGGGATACAAATATTGGTCCCTGAGAAGGGTCAAGATGCAGAGTACTGGCAATGGATGAGGATATATAAACCGGAAAAAATAGATACATTGGAAGCGACTATCTTGAAGTATGGAGTCTATACTGAGCTTGATGAACATGGGAAAGAACGTCAGATAAGTATGGACGCTTTTAGAGCTTTGTATGACTTACAATATCTACCAGCCAGGAGTATGTCAGAATTTTTAGTAGAGGATCTTATAGAAGAAGGAGGTGATTTGACTGTAGAAAAATCTATGAGAGCCATTATGGACTTAACTCAAAATGGTCATCGTGAGGATGAAGTGAAAGGGATGTTGAGGACTGTCTGTGCGACCATTAAAGAACGATTTGCTTTGAAGAGAAGGCAATACCCATTTTTCATAGAAAGTCAGTCTGAAGGAGAATCAATCATCAAGCGTAACTTCAATCCTGATCATGGATTTGATGTACATCGAGTGAAGGCAGAGAGTTTAGATGAGATAGAACATCTTTGCAATGACCCTAAAGCTTTTTATCTAGTAGATGTGACAGGTTTAGGATTGTCTGATGATGTCGCCTTGATGATCACTCCACATGAAGCGATTAAGACAGCAGATAAGACACAGCGATCATGGGTGAAAAAAGGAAAGAAAGCTCCTGCATTTAGAAATATCGTAGAAATGTTTAGACGTTATCCATTTGAAACAGAAGAAACACCTTCTATTTCTGCTATTGCAGCATTGGGGATACGTTTGCAAGAAGGTAGTAAACTGTCTGGAAGTGTCCCTTATTCGAATAGGAAAGCTGGTATGGTAGCAGCTACGCCTGGGCCAAGTGCATTACACGAGTCTCTGTTTGAGATGGATTATGTTCAAGAGCTTTCTTCAGAACGTCAGCTTGAGATCATACAAAAACTTCGAGATTTTATGCAAATATCCCCTGAAGATAGTATCGCTTTTACAGGTTCTGCTCGGGGAGCCATGCAGGTGTTAGCAGAAGCTCTAGGGAATACTGAGGATGTAGCGGTACTCGAAGTCACGAATGGAGCTTTTAGTGAGTTATGGGCAAAAATCAATGCTACTCAGGTCCCGGTAGATAAAGTGACGACTCCATGGTTGACCTCTGAAAACTCAGAAAGAAAAGTTGTTGCTGAGCAACTTGCTGAAAAGATACAAGCTGCTAAAAGAGAAGAAAAAGTACCAGTCTTAATGATGACTCCTCATAAAACCTCTACTACTGCTCAGTTTTCTGTTGAGTTGTTTATTAGTTATATGCAAAAGGAATACGGATTGCAGGCTGGTGAAGATTACGAGATGGTATGTGATATTACTTCAGCTGGAGGAGCGGTTAATTTTCATAAGAATGGAAGTATTCCAATCAATACAATAGGTGCAGCGCAGAAGGCAATGCAGTCTGGAGGCTTAGGTTTTTTGACTCTACGTCCTAAATTTAAAGAGCTTCTTCATTTAAAGAATACTGATGATGGGTCTCATTCATTGGGTTCATTAGTTGCTCAGGCTGAAGAAGGGAAGGTGAAGAGATCATTGGCAATGGCTATGATAGGAGAAAAGTTGGATGCAGAGAGAAATGCAGAAGACCCGAGGGATGTAGATACTGTACAAAAAGAAACCTTGGAAAAATTAAGGATGGTGATTTCCTTCGTGAGCTTGCATGATGATCTTTGTATACAGATACCAGATAGTGATGATCAATCAGAGATTTTGGTAGGTATATATTCTCAGACAATCAATCTGGCTATGGCGAAGCGTTTTTTGGCAGAAATCTTTAATGATTTTATAGGAGCTGGATATACTCCTTTTAAAGAGGAGTCGGCTCGTTTGTATTTACCAAATGTTTCAAAAGAGAAACTCCAAGAACTCTTGGTGAACCTGCATGCAGTACTTCAAATGCCTGAAGTGAGGAGAACTTTTAATAAAGAGGCACCTGTGATGACTCTTAGAGAACCTCATGATATCTTGTCGTTCTTATCAAAAAAAGCTACAGGTATGACTCCTGATGATGTTTTTAAGGAACCATTAGGATTGCACTGGATTGGAAGACTAGAGAAAACTAAAAACTCTGGAAGTAAGATTTATGCTAAAGAAGGCAGTGAAAATTTGGCTGCCATTGATGCTATTCTGGCTCTTAAAGATGATGCTCCAGAAGGAAGAACGATCTTGGAGTATTATCAAGATTATAAAACACATGAAGCATCTTTGAAAAATATCTTAGCTTTCAGTGTAGAGCCTGATCTTGAGAAGGTTGATGGACTGATTGATCAGATGAAAGTTTCTTTGCAAGCGATCACAGCTCTATTGGCTGAGCATTGTGAAAGTGCAGATATGCAAAAAATATCAGTGAATGGAGTAGAGAAGGATGCAATGCCTTTAGCAGGAGTAGATGACTATGTCTTGGATGCTGATGCTTAGTCTTCAGGGCTTCTTTTCTGTGCTTGTAATGCCATTTTAGTCAGGATCTCTTCGGCAGCAAATTTCTCGCGTATATGAGCTTCATCATCGCTCATCCCTTCATAAGGGTTTTCTTGAATCTCCTTTGCTCCAGGTCCCCAAGTAAATTCGAATCCGAAGCTGAGACCTAGACTTTGAGGGCCTTCGAACTGTTTAACACAGGTTAATTGACCTCCTAGGTAAGCATTTTTGTAGATCATCGTTTGAAATCTTACTCTCGCTCCGCAAGTGTAGGGGTTTTGTTGGTTCGGCTCGAAGTCGAGATAGCCTCTGAGCTCTACCATACCCCCGAGTACAGGATGCTTATAGTTTAATTGGAATCTGAGCTTATCGAGGGGCATCCTTTCGAAAGGTTTTATTTTTGCGAAGGCTTCGAACTCTAGATCTCCATCTTCCCATGGGACCGCTATGTCTACTTCTGCTTTTACTTGGATTTTCTTAAGGCTGAGTTGCAACTTTGCTTTAGCTCCGGAGAAGATGTTATCAATTCCTGTCTCAAGGCTTACTGTTGTTTTTTCTTCTTCTACTTCTCTCATATCAAATTCCTCTTCTGTGAATCTCAATGATTTAACCTTACTGAAACCATTCACGAGGATCTTCATAGCCATCTCGTAGGCTATTTCCAATGGAAGTTCGTCTTGGTGCTCGTAAGTGAGATTTCTTATGAGATCAAGATTTGGATCATTGAGATTGATTCTTTTATTTACGTTCCCTAGAGAAAACTCTCCAGGCAGTGTGCCTAGCACTAGATCTAGATTTCTTGTCCCTGTCTCTGAGGAGAAGCTGAAAGAGATCTTTTCTTGAGACCAAAGACTGAGTTGTATGTCTGTGTCAGTTTCAGTTTCTAATGACTTATTAAAGGTATTTACTTCGGAAACTTTGCTCATGTTTATATCAGTTTCTTTAACTATTTGTAGCCCTTCTGTATTAGCTGATTCAGTATGAAAAACAGTTGTGCTGATTTCTTCAGAGACTGATTGCGTGATTGGTGATGAATCATTAGTAAATACTGAAGGCTCAGTTGTTATGAAGTTTGCAGTAGTGAGTATGTCTTCAGATGAGCCTTCTTCATTTGTAATGATGGCAAGGACTTGGTTTCCTATGTCCTGAGTGACTGGCTTAGGTTCTTCTGGAGGACTTTCTGTTTTTTTGGATTCTTTCTTTGTCAGTCTTAGTCTTTGACTATCACTAGTAGAGCTTTTTTTCTTTAGTATTTGTTGAGGAGTGTTTTTTTGACCAGGTTTTTTTTGAGTAGGAGAAGACTTGCTTATCCCAGAAAGAACAGCAGGAATTACTCCTACTAGCATCCCTAAAAGGATGATGTGTTTTCCTACGCTTTTTACTTTTTCTGGTCTTTTCTCAGCTACTTTTGAGATCCTATAGGCTCTTGTGAACCAATCTTTAACTTTCTTCCAGGTGCTTTTTTGGATTTTTTGAATATTTTTATTCTCTTTCTCTGATTCAATTGCTGTCGTAGAAGCTTCGCCTATAGTGTGGGCTTTCTTAGGATCTTTGATGCTTTTGGGGTCTGCTTTTACAGAAAATTCTACAGAAGCTTTTGGTTCTTCTGTTGCAGTTGCCCCCGTAGGTTCTAGTACTTGTAGTGCCATGGGTTTTTACGAAATGGAGTGACGAAAGAATGTTAGAGGCTTTCGACAAAACTAGCTTACTCTGTTTGAGAATCTTTCATAATGTTTGTTGGCTTCGACAGCGGAAAGAAAAATAGATAATAAGAATGCTTATAGCTTATAGCTTCTAACTTCTGTTTGTTCTTGTTTGTCTTCCCATGTCCGTTCCTTCACTCTTTGACGCGCCTCACTATCAGCACGTGCCCATGTATAAGCCTCGAAGTCAGTAAATTTGAGAGTTTCCTTGGTCCAAGGGTGACGTTCTATGATTGCACTAGCCATCATTTGAGCTACCTTACGGTAATTTGGATGCCCTTGAGGTGTAGTTCTAAGTTCGATCATGTGTTCAGCTGCTCTGAGGTTCATTCCCATGTTCCATCTGATATTGTACCCGAAGAGGACACAGTATTGAGCTACTTGAGCGCCAAGGTCTGCTCTTACTTTCTTATAGAGTTCTTCGGCGATAGTTTTCGCTTCGTTGATTTTGTCTTCTACTCCTGCGGCGACCAAATCTTCTGGCATCATAAATCCGAGATTTGGTGTGATGAGCTGACGCTGCTGTGTGAGCATACGATGTCTTTGGAGATCTCTATATGACCCAAAATCACAGACAAGATCAAAGAGTAGGGGATAGCCGGTCTCAAGACCTCTGTCAGGGCGATTACGTCGATGCTGTCGCTCTCCTACATAAGTTTCTAAGATTTCGTAGCGTTCCTCGTCTCCGAGTTTCGTGATCTTGCTCATGATTGATTTGAGACTTCTTTCACAGTACGGGTATACCATCATTGCGAGACTTTGTACGAAGTAGTGTTCTTCGGCATCCATACCTTCCTGACTCATAGGAGCGAGGTCTGCACGTATTTCGTCACAGGTATCGACTCGTTCTTTGAAAAGTCCTCTGCCTAGCTCTCTCATCATTTCTCGACGTTCTGCTAACCATTCGTTTCGTTTTGCTCTTTTTACAAATGGAGCTACAATTTTATTCAATTCCTCATGTCCTTTTTGAGCGATATCTTGCATTTCAGCGACATCTTGAGTGTAGAGATGACTTAAGAGTTCTTGATAGTATCTACCGTTTCCAAACATCCCAACATTTGTAAGGGTCGAGACGGGGAGTATGACTCTTATGGTGTCGCAGGTTTTGGTTTTGAGATCAAAGTTGTAGGTTCTTTTGAAGGCTTTGATATCTCTCTCTTCTGAGAGATCTGAGAGTTTTTGTTTTTCACCTTTACCAAGGATATCGTATTCGGCTTCTTCTATTGGTTTTTTTGCTTGATAGTAGACTTTGAGTGGTTCGATGAGTTCTCTATAGATCTCAAAAATACGATCCATTCCTTTTTCGTATTCTTCTGCGTGCTCAGAGTTCATGATTTCCGCTACTCGTAGATACTTCCATTTCCCTTCATCATCTTGCATGTCGTAGAAGACATAGCGACTTGACTGTTCGATAGGTGATCCTCCGATACGTCGATCTTGGATGACTTTGGTAGCGAGGTTTGAAATCCCTTCGAAGCTGACATTTGCTCCTTCTAACTCTCCTACAGAATCATCTCCATAAGCGATAAGGATTCTTTCAATGAGTTTTTGAGCATGTTTTGGATCGATGACTCCTTCTTTCAAAAACTCTTTTACAAGGGTTTCCCTGAAGCTCCCAAGAGCTCTAGAATACCTAGCAAACACCGATCCGACGATACCTGGTAACCCTTTGATGGCGAAGACATTGCTATCTACTGAGGTAACATATTCTTCTAGGAGTTGTCGTTCTTCATCGGTGAATTTTGGCATAGTACTAATGGTAATGAGTAATATCCTATAAGGAGTATTTGAAGTATAGAGGATTGCTTTTTAAGCGAAAGTCAAAATTCTTGTTCAAAGCTTCGAGTAACTCTGATACAATCTCTGCAGTGTAACCCCTCTAGATGTGGCAAAAGCTACTCCAAAAAAGCCTGAAAATGTTGCTTCTCTTCAAGACTTAAATAGAGAATTGAATGCAACGACTGGTAAACTATTAGAAACTTCTGGAGTTATGCATAGTTTTTCTCAATCTCTAGAGACTTCTGGATTTAGAGAGTATGTCGACTATATAGGAAGACCTTGGCACACTTTTTGGGTGAATTTTATGGTTGGTATAGCGAGAGGTTTAGGTTTTGTGATAGGAGCTACAGTAGTCGTTGCTCTTGTCGTGTGGATCATCTCTCAAGTGCTGGCTCAACTCCCTTTCGTAGGAGACTTCTTTAAGACTTTAGGAGACTTCCTCTCAGCTGAAAACCTAGAAAAGATACAATCTGCAGATTTTGTCGACACTATAGATGAACTCTTTAATTCATTTAAAGCAAATGTGTTACTGGAGAGTTCGACGACAATAAATACCCCTCAATAATACTATTACATAATCATTCGATATGAAGATCACATGGCATGGAGGTTCTACTATAGGACTGGAAACGAAAAAACACCGAGCAGTACTTAATCCTATTGATAAGACTCAAAGTGAGAAGGTGCAACTTGTGGTTCATTCATTGACTGATAAAAAACATATCACTCCTGAGGAGGCATTGATGGTGGATTGGCCAGGTGAATATGATACTTCTGGCTTTGCTTTTAAAGGTATAGAAGTGCATGGTAAAGAATCAAGCTCGCTTATTTATAGCTTTCAATCTGAAGGTGGGAATATTGCGTGGATGGGAGATTTAGCTGATTATCCAGATGATGAGGCAATAAAAGCTCTTGGAGAGGTACATGTGTTGATAGTTCCAGTAGGAGCTAATGATGTATTAAATGCCAAGGATGCCTTTAAGTTAGTAGAAAAGGTTGAGCCTACAACGGTTATTCCAGTTTGCTATGGTGATGAGAGAGAAGGTTTAACAGCTTTCTTAAAAGAAATGGATGTAAAACATCCTGAGGCTAAGAAAAATTTCGAGTGTAAAAAATCACTATTGGGCGGTGATCAGATGGATCTTGTTATTTTAGATGTGGTCTAAGCCTCATCTATTTTTCCCCAATATTTACTATCTGGTACTTCAGCAAACACTTCGAGGTATCTTTTTTTTGTATCGATGAAGAGCTTCCCTCCGTCTGGTGGTCCAGGAGTAGGGTTGTGATTAATATATTTTCCTATGAAGTTTGCAAATTGATGATAGAAGCGAGTAAACATGAGCATTTCGTGCCAAGCATCATCTACTTTGAGTGAGGGAGAGATAGCTTTGTTTGTTTTCGCATCTAGATATAACATTCTTTTTGCTTCTTTCACTAAGTTTGTGGCATCTTCTTGAGAGTATTTATAGACTTTTTGCAGTCTTGGCACGAGCATATCGGGTACTTTATACTCATCTACTTCTTTTAAGCTTGGGAGTACTTTTAGGTGAAGGTCTTTTTTGCAACAGGTACAAATCATTTTGAGATAAATAAAAGAGTGAGCCTAAGACTACACCCTTTTATATGCTATTGCTATAGAGACGATTACTCGTCGCTACCACATCCAGCTCCATTTCCTTTAAACATGGGAATAGAATTAGTAAGTATAAAAAAAGTATACTCTCAAATGCTTTTGTGAATATTTCATTATATCTACCTGAAAATAACTTTGTATTTCTGCTAGGAATTTTTTTTAATAGTTATCCTCCTAAAACATAGCCACCTTTTGCTTCGCATTCTTCTTTTGTGAAGAAGCTTGGTACACAAAAATTGTTTGTGCTTCCTTCAGCACATATGGAGCATTGGAAGAGTTGTAACATACAAGGACAATTGTCTTTATAGGATTTGAGAGCTTTTTCGTGGGCATTTGTTTTGTCTGAAACTGCTTCAGCAAGCTTATCAGTAGCTGCTCTATTCGGACAAAAATAGGATGTACCAGTACTGAGAATGCCTGTAGCTTGACCATCTAAGAGTTCTCCTTCTTGAGCTCCATTTCCACAACCTGCATTTGCAAGCATAGTGTTTTCGTGTTTTTCGAGTTCTTTTTCAAACTGAGTACATGATGATTGACAACTGGTTTCACTCATACTTGGAGAGTTATCGAGTGCATCCTTGTCTGGATCAATGACTTCGTTATTTCCACAGGCGCTGATAAATACAAGACTTACTACTCCGCTGAGAATGAATTTTATGCTTTTCATACTGTTGTTAGTAATTGATTACACTATCAGAGTATGCTTTTTTTGATTTCTAAGTCAAAGAGAAAGAAGTTAAAGCACTTCGTCTTAAGGGTTTTCTTCTTCTTGGCGGTTCATTTTTTGATTTCCTAAGTTTTGTTTGGGTTTAGCTCACTGAAGTCATCTCAGTGCTCTCCTGATAGGAGAGCTTTGTGAGCTGTGGTGAACAATGAGTGGTTCTTTATTTCTTTAAACTACAGACTAGTCTTTATAAGATCCTTGTTCATCTCGAATTCAAAGTGAATGTGCTGATCTAAGACGATTCAAGCTCCGATAGGTATCCATGCGAGCACAAAATGTCTTCGTATTTACAGTATGTTTGGGATGAATTAGACAATGTCGAAATGAATCGGAAAGATACTGGACTCTTTGAGCTTCTCATCTCGAATTCAATTTTGGTTCACGCGGAGGGATTCCCATTCGGCTCCTTCGTCGCTCAGGACAGGCTTCTCATCCTCTAACTCAGGTTTGATTGATTTGAATAACTAGATGGTGCACGCGGAGGGATTTCCTTTCGACACACTGTCGTTCGATCCCCACAGCAATCTCAACCTCAAAAGAGATTTAAAATAATTAAATCTAATATAAATCCTGA
>CAYGQA010000030.1:0-11487 GCA_964352145.1 uncultured Candidatus Peribacteria bacterium
GTAGTGTTGGGGTGGATGGGGGTTTAGGGTGCTTAGAAGTCTAGGGTCGAGAGTCGAGGGCTTATGGCTTGTATTTAGTAGATAGTAAGGAGTAGATAGAGAGGGGAAGCAGGTAGGTTCGGATTTCGTATTTGGTTTTTGTGATTTTATAGTTCATTGTTGATTGGTCTAAATTCTGAAATACTATGAATATCTTTGTGCCTTTGATCGCATTGCTTCCAGCTGTAGCTTGGTTCTTTTTGTGGAGGTTTCAAGATAAGGAAAAGGAGCCTTTTCGAGCTATGTTCTTGTGTTTTTTGTTTGGGATGTTGGCGACCTTGCCCTTCTTTTTTCTTCGTACATATCCTGAGTTGTTATCTGGTCTTCATGTAAACTTGCAGACATTGATTTTGGCTTTTGGAGAGGAGATCGTGAAGGCTGTACTGCTCATAATTGCTATTGAATTTACTCATAAATGGTTCACGCAGATCGTCGATGGATTAATCTATGGAGCAGCGCTTGCGCTTGGTTTTGCTTTCGCTGAAAACCTTAGTTACCTCCTGGAGTTCAGTAACATTGATGCTTCTTTTACAGCGGTTTATCTGGTTCGTTCATTAAATACTATGGTAGCTCATAGTCTTTTTACAGCTCTCTTCGGGTTTTTCTATGCTACCGCTTATTTGAACGAGGCTATCTTCCCAGAGAAGAAACGTGAGAAGCCTTGGCGGCATTTTTTGAAGAATATTGGTGAAGCTCTGCCATTGCATATTACTTTGATGCATCTCCTCCCTCATCGTCCTTCGAAGCATGGTCATTATCCTGGATCTGTAGTCTTCGAAGGGATCCTTGTGGCGGGTGGATTACATGCTCTTTTTAATCTTTTTCTTCAGGTCGAATACGCTGGTACGAAGTTGGCCTTCTTAACATATCCACTTTTATTTTTGATCGCTTATTTTGTATGGAGGATGTTTTTGGTGGATTTGTATACGAAGGTCGTGAAGCGGATGAAGTCTTCCTAGATTCTTAAATCTTTGTAAAAGTTCTCCCTGCTTGTGATAGTAATCACTACAATGTCGTTCTTTACGAAATAAGCAACTCTATAGCTTACGGTTCTGTAGAGAAAGCGATGGCTTTTGATGCCTTTGAGTTTTCCTGATAGCTGTCTTCCAATATTTGGATTTTCTTTGATTTTTAGCACTTCATTTTTTATTTTTTCTTTAAGTGCCGATGATGATTTTTTGATAAATTTGTGAGCTTGTCTTTGAAAAATGATTTTCATTCTTTTTCGTCAAAAGTTTCTTCAAATGTGTAGGATTCACTAGTTTGTTCGAAGTGAGCGAGTTCGTTGAGGATAAACTCTTCTTCTTTTTTTTTGAGGAGTTCTTGAGATGAATAGTAAAAGTGTAGAGCTTTATTTACTAATCTACTTTTATTTTTTTCTTTCTGGAGTTTTTTCCAGTTTTGATCCTGAAACGATATTGTTGATCGTGATGCTGGCATAATACTTGGTTACGTTCTTATTATATCGTAACCTTATGATATTTGCAATTAGAGACTATGTTGTCTCTTTTGGGCTCTTTTTTAAGAGGTTTTTCATGTTATAATGAAACGAAATGTTTATTTTTATTATGTCTATTGATTCATTACAAAGTGGCTTGGATGAGGAGGAGAAAAGTTCTCAATTTCCTGCAGTTATTCATCCAGTTCGGCAGATCATCGTGGAGCAGGATGATGATGAGGGATTGGAGCAAGATATGGAATTGATGAAGGGGGTACTTGCTGAACGTTTCGAAAAGTCTTTAAAAGAGGCTGTTTCTCAAGCAGGTTTTCTTTCTCAAAGATATGAAGGGCATTTTTATCAAGCTGAACGACTAAAGGGTCATTTGTTAGCGTTTGAAGAAAATCCTTCTATTGGTCCTTCGTTTGAGATCAGTGTTGGTTTATGGCAAGAAGGTCAGGAAGAGAATTCTCTAGTAGTAAGTGTTGATCGATCGGTGTTTTTTGATAAGAAAACAAAGGAGTGGAAAGTATATAGAGTTCAAATCCTTGTTCATGATGAGTTCCAGGGAAAAGGAATAGGGAGTCGAGTATTGGCGGATGAGGAGAGGCTTTATAAGGAACTGGGCATACAGGAAATACTATTAAAAGCAGGTGAACCTGTTGGGGTATATAATAATGCTCGTGAAGGTTTTGATTTTGCACATTCTGAAGTGAAAAATTTAGCTAATCAAAATTTTTTGAAGTATGTATTGGAGATGCAAAAAGATAAGGGCGTGAAAATGCTTCGAATAGGTCAGAATGATAAAAATATTTTACCTTTGAGCAGAGAGTTTTCTGCTCATGAGTTAAGTCAAATGCATGCTTTTGATGAATTTGGTAATGAAGTGTTTTTTGAAACTGGCCGTCTTAAAGTAGATAAAACTACGAAGGATATAGCAGATGCTTTTCGTGATAACTGTTATGAAAGTTTGGCTTCGGTCCCTTCAGATGCCGTGAGTAATAGGTTTTTTACTCTTTGGCAGCCTGAAACGATGCTTTCTCTTAAAAGAATGTCTAATCTTGAGGAAGTATGTTCAACTCTTTTTAAGGAATATGAGGAGAAAGCGGGATGGTATCCTGACGAACATGAGGAAATTCTTAAAATCTTACAGGATGAAGGTTTTCGATCTTCATTTTTAAAAAATCTGCAACAGTTAGATATTTCTGATCTTCTTCGAGTTGAAAGATATTCTCTTGGGAAATCGTTTTTCCTTGATCTAGGTAGAGAAGACCATATTTCTGTTTGGTATGGTAAAAAAAGCTTAAAGAAGTAGAAGGTATCGTACTATTTTTGTGAGTTATGTAAGAATATTTAAAAATTGCTTTTAAGAAAGTTAGCTGCTTCTTTTTGTCTTTTTTTAATCTATTTTTTATCCACTCTCAGAGCTTTTTTTCTCTTGAATTTTATGGTATAATATGGAGATCGACCCCGACAAATGAAGAAATTTTTTTGCGGGCTTTTTTGCGTCTTATTTGAGTATGTCTACGATTAGGGCCTTATTTTCTTCATCAAAAAATGGTATAATGTAGAGATCGATCCTGACAAATGAATCTTTTCTTTATACGTTTTTATGTCTGATGATAGTACCCAAAGCGTTCTTCCTTCTGCAGCTTCATCATCTACTGATGTAGAGCTTATCCGTGGATTGATAGAATCATCTACGGTACTTCGAGATGATGAAAGATCTTATTGGTTAGGACTGTTGCCTCAAATGAATGAAGCGCAGTTAGTCCAGCTTAAGGGGATCTTGGAAGGCCAACAGCAACAAATCCAACAGATTGATCAAAAGTATGATCAAAAGCTCAAGGCGGTGGGAGAGAAGACCCTACAAAGATGGGATGGGGAGGAGGCACGAGCAGAGCGCCTTAAGCGTGAATCTGTAGAGCAAGGACATCGTGAGGAGAGTCATGAGGAGGCTGAAGAGCTTCTTTCTAAATGGTAAAAGCTAGCCTTGCTAGAATGACCAATGATCAAATCCCAATGACCAGGTAAGTTCCAAATACGAAGGGCCAAGGAATGACAAATTTTTGATTTTTTTATTTACAAAAAAACCCGCTATGAGGCGGGTCTTTGTTTATTTGAAGTGATTTGTGCTTATTTCATGCTGATGACTTCGTAGCTTATGCTTCCTGAAGGTGTTTCAACTTTGACTTTATCACCTTTTACTTTATCCATTATTGCCTCACCGATTGGTGATTCATTTGAGACTTTGTTTTCAAAAGGATCGGCTTCTGTAGTCCCTACGATTGTAAATTCTTCAGCATCTTTTGTTCCTGCTCTTTTGAGTTTTACTACTGATCCGATTTGAATACTCTTGGTGTGTGCACCTTTGATGATTTTTGCATTTTTGATCTTGTTTTCTAGTTCGAGGATCCTTCCTTCGATGAAGGCTTGTTCATTTTTTGCTTCTTCGTATTCAGAGTTCTCAGAAAGATCACCGTATGAAATAGCTTCTTTCAAACGTGCAGCGACTTCTTTACGACGAACATGTGTCAGGCTTTCGAGTTCTTCTTGGAGTTTTTTAAGCCCTCCTTTGGTGACTAGTACAGCTTGATCTCCGTTGTTTCCTGAGCCGGTTGATCGAAATTCTTCATCTGATCCTTCAACTTCTTCTTCGATGATTGGATCTTCTTTTTTCTTAGCCATGGTTTTTTTAGTTAGTAGTAAGTAGTTGGTAGTGAGTAGTTTGGATACTCTACTCCATGATTTTTACGACGGTACTGTGGTCCTTGAGTTTTTGAAGGACTTTTGCTTCGATTTGTCGGATACGTTCACGGGTGACATTAAACTCACGTCCCACTTCTTCGAGTGTGTGAGTCCGTCCATCAATGAGTCCGAAACGCATTTTAATGATCTTTTGTTCACGCTCAGTAAGGTACTGGAGCATGTCGTGAATGTTCTCTTTGAGGATCTGTCGGTTCGTTGATTCAGCAGGTGAGAGAGCGTCGTTGTCTTCGATGAAATCACCTAGACGAGAGTCTTCCTCAGTCCCTACTGGAGCTTCTAGAGAGATGATATCTTGAGAAATCTTTTGGATGTGTCGGACTTTTCTTACGTCCATATCCATTTCTACTGCGATTTCTTCAGGGAGTGGTTCACGCCCTAGCTCTTGTACGAGTCGTCGTTGAGTATGAGTGAGTTTGTTTATCGTTTCGACCATGTGAACGGGGATCCTGATGGTCCTCGCTTGGTCAGCGATAGCACGCGTGATAGCTTGTCTGATCCACCAAGTAGCGTAGGTAGAAAATTTGAATCCACGTCGGTAATCGAATTTTTCTACTGCTCTAAAGAGTCCGATATTTCCTTCTTGGATCAGGTCTAGGAACGAAAGTCCTCGACCAATATATTTTTTTGCAATAGATACAACGAGACGGAGATTTGCTTCGGCGAGTTTTTGTTTTGCAACGGTGTCTCCAGCTCTGATGGCTTTTGAAAGTTTTACTTCTTCTGCAGCTGTCAAGAGTGCAACTTTCCCGATCTCTGAAAGATACATTCTTACAGAGTCATTGCTGATTTCTTTGAGATTGACGGCTTTTGCTGGTTTTTGGTTATCTTCTTCTTCTTCATCTTTTTTTTGCCAAATGAGTTGATCTTTTACATCCATAACTTCGATACCGAGGTCGAAGAAAAGGGTGAATGCATCATCAAGTATTTCTACTTGTTCTTCTGCATTTGGAAAAACCCTCATCAACTCTTGGTTGGTGATGAAGCCTTGAGAACGACCTTTCTTTATGAGGTCTCTGATCCCTTTCGGAAATTTGTTGAGCACCTCGTCAGAGGGCATAGGGATAAACTTCCGTTGTTTTTTTGCCATAGAGGGAGAGTTTACTGAATCCTGGGGGGTGTTCCGGATTAAGAGAGAGTCAAAATTCGTTACTGAGGAGTTTTTGGTATTCTTCGAGTTTTTCTGCTGTACTTGTTTTGTTCAGCTCGAGTCCTAATTCTTTTAATCGTCGTTGTTTGTAGTCTTTACGGAGTTGTTGAGCAACAGCTTGTATTTCTTGGCTGATCTCATCGTCTGATTCGAATGCTTGGCATTTTTCATCAGCATAGAGCTCCAAAAGCTGAAGACGTCCATTTTCAGGTTGATCTTCATCTCCAGAGATTGAATTCTCTTTCTTTTCCGCCTGATTGTAGTGATCTTGCACCTTTTTGTAAAGTGTTTTTTCCCTTTCTGAGCCTAGGAATCCTTCTTTTATCATCGTGAAAGTCTCAGTAATGTATTGGGGATAATTCATGAGAAGACCAAAGAGATACTCAGCTCGAGTAGGGAGATTTTGATGCGAAGGAGTGGATTGGAGCTCATAAGCTTCTGGTGCTGGAGCTTGTTGCGTTGCGTAATGGTCTGATTTGAGTTTTTTAAATTCGCTTATAAGGCTTTCAAAAGAACTTCCAATGTCAAAGGCGAGTTTTTTCAGGTAATACTCCCTTTCTATATCATTAGGGAGGCGCTTGATGATTTTCAGTAGATGAGACACGATCGCTTTTTTGCCTTCTATTTGCATCGGATCATGCTTATCAAGAGCTTTTTTAAACTCGTAGTCCATTGCTTTATCAGCTGATTCAATGGCTTGCTGCCATTCATGAGCTGCTGTACGAATCGCCTCGTCCGGATCTTTTCCTGAAGGAATACTGATTATCGAGACGTTATATCCTAACCTTTGTGC
This sequence comes from uncultured Candidatus Peribacteria bacterium, assembly GCA_964352145.1. Taxonomy (GTDB): domain Bacteria; phylum Patescibacteriota; class Gracilibacteria; order JAUYGZ01; family JAUYGZ01; genus CAYGQA01. The sequence continues at coordinate 6,187 of CAYGQA010000030.1, forward strand.
TATTTCGATAGATCTACTCGCAGCTGTTTGTCCAGATTGATCGGCGTCGAAGGCAAAAAGAATGTTTTTGCTAAATCTCCCGATGAGTTTGAGTTGGGCTTCTGTCAAGGCTGTCCCTAATGAAGCAACAGTTTGGGTGTATCCATTTACATGAGCTGTCAGTGCGTCGAAATATCCTTCGCAGACGATGGCTTGGTTTTTTTCCTTGATGCTTTGTTTGGCTTTGTGAAAGCAAAAGAGGGTTTGACCTTTGTGATAATAGTCAGTTTCTGGTGAATTGAGGTATTTGGCTGCATTCAAGTCTTTTGAAAGCGTTCGACCACCGAAGGCGACGAGTTTTCCTTGAGGATTGTAGATCGGAAACATTACGCGATTTCTGAAACGGTCGTAGATGTTGCTGTCGCCGACTTCTTTTTGAGAAGCGATACCTGCTGCTAAGATTTCTTTTGTTGAGAAGTTTTTCTTTTTTAGTGTTTCTGTGAGTTGGTGAAAGCCGTCCGGAGCGAAACCAATGCCACAGAGTAATTGTTCTTTGCTCCCATAGCCTCTTTTTTCGAGATACTCTTGGGCTTTGTTGTTTTTTTTGAGTTGTTCTTGGAAGAAAGTCTGACTGTTTTCTAAGATACTTAAGATGCGATCTTTTTCTTCTTTTTTGACAAATGTTTTGCGATCATCTTTTAATTCTACGCCACCTTTTTCTGCAAGTATTCGGACGGCTTCTGGGAATTCTACATTTTCTAATTCTTGGACGCAGGCAAAGATATCGCCTCCTTTTCTGCAGCCGAAACAATAGGCAAGACCTTTATCGGGACTGATCACGAATGAAGGAGTTTTTTCTTGGTGAAAAGGGCAGAGGGCTTTGAAGTTTCTCCCTGCTTGTTTCATTTGGACGTATGATCCCATCAGTTCTTCGATGGTCACTTTAGTGCGTATTTCTTCGATATCGTTCATAGCGGTAGCTTAGGGGCCAATGAGAAAGGGCCAAGGGCCAATTTATTGACCATCGACTACAGACTCTTGTCCGAGTTTTTTAATGAGGTTTTGGAAGCTTTCTACGTCCGCGAATTGTCGGTATACGGATGCAAATCTTATGTATGCCACAGGGTCGATGTTTTTTAATCCTTCCATGACATCTTCACCGATTTTGGAAGTGGAGGTTTCACTTGCTTGGGCCCATTTTTCTTCGATTTTATTGAGCATATTGCTGATCTGCTCTTTTTTTACAGGGCGTTTTTCGCAGGCACGCCAGATCCCGCGTTCGAGTTTTTCACGATCGTATTGTTCACGAGTGTCATCTTTTTTGATAACGATGAGGTTGGCTGTTCTTAGTCTTTCAAAGGTTGTGAAACGATTTTCGCAGTCTTCACATTGTCGCCTTCGACGAATAGCGGTGTTGTTGTCTGTTAGTCGAGAGTCGATGACGGAGTTTTTGATGCCGCTACAGTTTGGACAAAGCATGGTATATGCTGATAATCGAGCAAAAGGACGTGAAGAAGCATAAACAGTTTTGCCTAAAGGAGAGATTCGTTTATGCTCGTTGAGCGGATAAACTATAGCACAATTTTTTAGTGCTGGTGACAAGCTTTTACTATTCGATTTTCATTTCTTATGCTTCCCGAACAAGTCCAACGTTTGATTCAAGCTTTCCATAGATTACCCGGTATTGGTCCGAAATCTGCGGAGCGTTTGGCTTTTTATCTGCTCAAACAAGATGATGAAAAGGTGATGGATCTTGCTCAAGCAGTGTCTGGTTTGAAGGAGGGGATACGCTATTGTGAGCGTTGTTGTAATCTTAGTGAAAAAGATATTTGCCGTATTTGTGATACTTTGACTCGAGATCAACATCAAGTCTGTGTGGTTGAAGAGCCCATGGATGTCTTTGTCCTAGAAAGTACTGGTGCTTATAAGGGTCTTTATCATGTGCTACAAGGAGCTATTTCTCCTCTTGATGGAGTTGGTCCAGAGCAACTCACGATTTCTCGCCTTATGAAGCGTTTTGATGATGAGGATATCGAAGAAATTATCCTTGCTACTAACCCAACAGTTACTGGTGAAGCTACTTCGGTGTATTTGTCACGGCAACTAGGTCAGCGATCTCTGAAGGTGACACATCTTGCTCAGGGTCTTCCTATGGGGGGACAATTGGAATTCGCTGATCCAGATACTTTGAAAAGAGCGATACAGGGGAGGAGGTGAGCTGATGCTGTGGCATCAGAATGTCCAATTTTCAATTTTTAGTTTTCAAAGGGATTCGTGAGATTTTTGGGATTTTTGAGATATGTGAGATAGGATGTACTCGATTATACTTCTTATATTTTGGTAATTGATTTTTGTTTCGTATTTCGTGTTTGGTTTTTGAAATTTGAATGAAAATTAAAAATTGAAAATTGAAAATTCTTGTTCGTTTTATGAATATCTCTTTCTTTTCTCGTTTTTCAAAAACTCGTAAGTCCAATGCGGTGTTGAAAGTCATCGATGCTATGAAGGAATCGAAGGTTTTTAAGGGGGCGAGACTTGATGTGTACTCTGCCAATGTCCGGCCTAAAAAATTGGTGATTGTACTGGGACAGATGCATACGGTATGGAAGGGGAATAAGATTTCGAATAAAGACCGTAAGGATATCGTCGAATGTCAGACACGGCTTTGTCAGTACTATGCTTACTTTTATCAGTATCATCAGGTAAAAGCTTTTGGTGGGGAGGGGATTTATGAAGGTATGGATGCTTCCTACTCGCAGCAGATGAGTTCTTTATTGTATCAAAAAATTGAAGAAAATCTGAGTATTGCTCACCCGGTAGCTCCTGAGCACTTGGCTGAAGTGGCTGAGAAGATTTTGGATGCTTTGGGGAAGCGATGGCATGATTCGCTACGCGGAGAGGAGCTCAAGTTGGTTCAACAGTTTGCTGCAGCTGTCTCCGGTCAAAGCTTGTTTCATTATCTGAGTGATGGGAATGCTCAGGCTTATCCGATAGAGGGTGAGGCTGCATATCAGCATGTACTCCAGGGTATTTCACATTTGGGAGACCAGATCGCTGCGTTGGAGCAGAAGCCTTCTTTTCGTTATGTGAAACAGCGGGGGGGGAAGATCAAGACTGAGGATGAAGCTCAAGCAGTCTTGCAGTACAACGCTTTGGTCAAAGAGTTTAATCGTTTGATAGGGAGTGATATCAGAGAACGAGCAACTTTTGAACTTTTGAAAGAACGATCACAAAGGGATCCTTTGTTGGTGTATACGATGGGAATTGCTCATCGAAAAAATTATCTGAATATCGTCGATGATATGCTTAGGGATACGGATATTGCTTTTGTTTTTGTCACGCCGCCTGAGTTGAGAGTGAACCTGTGGTTGAGGATTGGGATTCCGATAGTTGTTTTGGGGATGTTGATTTGGTTGAATGGGGTGTTATTGGGATAAGGAGTGTAACGAGCGTAAGGAGTGTAAAGAGTATAAGGAGGATAAGGAGGATGGGGAGGATGGAGAGGATGGCGAGGATGAAGAGGATGATAAGTTATAGAAACTATGAACAATGAACCATGAAGAATGAAGAATGGATTCTTGGGTTTTTTTTACCAAAAAACCCCGATGAACGGGGTCTTGGAGTATGTGAATTGTTTTGCTTCAGTTTAGTCTTTTACGAAGAACAAGAGACCCATAATACGTGCTTTTTTGATAGCAGTAGCTGCTTGTCGTTGTTGACGAGCTGAGAGACCGGTATATCGACGTGGTTTGATTTTCCCGTAGTAACTGGTGACGTAACGGAGCAGTCTGAGGTTTTTGTAGTCGACGTAGTTGACGTCGTCGAATGCTTCTCGAGCTGGGTTTTTAGCCATGATAATAGTTGTTAGTGAGTAGTGAGTAGTTGTTTTTATTAGAACTCGATACCGTCATCTTCAGGTTCTGGTGTCGGTTCGTCGTTGCTTGATTCTGCTGGGTTTTCTACAGAACTTTCTTCTTCAGAGGAATTTTCTGTTTCGAAATCTTCATCTTCATCACCTCGTTTTTCGAGCATGATCATGTCTTGGACGATGATCTCAGTTTTATGACGACGAATGCCTTCTGGAGTGTCCCAGATACGAGTTTTGAGATATCCTTCGACGTAGATGAGTTTTCCTTTTTTAAGATACTTACCGCAGATATCAGCGAGTTTTGCCCAGGCAACCAGCTCATGAAACTCTGCAGAATTGTGTTTTCCTCCATCTTTTGCAACCCATTGTCGATTGGTCGCGATACCAAAGGTGCAGACTTGCTGACCATTAGGTGTTTGACGCATTTCTGGGTTACGAGTGAGATTTCCGATGAGGATGACTTTATTAACGCTTCTCATTTTTTTGTAGATTACAAAGTTAAAGACAGGAGTGATTATAACCCAAGGTCTGAATCACTGAGGATATCATCGAGTTTTTCATCGAGAGATTTTTTGCTTGTCTCTGCTTTCTTTTCTTTAGGAGCGTCTGCTTTGCTTTCTTCTTTTTTAGCTGGAGCTGCAGTTTCTGCTTTTTTTGCAGGAGCTTTTTCTCCTTTGTCATCATCATTTTTCTCATCTTTCTTTTCTACACGTCTTTGTGCTGCAGTTTTTGTCTGACCTCGTTTTTCTTCTTTTTCTTTACGAAGTTCATCCATACCTGCATCCATTTCTTTCATGGTCACTGGTTTGTAATCTGCTGGAATCTTCATGACAAGATACCGTACGACATCTGGCATGAGTTTGAGAGTTGCTTCCATAGCTTTCACTTCTTGTGGATCTTGAGTGAAGTTCCAAACGACATAGTGTCCTTTGGTTTGTCCTTTGATTTGGTATGCAAAATCACGCATACCCCAGATTTCTTCATAGAAGATCTCTTTACCGAGTAATTCTTTGACTGATTTTACGCTTTTTTTGATTTGCTCTGCGCTCATCTCAGCGCTAAAGATCGCCATCATTTCATAGCGTTGCGGTACAACAGGCATAGCCGTTTCTTCCTCTGTGGAAGTTGTTTCTGGGTTTTCACCCGTAGTTTCATCTGTCATTTTCTTGGGGTTAAGGATTATGATCCCGGTATGAGATGAATGAACACCTGTCCACAGGACCGAAAATGAATGCTGGAAGAATATACTAAAAAAGCCCTTTTTGGTCAAGGGGAAGGGAAGGGGGTGGGGCGCTAGAGCCTTGGAGCTTTTAAGGAATGGATTTTATTCTTCGCCTCTGAGTTTATTCATGGCAGCTTCGATTCGGATTCTCACTTCTTCTGCTTTTTCCTTTAAATCTTTTGCAATTTTTTCTGAGACGTTATTGATGTACTTGTTTCTTCCACTAGGCTTT
>CAYGQA010000031.1:0-11096 GCA_964352145.1 uncultured Candidatus Peribacteria bacterium
CTCTTCTATAATCTCGTAATCACCTATCTTTTTATAATTGAACTTTTTCCCTTCTTTCGCTATATCCTTCTCATCTATAACTGGCCAGTGTATGAATGCCTTCTCTGTATCGTATAAATTAGCTCTCTCTTCTATTTGTGTTTCTGCTAGGACATCAGTTACTTGATGTCTTGTTTTCTCAAAAATCACTGTCTCTTCTTCAGAGACATCTCTTTGCCCTTCTTTGCCAAACTTCTCTACTCTCGATTGCTTTTCAGCAATACGAGCCTGATCAGCTATTTTTTTGGGATCTCGTCGAGCTATAGAGGGAATGATGCTGGTAGCCGTTTCTAGTCGTTGATTCTCGTTTTTTTGCTTTTTTTCTGCAATAAGATTGTCTAACAATGCAGATGCTTCTCGTGAGGAAAGAGCTTCCTCACGTTCTTCGTCTATTTCACTCATCAGAGCTATTGCATCCTCTGGAGAGATCTCTTCTCCATCACTGTATGAATTAATATCTGCCATTTTTTGTTTTTATTTTTCCTCCTGTTTTTTCATAAAAAACAAAGAGTTATCACTCTATTATAGCAGATTTTGAGGCTTTTTTGAAGGCTGCCTTCGCTTTCAACTCAAGAAAGCATAAAAAATTGGCCCTTGTCATTTATTCCCTGGCCCTTAAAGCTATTGGCAGGGCCCCGGTAAGATTCCTGTTGCAGCAGCTTTTTCAGCTAAACAACGGTTTTGAAAAGTTTTAGTAATGGCTTCCTCCTCTTCTGTAGCTTCTTGGATAATCCCACATACTGGAGCTGTCCTCTCTTCGCATTCATCAGGGAGATTTGAGGACTCTTCCTCGATCTCACAGTCACGCAGTCCGAACTCAATATCATCCTTGCTACAGCGCTTTCTCAAGCCTTCTGCTGGGCACTCTGGACTGTCTGAGCCGACACATTTTGCCGAATCTCTCGTAAATTCGTTAATCACTCGCACTCCAAAATTGAACTCAAAATCTAAGGCATAAAGATGCTCAGGATCCTCCATGTAGAGCCTTATACTGTCATCTTTTCGAGCAGAATCACTGATATCTGCCCTTACCGTAAAGACTCGAGACCTGTTGGCTTCTAATAAGTAGTCATCTACTGTGAAATCCAACACATTTCGCTCAATCTTTTCTAAAAAACCCAGTTCATTGCTTCCTATTGTGAGCCTAAAATTGGAGTATTCTCGATCATTTACGTCTCCAGCATCCTCCAAGCGGATTCTTTTTATAAGGAGATCATGATCCCCGGCGGTGATCTTAAAACGCCCAATGACTTCTTTGTCTTCTCCTATAGTGGGTATCTTCAAGAGTTTTGTGTCATTACTTATCGTTACCGTTTCAGCCGGAATTGCTACTGTTTGAAAAGACTCTCCTCTGAAAACCTCCCCCTGCATCTCTATCGCCTTATTAAAGCGGAAACTACTGGGATCTACTTCAAATTGATAAAAGAGTATCGGTTGAGCATCTTCTACGAAATCGATACTCATTTCGACTAAAGACAAACCATTCGCCGCCACTGGTACTTCAAGATTTCTCCATACCACTTGATTTCTTTCTCCTGAAAAAGATCCCTCTCTAATGATCTTTCCATTTATAAGCAGCCGAGCGTGACTGATGTCTTGTGTCCTCCCTACTGATACCCTGCGAATGGCGAATTCTTCTAGTATCAGGGCTTCTTCTGACTCGAGTTCGAAGCGAAGGACTGGGATATTTGTCGCTCCTCGAGCTACTGTAGCCTCTATGGGTGCTTCAGCAAATGGACGAAGCTGAACTCTTGGAAGACTTTCTTGCTGAGGGCCTTCACTAGGGCCTTCTGGTTCTTCTCTTTGAGTCGTCAAGAGCTCTGCAATGACGGCATCGTACTTGCTGACATTATATTTACGGATAGCTATTGACCTAAAGAGTATTTCAGCTGCTTCTGCCCTTGTAACCTGTTGCCAAGGCAATACCGCTTCAGGGAGAATCTTGCTTTCTAAGGCGTAGTTGTAAGCTCCATCATACCAAGTTTCGCCAATATCAGTCGGCCAATCCTGGACTCTTGATAAGGTGACTAAGATATCAGCAAAGGTGAGATTATTCGTTGGTATATAAAGACCTGCTTCAGCTCCTGCCGCGAAGCCCTTCACCCATAAGAGGTCTTTGGCATAGCAAACAGCAGTAGCAAACCATTGATCGTCTACGTCTGGAAAACAGAAACCAAGACCGCTATCAGAAAGATCTACTCCTTGCTCTCGTGTCAGCAATACCGCCCATTCAGCTCGGTTTAGGAGTCCATCAGGATCGAATCTTGTCCCTTCTCCTTGTCCCTTGAAGATGCCCTGACTACTTAAATAGTCGATAGCCTGTCTTTGCGCACTATCTACAGGCACATCTCCATAAAACTGAGCAATCGCAAGAGGACTACTTATGAACAGTACAAACAAGAGGGCACTCAGAAGGCTATTTTTTACTTGAGAAAGGTATTTCATGATTATTTTTCTAGGGCAGTATCTATGAGCTTTTGCATATCATCTTTCTCACGAAAAGCTGATGTTTTGAGCAATGTTTCAGCATCCTTACTGAGGACGACAAAAGTGTCTTGAGTGGTCACACTATATTCCTTCTTTAGATCAGTCTCTGTATCATAGTCTAGCTTGAAGATGATTACTCCCCCTCGTAAGTCTTCCAACTGATCGAGTATCGCCTCCTCCGAAGATCTACAAAGCGGACACCATTCTGCATGAAAAAAGAGGATTATGGGATCTTTACCGAAATGTCGTTCATATTGAGTTTGATTAAAATCAACATAAAATGGAAGATCCTCTACCATCATCAGGGTATCTTTAGCTGGGTCAAAAGCATTTCCTTCACTGTCCATTTGTTCGATTTCCATATTGTCTATGAGATAAAGTCTTGCAAAGGCTTCTTTCCGAGTAATAGGCGAGTCTTTTTTTACTGTCGCCATTGTAACATTTCTCGATTCGATAAAATCTAAAGCTTCTTGAAGATCTGTGAATTGAAAAGTACTGAGAGCATTGACAGTAATCTTAGCTGACTCACCGGCTGTCACTGCACGAGCTGGACGGAAAAGACCATCTGGATAGCCATCAATCCATTTCAGTCGAACCATCGCACATATAGGAGCTGCAAACCACTGCTCTTGAACGTCTGGGAAGCAATTCTTATCTGACGCCAAGACCTCTATCCTAGTTGCTCTTACGACTATTACGACAAGTTCTGCTCTGTTGAGAGCATTTTCTCCATTCAGACGACCTTCTTCATCTCCCATCACTATTCCTGTTCTATTTAAGTTTGTGATGATGTCAAAGTAAGGATCTTCATGAGAAAGATCTTTAAATTCGAAGACTCCATGGCTTGCCTGAGCGATCGGTGTTTGCATAAGGAACACCAGTGTTATGAAGAGCACAATTATTTTTAGTCCTTTCATATTCCTCATTACATTAATAGTGTGTCCATCATACCTCTTCCTAGCTGGCTTTTTTATTTCCTTTTGACCTAAAACGTGGTGTAATAGAAGTAATTCCTCACCCACTTCATATGAAAAGGGTTCGAGTCATGACAGAGGTTTCCTGCTACATGAAAAATATCCCAGGCATGCTGGGCCGTCTTTTGCAGAAGTTAGCAGAGAAAGATGTGGCTATTGATGGTATACAGTCCTATGATGGACAGCTGCAGAGCTTAGTTCGTCTAGTAGTAGATAAACCGGATGTAGCTGAGGAAGTCCTTCGTGAATCTGGAGTAGACCTCATATCACTCCCTGAAATCATCCAAGTCCTCACGCAGAATGAAGTCGGTGGATTAGCCAAAGTCACCAATATACTGGGGAAACACAATGTTAATATCATTAGTATCTACTCTACAGATGGAATTGATGAAAAGTTCGGGAGGACCTACATCAGAGTGGAGGATGTAGAGCATGCTGCTTCACTCCTAGAAAAAGAACTCCCTACATTGTAAACACCACTTAAAAACCACTTAAAAGTCCTTTAGAATCAGGGTAAATCCCGTATACTAACTTGGCTTTTTTGATATGAATTTTATAGATTTATGGACGCTATCTTTTACGAATCACAAGTCATCAGCAATGAAGAAGTTGGTGCAGGAGTAAGACACCTGATCATCAAAACTTCTGAGCTTCTTCCTTATGAAGCTGGACAGTTTTTCATGCTGAGACTAAAAGATGATAAAGGGACTACTGTAGAACGATCGTACTCCGTAGCAAACTATAATAATTCTCAGGAGATAGAGTTTGTGATCCGAATAGAAGAACATGGTCAGATGACGAGTCTTATAAACTTGCTTCAAGCAGGTGATTCGATAGATATAAAAGGTCCTTTTGGACGCTTTGGCTTTGGAGCTTTACCGGACCAATTTGAAAAGCTCATCCTGATCGGAGGTGGTGTTGGGATCTCCCCTTTGAGAAGCATGATCCAAAAGAGTTTTCAAGCTGATGACAGCTTCCCGATGCAGCTTTTCTATGGTTATCGAACGGTGAAAGATTATCTTTTCCAAGAAGAGTTTGAGAAAAATGCAGAAGATGATCGATTTACTCTTTTTACTGCTATCAGCGAAAAGGAAGGTGCCCCAGACTCTGCTCATATTGGATATATTTCTGATTTCTTAGAAGGACAAGTCTTTGAAGCTAATGCTGGTACTCATGTCTGCATCTGTGGTCCTCCAGTGATGGTAAAGGCTACTCGTGCAAAACTCTTTGAGTTGGGATTTGAGAGAGGGAATGTGCACGTGGAGGCGTGGTAAAACTCGTTAGGACGAGTAATGACCAAATCCCAAAAAACAATGACCAATAAAAAACAGACAATATAAAAAAAACTCCTGAGAAGTATTCAGGAGTTTTTGGAGACTTTGATTTGGTCATTGCTCATTCTGATTAAAATCTTTTACTTTACACACACGTATTGTCTTTTTTTTAGAACAATAATGAAGTTATTTCATGGTCCTATTCTTTAATTTACTTCACACTTACAACGTTATTCGTCAGTATTTATTGACTAATTATTGTTTTAGAGATAGATTACAATCTTTGTTGATATATATATAAAAGCTATGAACCGCCACGAACCTGATTATCTAGCACAAAGCGAAAGAAATAGAATACTTAATGATGGACTAACCTATGACAACTCTGCCCTTTTAGCAAATATTGCCAGGAAAAATAGAGTTGATTTATCAGCTCTAGTTCCATCATCAGAGTATGTATCTCTTTATTTAAGTGACCTCAAAACGCTGACTGAATCAATCGGTCTCTTAATTATTCCTGATTGGGATGATATTTCTTATGATGCAGAAAAACTTCAAACTGCACCAGAATACACCTTATCCACCCTCTTGTCCCAAATAGAATTGCCGGTTTTTATATTTTATGACACAGAAATTCTGCCCGAACACGCAGAGCTTATGAGATACGTTAAAATTGATATCTTCAATACTCCGGGTAAATCCTTAATTGAAAAGCTAAAGGAGTGGGAAGAACGATTTACCCAGCTTCCTTATCTTGAATATATCTATATTAAATATCCAAATTTTTATAAGGACCCATCACTCAGCTCAACCTTATACTCTTGGAGTAAACAACTTGGTCTTACTATCAGAGGATTAGATTTAGGTCATTCTGATTACAATAAACTCGATGATTTTGATGTTTCTGAAATTCATAACCTATCTTCAAGTACAAATAAAATCAGCCCAGAAGCCCTAATGAAGTTGCTCAACAACAACGACTTACGAACCCTTTTCATTAGGCTCAATCCAAATTCTTGTAAAGCACTCGTCGATGCTATCCCAAAATTACCTCTTCAAAGCCTCAATATAGAGTCGAATGATAAACCCTTACTCAATGACTCTCTTTGTAAGAAACTATCTGAGAGTTCTACTCTTGAGCATATTTCGATCAGATACCACTACATCAGTCCTCAAGGTGTAGAATACTTACTACGCATCCCGAGCTTGAAGAATCTTATACTTAGTGATTCCGCAAGCTATTCTTTTTCTGATGAGGAAATTTCTGCACTCAAGGCTGTGCGCCCTGATCTTAACGTTTTTATATCTAATCACTTAAATCTCCCTCTCCTATTCGACTCCCCTTTTCTTTCAGGAGTTCGTCATCAGCTCCGGCAGCTTTTGTTAGGAAGGCGACGTTTTTCTTGGTGAAGAAACCTTGGAAGCCATTGAAACGTTGGATGTATTCGGTGATGAGGAGTGAGAATTTTGAAGTCCGTGAGAAGATTTGCTTCAGCCCCTCTTCCTGAGACCCGATGACTTTTAGGAGGAACTCAATGCCTTCGTCTTTCAAAGTATCTACCACCTTGTCGACATTGTCATAATCCTGTCCTTCATCATTGTCTTTGACTGAGTAGGCGATGTGATGCATTCGCTTCCCGTAGTTCCGTACGAAGGCCTCTGTCGGTGATGGAAGCTTGACGATATGATCCACGTAATGCGGAGTGTTTGCTGCAGTGAAGACCTTAGCTGGTGATTTAAACTCATCGAAATCGTGAGAGTTTCTGGTCACGTTAGTTGATGAGTTTTGGTCAGCGATGTCGTATGAACCCCAATAGTGATAGGAGGTGAGCTTAAGGAGCTCAAGGAGGGCGTGTTCCCTATCTTGGTGTAGCACACGTGTTGCGAGATGATCTATAGGCTGGATGAGCTCTCCTATCCCCAGTTCACTTTGTTTTGCTTTAATACTTTTTACTTCTTCAAGCCATGCGTCTTCTTCTTGGTGTTCGTCAAATCGTTGCAAGTAATATTGCCTGTCAGCTTCCGGGTATTCGATGTAAGCGACGGTGTTCCAGGTGTACTGTGAAGGCTTAGTCCGATAAAACTTCATACTTCCCCCCATTACCATATCTGTTTCCGTGAATTCTGTGTGAGCTGATTCAAGAGTTTTTTTGAGTTCATCTGCATCTGGAGTTCGGAACACTTCCCCTATGTATCTTGTGAAAGGTTTTTTTGTTGCTACTGGAGAGAGCATGTTCATAGACGAGACCAAAGATTTCTCTGGATTCTTTCGACTACGAATGATGAAGCCTGGATTATCTGCTCCAATCTCTAGGAGAGAGTAAATGAAAGTATCGTTGTGATAACTCTTTATGAAATGATAAGGAGTCATCATCATCAATTCTTGGATGTACTTATGTCGGTCAGATTCATCCACCTCTACTACTACAGAGTGCATTTCTCGCACCATATCGACCAATCCAACGCTTTCACGCCAGTCATACATTTTTAGTAAGTATTCCTCAAAGTATTCTGAATTTTTTTTATCTCCGTAACGTTTGTAGGGACCTTGCATATAATGGTATTAAGAACTCTGTCTACAGTATAGCTTTTGACTAGAATGGAGCAAGTGAGCTCAGCGAACTGATGTAGTCTAACCTTCACAACGCGTTTTTAAAAACCCCAGTGAGAAAGTGTCTCGCTGGGGTTTTTTATTCGTCTCGTAAGATCTGTTTAAGATCTAGGCCGCTGGTTCTTCTTCAACTTTTTCTTCGGCAGCTGCTGCAGCTGCTCGAGCGACTACTCTTTCTTCTTCGAGCTCTTCATAGAAGGTATCTTCTATTCCCATGTTCTTTCGGAAAACATGTCCTGCATTGATCAGTCGACCAAGGATAACGTTTTCTTTAAGACCATCTAGAGTATCCATTCTCTTCGTGACTGAAGCATCTACCAAGACTCTGATTGTTTCCTGGAACGACGCGGCTGAAAGCCAAGAGTCTGTATGGAAAGCGATCCTTGTCAGTCCTAGGAGGATCCTCTCTCCATGGGCTGAATCTTTTTTCGCCTTTGAAGCTTCTCGATTGATTCGGTTGTACTTCATGATATCGACGATCTGCCCTGGTAGGAATTCTGTATCTCCTGGTTCGATGATACGTACCTTTGAGAACATTTGTTTCACAATGATTTCGATATGCTTGTCATTAATGGTCTGTCCTTGAGAAGCATAGATACTCTGGACCTCTTTCATGATGTAGGCCTGGGTCGTGAAGAAGTCTGTTTTCTTAAGGTAATCGTGCAAGTCATAGTGTCCTTTTGTCAGAGCTTGTCCTCTTGCTACGACTTGATTGTTACTCACCGTGAGACTTGTCTTGTCTGTCAGCTTGTATACTACTTCTTGTCTTTCTTTCAGTTTTACAGTGATGACTCCTTTTGATACTTCTTTCACAGTCCCATCTTTGGTCGCTTTGATCACCGTGCTATATCGTTTTGATCGAGCGATCACTTGTTTTTCTCGGACTGCATCTCCTTTTTTCACTTCCACTTTAAAGGCAGCTGGCACTTCGTACTCCATTTCTGAAAGATTTTCTTCAGAAATAGTTAACTCCACTACTCCCTTAGAACGCTTAATGTTTACTTCTCCAGCTATGTCAGAAAGAAGTGCTGGTTTCTTTGGAGGTCGAGCTTCGAGTAGCTCCTCTACACGAGGGAGACCTTGTGTGATATCTGATCCTTCAGCTACTCCTCCCATATGGAAAGTACGCATCGTCAACTGTGTACCTGGTTCTCCGATACTTTGTGCAGCGATAATCCCTGCAGCAAGTCCGAACTGAACTGGTTGGTTGGTACCAAGATCAAGGCCGTAACACTTTTGACATACCCCTGTCTCTGTCAGACAAGCCATCAATGTCCGTACTGCAACGACTTCTACATCAAGTCCTTTGATGATATCGACTTCTTCATGCTTAACGGTTGTTCCTTTTTTAACCACTACTTTTCCTTTTTCATCTTTCAAGTCTTCAGAGAGAGTTCGTCCAAAAAGTCGTGTTTCGAAAGGAATACCAATATCATCACTTTCTGATCGAGTCACGATGAATGGGTATTCTTGTCCACAATCCTCTTCACGGATGATCACATCTTGTACTGCATCGACAAGACGTCGAGTAAGATATCCAGCTTCAGCAGTCTTCAAAGCGGTATCAGATTTCCCCTTACGTCCTCCATGAGTCGCAATAAAGTACTCCAAGATACTAAATCCTTCTTTTAGGTTTGAGAGAATAGGCAGCTCAATCGTTCGTCCTGATGGATTTGCTACCAATCCTTTCATCCCACAGAGCTGAGTGATCTGACCCCAGTTCCCTCGGGCCCCAGAATCAATTTGGTAGTAGAGATCGTTCTCTTTATGTCCTTTGAAGTTTTCGATCAAGGCCTTCATGATATCGTTCTTTGCCTTCGTCCATACCTTGAGATTATGACGGTATCGCTCTTCAGCAGTGATCCAACCTTTCCAATAAAAATCATTAATTTGTTTCACGATCTCAGATGCATCCTCCACGAGAGAGTATTTCTTTTGTGGGATGACCATGTCAGAAGCGGCAACGGTAAGACCTGACATTGTTGCGTATTTAAATCCAACATCTTTGATGTAATCTGAAAGCAAAGCTGTTTTTTCTGGACCTTGATCATTGAATGACTCTGCAACGAGGTTCTTGAGTTCTTTCTTTGAGAAAGTATAGTTTTTAAATGGAAGACCTACTTTTTCTGTCACTTCTTCTTGGAAGATCAAACGTCCGATGGTGGTTTCTACATGCTCCAGACCTTGACCAATATCCATACGCATCTTGATCTTTGCTTGGAGGTGTACACCTTCGAGCTCATAATCGATAAGTGCTCTTTCTCGTGAACCGTAAACTTTTCCTTCTCCTTTCTTCCCGTCAATCATACGAGTGAGGAAGTAACATCCCATCACCATATCTTGAGTAGCATTGGTGATTGGTTCACCAGCAGATGGCTTGAGGAGATTTACTGATGAAAGCATCATTTCTCGAGCTTCTTTTTGCGCTTGTTTTGACAATGGTACGTGGACTGCCATTTGATCTCCATCGAAATCAGCATTGAAGGCTGCACATACGAGTGGGTGGATTTGAATCGCTTTCCCTTCGATCAATACTGGTTGGAAAGCTTGGATACTCAAACGGTGAAGTGTAGGAGCACGATTCAAAAGTACGTAATGGTCTTTTGTTATTTCTTCAAGGATATCCCAGACTTCTTTTCGTCCTGAGGTGATCACTCGCTCAGCATTTTTTACATTATGAGCGAGTCCTTGATCGATAAGATTACCGATAACAAAAGGCTTGAAGAGTTTAAGAGCCATTTCTTTGGGAATTCCACATTGGTGGAGTTTTAGATTTGGACCAACTACGATCACAGATCGACCTGAGTAATCCACACGTTTTCCAAGGAGATTTTGCCGGAAACGACCTTGCTTCCCTTTTAACATATCAGAAAGAGATCGGAGTTTTCGTTTGTCATTGGTGGTGAAAGCCGCCTTCCCAGAACGCACTGAGTTATTGAGAAGAGTATCCACTGCTTCTTGAAGCATACGTTTTTCATTTCGACAGATAACTTCAGGAGCTCCAAGTCGAATGAGTTTTTTGAGACGGTTATTTCTATTGATCACACGTCGGTAGAGATCATTAAGGTCACTCGCTGCATATCGTCCTCCATCGAGCTGAACCATTGGACGAAGATCAGGTGGGATTACCGGTAAAGCCGTCATCACCATCCATTCTGGTTTGATATTGTTTTGCAGTAATGAAGCTGCCAACTTGATCCTCTTGAAGATCTTTTTTTGCTTCATTTCAGTAGTGTTCTGGAGTTCTTCTTCCCGTTCAGCGATGAAAGCTGGGAGATCGATCTCAGAAATGATATCTCGAATAGCTTCAGCTCCGATACCCGCTTGGAAGACATGTCCAAATCGCATAGAAAGCTCACGATATTCGAGCTCAGAAATAACAGCATTTGGCTTGATAGACTTGATTTCAGATTTTGCTTTATCAAATGAATCAGCGAGTTCATCCAACTGAAGGACTCCTTCTTCTTCTATTTGAAGGATCGCTTCTTCCCTTTCTGCCTTCTCTGATACTTCAGATTTTGCTTTCTTGATTTTTTCTTTAACCGCTTCTTTCGTTTTTTTGGTATAGGTTTGGTACTCCTCTTCGAGTTGTTTTGAAACGGCTTCTTTCGCCTCTTCATCGACAGACTTGATGATGTAAGCTGCGAAATAGACGACTTGCTCTAGACTCTTGATCGGAAGATCAAGGAGAAGACCGATCCGACTTGGTGT
>CAYGQA010000032.1:0-6953 GCA_964352145.1 uncultured Candidatus Peribacteria bacterium
GGAGGATCGGGAGGAGTGGGAGGATCAGGAACGGGAGGATCGGGAACGGGGACAGGAGGAACTGGTTCTGGATCAGGTGGTTCTGGAGGTTCGGGAAGATCTCGATCAACGCTATCTAATGGAGCTTCAAATTGTTTTGATCAAGCATGTAGTAACCAAGAAGAGATGTCTTTTATCGAAACAGCTAATAAAATTGGAGAAGCTTTCTCTAGCTCTCAACAAGAGGTTTTGGATTTTATAGATATTTTGGATAGAGAAGGGATGACGGCTGAAGAGATGTCTACTGACTTTGTAAGACGTGGAGCAGTCTTTATTGCTATCCAGATCTTAAGAGAGAATGGAATAGTAACTGATGCAGATATTGATAGTGTACTCACTACAGGGTTCCCTGATGTTGCTTTGAATTCACGTTTTGGAAAAGAAATAGGGTATGCTAAACAAATTGGGATTATTGATGGGCTTCCGAATGGAAACTTCGCACCTGATCAAGCTTTGACTTTGGCTCAAGCGTATAAGATCCTTGGAGAGTTGATGGCTCGTTTAGATAATAGTGTCTCTTCTCAACTTGGTGTAGCTGCTCTAGATGTATCTGTAGACTGGTTTCATAAGTATGTCTCAGCGTTATCGATCTATATCCCTACCTTTAGTCAATATGATCAACTCGGTCAAAGGATAGGAGGAGTGTTTTATATGACTCTTTTGAATGAGGTGTTGAATGCTGTTGGGATAGATAATCCACTTTCTGGAGTTGAGGCTACTATAGGCTTTCAAGGATAAAAACATTTAAAAAAGCTCTGTGTAAATTTTCACAGAGCTTTTTTTGTTGAATGAGAGTGTTTTAGTCCTTAGAATGCGTTTACTTAACTCATTTCTTGATCTTTTTAGTGAGTAGAGATCAAATACTCTTTAACAGTCCTTACAATGTCAAAAAAGCCTGTCTCATTTCAAATAAAAGATGGATTTGCCAAGATGTTTAAAGGAGGCGTGATCATGGATGTGGTAAATGATGAACAAGCAAAGATAGCTGAAGATGCAGGAGCATGTGCGGTAATGGCTCTTGAAAGAGTACCAGCTGATATCAGAGCCGATGGAGGAGTTTCACGGATGAGTGACCCGAAGATGATCAAGGATATCATGGAGATGGTGACGATACCTGTGATGGCGAAGGTCCGTATTGGACACTTTGTAGAAGCTCAGATCCTGGAAGCGATTAAGGTAGACTTTATCGATGAATCAGAGGTTTTAACGATGGCTGACGAGCTTAACCATGTAGACAAGTCCCCTTTTACTGTTCCTTTTGTCTGTGGAGCCAGAAATCTTGGCGAAGCTTTGAGAAGGATAAAAGAAGGAGCTACGATGATCCGTACTAAAGGAGAGGCAGGGACTGGTGATGTAGTGCAAGCCGTACGTCACGTACGTCAGATAGCTGCTGAGATAGATGCCCTGAAGAGTATGAAAGATGAAGAACTTGAAGCGAAAGCAATCGAAATGAAAGTCACTCTAGAGTTGGTAGAGCAGGTGCGTGACCTTGGTCGCCTTCCAGTCGTTACTTTTGCTGCTGGAGGTATCGCTACTCCTGCTGACGCTGCCATGATGATGCAATTAGGGATGGATGGGGTATTTGTTGGGTCTGGTATCTTTAAATCAGGTAATCCTGCTAAAAGAGCAAAGGCCATCGTTGAATCCGTTACGCATTATCAAGATGCTCGTAAACTTGCAAAGATCTCAGAAAATCTTGGAGAAGCGATGGTAGGGATCAACTGTGATGAAGTGATGGTGAAGATGGAGGAAAGGGGAGAATAAATAATGTTCAATTTTCAATTTTTAATTTTCAATGATTTTTTATGCTCATTGATTATTGAAACATTGAGTTTTGAATGAAAATTGATAATTGAAAATTATGACCATTGGTGTGCTGGCATTACAGGGTGACTTCAAAGAGCATATGACTTCCTTGCAGAGTCATGGAGTTTTGGGGAAAGAAGTCCGGAATGTTTCTGATTTGAAAGAAGTCCATGCTTTGATCATACCTGGAGGAGAGAGTACTACGATTGCGAAGCTTCTGAAGTCTTCAGGATTGGATAAGGCGATTATAAAGAGAGGAGAATCAGGTATGCCTATCTGGGGTACTTGTGCAGGAGCTATCCTTCTTGCAAAGTCTGTGAAATCCCCAGTGCCTTTAGAGACTTCTTTAGGATTGATTGATATAGAGATAGAGCGAAATGCCTATGGAAGACAAAGGGATTCTTTTCAAACAGTTTTAGAGCTTCCTGGAGGAAAGGAGGAGGTGTTTTTTATCAGAGCTCCGAAGGTATTGAAAAAAGGATTAACGGTAAAAGTACTGGCTCAGTATAAAGAAGAGATGGTGATGCTTCGTCAAAAGAACATTATTATCACGACTTTTCATAGTGAGCTGATGCATGAGGATGGAGTTTTGGAGTATTTTCTAGATGTAAATAAATTGCTACCTTAGTCAGAAATGTTTGACAAATTTATTTTTTTAAGTATAATTTTTTCTTAAGAAAAATTTGTAATAAAGAAATATGCCAAAAAGAGTAAAAAAAATTGAGGCAATACCTGCAATTGAATTTCTTGATGAATTAGGAAAAGAGCATCTATCTAACCCTGAATTGTCTGCAGTATCTATGATTACTAAATCAATTAGGGATGTTATAAATATTGATTCTTGCCTTTCTGAAAACCAGGCTAAATTTGTAGAACTTTTGATACTCACTAGTTTAAATGAGTATAATGCTTGTATTAGTATTGATACACTTAAGCTTCCAATAGTTACTTTTATAAATACTGTAAGACTAGACTGCTATAATTGTTTGAATGAGGCATGTAAAATGCGTGATAATACTAGTGAGAGCATGAATCTTTAGTTAAGATATAAAGACGCATACTAGATTGTGGGGATATTTTTTGAGAAGAGATTCTCTTTTATAAGAGACAATAATATTGAAAGAAGCCCTTATTTATGGTACCTTTTGTAGGCTATGCTGACTTTACAATATTTATCTTTTTCCGCTATGGCTAAGAAAACTACGACAAGCTCAGGAGGTCCAATCATTGAAGAGTTATTGACCAGAGGAGTGGAACAAGTGATTGTTCGTCAGACATTAGAAGATCGTTTGAAAGCTGGAGAAAAGTTAAAATTATATCTCGGTATTGATCCGACAGGATCACGTTTACATCTGGGACACTCTATTCCTCTTCGGAAGATCAGAGATTTCCAAAGACTTGGTCATCAGGTGATCATGTTGATAGGTAACTTCACGGCATTGATCGGAGATACTTCTGATAAAGAATCAATGCGGCCTGTGATGACTGCTGAAGAGATACAAGAAAACTTTGCGACGTATAAAGAACAAGCATCAAAGATTCTTGATTTTGATAAAATAGAGATCCGGTATAACGCTGATTGGCTAGGAAAATTGAGTTTTGGTGATGTAGTGAAACTGTCTCAACAGTTTACTGTTCAACAAATGATTGAACGTGATATGTACCAAAAGAGATTGGATTCTGGTAAGCCTATTGGGCTTCATGAGTTCTTTTATCCATTGATGCAAGGTTACGATTCTGTAGCGATGGATGTAGATCTCGAGATTGGTGGTAATGACCAAACTTTCAATATGTTAGCTGGTCGGACATTACAACGTTCATACAACCAAAAAGAGAAGCATGTGCTCACGACGACTCTTATCGAAGGTACAGATGGTCGTAAGATGGCAAAAACATACGGAAACGTCATCAATATCACTGATGAACCAGGAGAGCAGTTTGGAAAAATCATGTCTATGTCAGATGAGATGATTGTGAAATATTTCACACTCTTGACTGATGTGCCTCTGAAAACAATCGAAGAATACGAGAAAGCGATGAAAAAAGGAGAGAATCCTAAGGATTATAAAGTGATGTTGGCTAAAGAAATCGTCACTATGTATCACGATGCTAAAGCTGCTGATCAAGCTGCTAAGGATTTTGAAGAAGTGTTTTCTAAAGGAGGACAACCTGATGATATCAAGACAGTTGATCTTGATGTGGGAAAGTTTAAGTTATTTGCACTTCTTGAAGAATTAGAAATGGTGGAGTCACGCAGTGAAGGAAGACGAATGATCGAGCAAGGTGCAGTACGTGTAAATGAAGAAAAAGTGGAAGACGTCGATGCTATCGTAGAGATTAAGGTCGCTGAAAAGATGCTTTTCCAAGTAGGAAAGAGAAAATGGATGCAAGTCCATGGTATCGAGATAGAAGACTAAACTGAGCTTGTTTCTAATAAAAGGAGTTGCTACCATAAGGCTCCTTTTTGGAAAGTCTTGCGCTCTTGAATAGGGCCTTAAGAGCTGTTATAATGGTATGAAGAGTAAAAGGGAAACAAATATTTTTTAAAACGAAAAGGAATATGTCCTCAGTATCTGAAATACAAGCATTGATAGAGAGCGCAGAAGCCGCTCTAAAAAATGCAAAAAAAATGCTTTTAGAAGTTTCTGGAGAAGAACTAAGAGGATCATCTTCACATGCTTACCAAAATGCACCTAGTGCAGGTGGACCTGCTTCAAAAGTCATTGAAGGAGTGTTTAATGGTGAAAGAATGATAGCACCAGATGGCGAGAGCTATCCTGTACCAGCAAACTATGCTTCAAAGTCTAAGCTTATCTCTGGAGACCATATGAAGTTAAGCATCTTGGATGATGGACGTTTTGTGTACAAGCAAATAGGTCCTGCTCCTCGAAAGACTCTTATTGGAACTTTGGTTTATGATGATGGGCAGTATAAGGTCTTAGAAGAAGGAGGAAAGTCTTACAAGGTTTTATTAGCCTCTGTAACCTACTATAAAGGTCAAGTTGGTGATAAGATCACGGTTATCGTTCCTGACGCTGAGGACTCTGAATGGGGTACTATAGAAGCAGTCTTACCAAAGGATATGACAGAGCTGAATGTAACGGAAGATCAACCTGAAGAAGAAGTTGAGATTGATTTCTAAAGTATACTTAGATTATAAATAAAAAGAGTAGAGGTCTAGCATTGCTAGGCCTCTACTCTTTTTGGTGTTTGTGAATTTCTTTATTCTACCATTTCTAAGTCAAGGAGTGCGTTGTCTAGCCCAAGATCTGAAATGTCTTCTGATTCCTCTCTTGATTCTTCTTTATCTTTGGTCAGTTCTTCATTTTTAGTATCTAGCTTGCTGTTTCCTGAGTTTTCTTTGTCCATTTCTTGAGGAGTTCCACATGCTGCGATGTTTATCGCAATGAGACTTATCAAGAGGTATTTAAAGTTTTTCATAAGCTATGAATTAATTTTTTTAAAGTTGTCCGACTAGAGCATCCCAGTTTGATTGGAAGCTTTTTATGACGCTTATACGTTCTGATTTAGTGTTGGCCGAGTAGAAGTCTTTTTTGTGTTGAGTGATCCAAAGGAGAGCTTCTGTGGTTTCATCAAGAGTGAGTTTACTTTCTTCCATCCATTCTTCCACACGATACTCAGCGTCGTAGAAACGACCTACGATCAAATGGTGAACAGCATCTTGATAGTCTTCCTTACAACTAGAATCTTTCCCTTCACAAAACTGAGCTATCGGGACGATTTTTTCTGGTAGACCTACGACTTTCTTGAGACAGCTCATGACTGATTTCCCGTTATAACTGGTTCCATTGTATATAGATTCTGGCCAGCAGGCTTGTTCTTTTTGGTATCTTTCTTTGCATTCAGCGATCCATTTGTTGTTCCAGTCATCTGACTTGTCGTTATTCCACCAGATGCAAGATTCAGGTTTATAGTTGTCTGCAAACTCAGCTTGAAGAGTTTTTTCATCAGCGGAAAGTCGACATTCTATTCGGCTTTTTGCTGTTTCTTTTTTCCCACAATGTTCTATTTCAATGGTTTCTCGACGTATTTCAAGTGTTTCAGCTTTTGCTTTATTCGCAGCTGCTGTAGCGGCTGCTTGTTGCGCTTGGGCAGCATCAGTTTTGTCTTGTGCTTCTTTATCAGCAGCTGCTTTTTCTTGAGCAGCTTTATCAGCAGCAAGTTTTGCTGCTTCTTGTTCCTGAGCTGCTTTAGCGGCGGCATCTGCATCATTTTTTTCTTGTGCTGCTTGTGCGGCGGCATCTGCATCAGCTTTAGCTTTCGCGGCATTAGCTTCTTGAGCAGCTTTTTCTTCGGCAGCTTTTTGAGCAACAGCAGCAGCAGCCGCATCATCAGCTGCTTGTTGGGCTTGTAGCTCTGCTTGAGTGTCTGAATCTGTAGAGGATCCTCCAGTACCATTCTTTGCTAAGGTACTGGTTGAAGTCCCAAGGATTAGAATTACACTCAGCAGTGCGAGTATTTTTTTCATAGGTGAGATTAAGAAATATCAAAAAAAGTATAGTCTGATATACATGACTTTAAAAGCGATGAATTTACTAATATATAATAATGCTTCGTTATTTTACGAGGAAGGTCATCTGATTCTGAGAATTCGAGAATTTTTTATAGACCCTTTGCTTTATTTTTTTTCCACAGAGCTAAAGCTTCTTCAGGAGTGTTCGCTTTATCTTCTCCGAAGACCCAAGTGTGACGATTTATTATCTTGTCATGGCAGCTTTTGAGGACTTCGTCAGCAGTGAAGTAGCCTTTTTCTTCTGCAATTTCCATCATCATCACGAGATTGAAGAGTACATCTCCTATTTCTTCTTTAAGATTTTCCCAATCTTTTTTTTCTATGGCTTCACGTATTTCTTCAGATTCTTCTAGGAGTCTGTCTGGGTATTTACCTAAAGTTTGTTTTTTATCCCAGGGGCAGAGTTGTCTGAGGGTTTTTGCGATTACTTGGAGTGAAGTGAACATGGGTACAATTATCTAATTATCAGAATTATCGAATTTTCGGAATAGTAAAATCTACTATTGAATAGATATGTTGAGAGATCAGATATCCTATCCTCCCTATCCTCCCTATCCTCCCTATCCTCCCAATC
>CAYGQA010000033.1:0-5707 GCA_964352145.1 uncultured Candidatus Peribacteria bacterium
CTCCTCCCCTTCTCCCTCCTCCTCCAGAAGTCCCCGCCAAAGTCACAGGTCCAACCACATACTGAGTATCGGCTCCATCCAAGACAGTAATCCTAGCTGTATAGGTACCTGCACTTAATCCAGTATAAGAAACAGAAAAAACAGATGGCAGAACCTGTTGAAGATTTGTATAAGAGATAAGATTTGACGAAATCTCCACATCCATCTGAGAAACAGCAGGTGGGATATACCCGACTGATACACTGTCCCAGTTCCAATCTATCTTCAATCCATCATCTCCCACGGAAGAAAGAATAATCTGAGGAGCAAGAGACTTCACCTCAATAGAGATGTTCGTATTATTTGCAGTCACAAAGCCCGGAGCAAACAATGAACAAAAAAAGAATAATACAAAAAAGAGTATGGCAACCCTCTTTTGAAAACGATGAAGATCTAGGAAAATATGCATTAAAAAACTTATTCCTTACTATAATGAAAGAATTCAGAGGAAGACTCGAGTAGATTTCCTTGCAGACTATCTAACTTATATTGCACTAGTCTTTAGAAAGACTACCCTTTTGATTTTTTCTTCTTCCCTGAAAGCCCATTTGGGAAAAACAAGAAACGAATCAAGACCATAAAGACAATCAAGAAAGCTCCAATATAAAGCCCAAGCTCCTTAACAATCTCAACGATTGGAGGCGACACTTCTACCATTTCTTTTTGAACAATAGGTGCAGCTAGATTACCTACTACAGCTGCATTTACCTGAAGTGGGACATAATAATCAAATGGGACCACTCTGGTGAAAAATCGTTTACGAACACTAGGAGCAGCTTTTTCTTGAATGAGAACATGTGCATAATAGGTATCTTCTCCAAAATCATCTCCTAGATCACCAAGTGAAACCTTGACCGACTTTCCAATATTTGGAAATACCGAATCTTGTTTTTTTATCACCTTGATAGGTTCAACATTTTCAGCTGGTGCTTCTTCTTCATAAATTTCTATGATGGTCTCAATATCAAAAAACTCTGATCCAGTATTTGCAAAGAAAAACTCAAAAGTAGCCGTATTTCGCGCTTTTTCTCGAGTCTCAACATCAAAATTTTTCACAGAACCACTAATCACTGGCTCTCCTCCAAGAACTTTTACCGTAAGTAAAGATGCCAAACGTCCTTGAACACCTACTAAAGCAGCTTCACTATCTTCAGGGACAGCATTAGAAAAATACACCACCGCATGGTGATCACCATAATTCGCATCTTCAGGGATGCTTATTTCAAGAGAAGTTTTTACTTTCTCATTTTGAGGAGCAGTAAGTCCATCTGGCACAGTAACCCATTGAGATAAAGACTTCCCTATGACAGCATCACTAGCTGGGACAAATTGCTCTACACCACCGGCTCCATAGAAAAAATCCTCAACAGTAATGGCGATGTTCGCTGTAGCAGGAATCATATTAGTGTAGTAGATCTCCATATTTATCACATCCCCTCGATTCGCTTCAAACACTTTCGAACCTGGAGACAACTGTGAATTGAATGCCATTTCTTGCTCTTGAGCAAAAACAGGTCCGAGAGCTGAGAAGCTCATCATCACAGCAAGAGAAAAGGCAAAAGACTGACGAAGGAAAAATTTCATAAATATAATATAGGGAAGAATTACTTACGTTTAGGATAGAGTGCATAGCCCAGTAGACTCAAGCCCAGAATGATGAATACAAAATGCCCGACCCAATCAGTCCAAACAAATCGAGAAGATTTGTAAAGAGCCAATTGCTCTCCATAAGCACTTTTGTTATGAGGTTTAGATTCAAAAACAGTGTCATTATCAAAGACTATTCTCTCTTTATAGAGAATTTCCCCAGCCTCATTACGAACGAGCAACTCAGCATGATCGTAATCCGAAGGGAAGGAATAGTCTTCTTCCTCACGTAAATATACAAAACCACGACTTGTAAGGGGTGGCACCAGGCGAGTACGATCACCAATAAATCTTTTGATCTCTAGACCTTCAGCATCATAAAGAATCAATTCAGCTTGATGATCAAAGTACTGGTCTACACTCTCATCTGGATAAAGTCGATATGAAACGGCTTGAAAGACCACACCAGAAGCATCTTCTTTATTTATCTCAATATCTTTAACATCAGCTTGTTGTTGAACATTTTCCCCTACTCTTAAGTAGAGATGGTGAACAAGCTGTAAGGTTATCCGTTCGTTTTCTTGAGCCTCACGCTGGAAAAAAAGTGCAAAAAAAACATCTCCCAGAGGAGCATCATCAGGCACTTTCCCTTTTACTTGATAATAATAACCCAAGTCTTCTTCAGGAAGCTGGATTTGTACTTCTTCCAGTTCGATATAGCTTTCTTGAAGTGCTGCATACACATACCCCCCTTTTTCATCCAAAGAAAAAGACTCTAATCGTACATCAAAAGTACTTCCTGGATCTGCTGAAAAGAAAACTTGATATTCAAAAGATTCTCCAGGGACAACTCCCAAGCTGAGATTCTCAGGATTGAGATACCCAGTAACTGCAAAAGCAGATGAAGCCGAGAAGAGACTCAGGAAAAAAGCTAAAAAGAAAAGAGAAAAACGTCGCATATACAAAAATAAACATGAAAAAGTCACAGGCAGGTTAACATACACAAAAGCCCAGCTCTAGATGAGCTGGGCTTCCTATGAGAATCATATTATGTCTCAATCACTTTTTATAGTGAAGCGTTTGAGAATGGAGTCATAGTCCATGTAGCAGAGTATTCACCAGCTTTCAAAGTACCAGTACTAGTAGCAGTGGTAAGAAGAGCAGCGAAGACATCCATTTCGAAGACTTGTCCTGTCTCATTATATTCATCAGTAGTAACAAATTGTTGCGGACTTGCAGCAACTGGAACAGTACACCAGAAAGTATTAGCTGCATCAGCTCCTGAACCATATTTACCAGTGATAGTAGCATCAAAAGTATCAGGAGTACCTGAACTATCAGAAGTGTAAACAAAAGTAGTATCAGTGTTACTAGCAGCTTGAGTATCTGGCATGATACGGAAGAAAATCCCAGAAGTACCAGTCGTAGAAGCTGCACAAGCAGCCAATGCTGTTGCTTGATCTGTAAGATCTCCAAGTGCAGTATTTGTCACATTTGGAGTACCACTCGAGTGTTGAAGAGCTGCTTCACCACCACCTGTACCAGCGATAGTCACACGTGCTCCCCCATTAGAGTTAGACGTAAGAGTACCTTGGATACTACTACAACCAGCACATGTAGAAGCTAAAAGATTTTGACTAGAATTATCAGTAGAACTTGTTACAGCAAGTTGGTTACCTGCATTCGCAGTATTACCGAATGGTTCTGTAATATTGAGAGACAAACTAATGTTGTCTAACGATTCAAGATTTGTAGTGGCATTCTGTGCAGCCATTACAGTAGGTACTAGCCCAATCGTGAGCATAGCCATACCCGTTACGAGAGCGATTGCTTTCTTATTCATAAGAATAAAATGAAGAAATAATATAGTCATATAGGCAGACCACACCACTCTATAACTCGAGCAAAGCTCCCTCTCGGGATATAATAATGAAGCAGAAAAAATTAATACTTCATTACATTGTACCAAAGATTACAGCAAAAGTCAAAGACTTCATGAAGCTTTCTTAAGGCAGATTCATTGTTCACAATAATTGAACAAATGAAAATAAAATACCCTTGCGTAGAAGGCAGAATGACAGACAAACAACTCTTTAAGAAAGAGTATAAAACAAAACTTAAAGGGATTATCAAGGGAGACTCATTTACTTTTAGCTAAAAAATTCCTATCTTGTCCTTAATGTCATTTCTTTTAAAAACTCCATTATGAAAAAAACTATCATATTTGCCGTATTACTCCTCAGTATAGGGACGCTATCTGCCTGCGACTCTGACACAGAAGAAAGCACAACTGGAAGTGCAGACAATATAGGAGTAAACCTAGAAGTCATGGGAGAAGAAGGCATGGAAGAAGAAGGGAGCAACCTTGGGATGAATATAGAAGTAATGGAAACAAGTAGTGACGAAAACGTAGGAATCAACCTCAATGTCATCACAGCCCCAGAAAACGCAGAATAAAAAAATAAAAAAGAGCCTGATTTCTCAATCAGGCTCTTTTTTTAAATCCAAATAGTCTTATTTTTTCTTTTTTCTCTTCTTCTTTTTTTTAAAAGTACGAGCTGTGCTGTGCTGACCTTTTTTTTGATACCAAAAGAAAAGAATCATCAAGGCAATCAACAAAACAATGAAGAGCTTAGGAGCTGTCAAATCACCCACAAAAGTTCGTTCAGCACCTATTGCCATCTCAAAGTTATAAAGAGAAGCTTCCTGAGTCCTTGACTGCAACTCAAAATCCAAAATCAAAGGAATCTGAGAAAACATATAGGAATCAGGGAAAGTGTGACTCAAACGAGTTGTTTCTCCTGGGAAAACACGCTTTACCAAGCCCTGAGACTCGTAATACAGCTCCCCTTTCGTATCTTTGATACGGATATAAGGGCTTAGATTAAGGTAACTCAGAAGATTATTCGTCACCTCTACCTCTGCAACGATCATATCTCCCTTAGGAGTCAACTCCACATCAGAGCTGACAAAATCTTCCACACTTACACTCACTTCTTGACCAGCATTTGAGACCTGTACTAATACCAAACTCCCAATACTTTGTCGTACCTTCACAGATGACTGATTTTCAGAAGAAGGATCTCCTTTGAGAGAAAAATACACATTAATAATACCGTAATAATCACCAGGGACAGTACCCTCAGGAACATCTAACTGATACCTAAAGTTTTTTTCTTCACCTGGAGACAACAAAGCTTCTTCATTCCCATCCATTGTTATCCAAGAAGCAAGTGAACGCTTTGTATTCTGCTTTGATTCCTCAGGGAAAATCTGAACATTATGGGTGTCTGGATCAATCGCAATATCAAAAGCTTCTAGGTCTACCTGAATATCTTTTGTTTGATTAATATTCACTACCCGAAGGCTTTTTTCATAGGGGCGGCCAGACTTTACATTCAGCTCATTGATCATCGGTGAGACCGAAATCGAAGGCTCTTGAGCAGAAGCTTCAGGCGCCTGAAGCAGAGCCCCAAAAGCAAAGAAAAAAGTGATAAAGAAAGCAAAGCGTTTCATAAGGAATGAATTAGAAGAACGTAAAGAAGTCATAAGAATTACGGGTTAACAATGGCATTAATCTCAATCACACCAGTGTATGGGAGAGCTGGTAAAGTAGTACCCACCTCTGCTTGCAACTGCAATATCGTATCATAGGTCCCATTTGCCTTAGCATTACCATCATTGACGATTGTCTGATAAGCATCTGGGAAACCTCCATATTTTGCATTAGGAGCCGTATCATCAACACCCCAATACGTACTATTGTAAGCATCTACATCAGTACCTGTCTCTCGGATACGAAGCCCAAGTCCCTTCGGTCCCGCAGACCAGATCACCGCATTACCATCACCTGCACCAGCACTAGGATTCCAATCTACCAAGTCAGGGACTTCGTAAACACCATTCGTCATCGTATTCTCCGGATCAGTGTTTTGCTTCTTGATAAGGATCTGATAACCCGATGGACTATTTGTAGTCACTGAAACAGTATTATTAAGAGTATTCACAGTATCCGGACTCACCGTCCCAAAGTTGTAGTCTGCTACCGCACCCAATGTGAGATACGTGACAAGCCAACAAG
>CAYGQA010000034.1:0-5425 GCA_964352145.1 uncultured Candidatus Peribacteria bacterium
ACCCATGAATGCCGGTTTTGCAAACCGGAGCGTTAAGCCACTTCGCCACGGCACCTTTATGTATTGATGAAGCCACTTTTTACTCCGCAGGATTGCGGAGCTACAAGGCACATCAATAACTAACGCCGAAATAATTTAACAGATATTCACAGATCTGGAAAGACTATCTAGTTCGCAAAGCGAAAGCTCTTTACGATAGTATCACAATTCTGTTGCTGCACTTGATCATCATCTTTTGAAACACAGGTAATCGTATATCCTAACTTATCTCTAGAAAAATATCCCTGAGTATAGTGTCTTAATGGCTCAGTAGTGGCATTCCTAGCTCTAAATACATGCACAACAGTTTGTACATCAGCTAACTGTACTTCTTCAGAACTCACTGATCTATAATCAACCAATGCTTTAGATCCGAGTAACACATTTGCCTTAGCATACTCAAGAGATGTTGCATCTGTATTAAGTGATTCTTTCACGACATTTGTATTTTGTATAAAATCATCTCCATCAATTTTCTTTAAAAAAAGTGCAACCGTTTCTTTAGGCAAAGTATTTGCGAAATCATCAGAAAAAATCTTCCTCCAATCAGAAGGTATAGATACAGAAAAATTTTGAAAACTTTGATGTATTAGTCCCGCTTGTTCTAGTTCATCCCCAGAGCCAGTACAGCCTATCAAGAGAGGTAATAGCATTAATCCTAATAATATTTTTGAAAATTGTTTCATACTCTATACAAATTTTATTGACTACAGTGTAGCAAAGTTGAAGCAATTAAAGACATTTTTCTCTTGAGAAACTCATATTTATTGGTACTATATGGAGGATCATTTTTTGATCAACCTTGGGTTGATAGCTCAGTTGGTAGAGCAACGGCCTTTTAAGCCGCTGGTCCCGAGTTCGAGTCTCGGTCAACCCACCATAATAAATATAGCAAATCAAATCAGTCAAGCGAGACGAGAAGCCTGTCCTGAGCGAGTTTTACGAGTCCAAAGGAAGTTCAAGTCACCCCCATCATTCCCAAAACTCTAATATCCCCATTAATCCTTCCTTAATGGACTACAAAGAAAAATCTCAATACTAGTAAATAAAATTTTGCTCCATTTGAAATGGAGCAAAATTTTACAAAAAAGAAAAATAAGGAATGGAGAAATCATTACAATGAATGATCAAATAGCATTTGGATGAGAATAGCTATAACACTTGGTGAAAGTTTCAATTATCAGAAAGCACTCAAAAATAGCAATAAATGATTATTTGACAAAAAAAAATTCAGTTATATGGTAGATTTAAAAAGTAGTCTATAAATGATATAATGTTATTACAAAAAAGCTTCTCGATACATTTTAGCTGGCGGCTAGGGTTGATTGGGGGCTTTTTTTATATCTAAATTTAGATATACATCTACTTCTTAAGTCTCTGCTCCTTTATATAATCACTCCCCAATCGGGTACTAGAATTCAAAAAATCTGTACCATAAGATTGATAGACAAACTGATAAGACATTTCAAATGCTACCTGCCAAAATCCAAAACTAGCCCAGCAAAGAGGTAAGGCTATTGGTAATAGATAGGTAGAAGTGCCAGTAGCAATATATACGCCTAACATTATCAAAAAGAATGTGAATAATGAGATAGTTGTACTATACAAGGTCAGTAGCAAATGCTTATGGTTTGC
The DNA here is from genome assembly GCA_964352145.1 of uncultured Candidatus Peribacteria bacterium. Lineage (GTDB taxonomy): Bacteria > Patescibacteriota > Gracilibacteria > JAUYGZ01 > JAUYGZ01 > CAYGQA01. The sequence goes on from CAYGQA010000034.1 coordinate 1,675, forward strand.
AATTACTTCCATAACAATAATAGAAAAAATAACCGTAATACTCATAAGTACTAATGCTACTAATACTAACTTATCAAACTCTTGAATCGCCAAAAGAAGACTTAATGGTATAGATACTACGAATATTAATGTCGTAAGTGAAAAAACATGAGACAAAGTAGAAAATAAAAACTTATATCTTTCTCTATCACAGTAGTAAAAAAATGTGACACTAGCTAAGGCAGAAACTAATAGTGAAAGAAATACTATCGCGATAAAACCAAATATAAATACTGGATGTACTCCCCCACCATCCATAGCAGTAAGGTAGCTAGACGCAAATGACCCACTGAGTAACACACCTATCAATAACACCAAACTTCCAAAGCCACCTCCAAAAAATCCAGCAACAGTCCTAAAGAAAACATCTGAAACTCGTGTCTCTGGCTCATTCGGAAAATCGTAGCTCACAGGAAAATAGTTAAAATATTGTACATATAATAAGAACTCTTTAATTAAAGCTCTAGTAAATCAGGTGTTCAAGCTTGGATTTCATGGTTTTTAAACTTTTTGGATCTTTTTGTGAAAGAAAATAATCCAAATAAATCCAAAGCTTACAAAAATATCAGCTATATTAAAAATAGGGTACCAATATATTTGAATAAAATCGATGACGTGTCCATAAACTATCCTATCTAAAATATTCCCTAGAGCTCCCCCTATAACCATAGCAAAACCCATTGATGAGTAAGCATTCCTATTCGTGTGAGTGAAGTAATAGTAAAAAAGCCCGCTAACAATACTTAAACTCACAAATATTGCGAGTATACCAGACAAAGGGAGTGAAAATGCCACACCAGAATTATAAACGAGCCTAAACCCAAGTTTATCAGGGACCATCCATAAAGGATTGTCTGCAAAAAGCAGCATTTTAGACTTCGTGAGGAAGTCAATAAAGAGTATGATGACGATAGTTCCGAAGAGCTTTTTCATAATGACAAGTTCTTAAGGATCATATCTTATTTGAAACCCAGAAACGAGGAAATGAAGAAAAAAAACATTGATTACATACTATTAGCCATCACAATCTCACTTATTTTTTTCGGTTTAGCCATGATTGCTTCAGTAAGTGTCTATGAATCATTTAATAAGTTCGAACAAAACGATTTCTACTTTTGGAGAAGAATTGGACAAATAGGTATGGCTAGCGGAGGATTTTTTCTTTGCCTACTCACTCCTTACAGATTTTGGGAAAAGACCTCTCTTATTGTCATGGCTGGATCAGTAGCTTTACTTTTCCTAGTATTCACAGGACTTGGTGGAGACTATGGATCCGCAAATTCTTGGATAGACATTGCAGGACTACCATCGATTCAACCTGTCGAATTTGCAAAATTTGGCCTTATCATCTATCTCGCCCATTGGATGGCTAAAAACAGGGAAGAAATCAATCATTTTCAATATGGATTCCTCCCATTCATCGCAATAATGAGTGCTGTGGTAATACCAATTGCACTGCAACCTGACTTTGGATCTTTGCTAGTGATCACCTTAACGGCAGTTGCTGTATTCTTAGTTGCAGGAGGCAGCTTCATTCAAGTCATGTCAGGTGGGATCATCGCATCCATCATGGGGCTTTTTATCGTCTTAAACGTTGATTACATTTACAACCGCTTCGCCACTTTTTTTAATCCTGAGCTGGATTCTCTTGGTATTAGTTATCAAATCAAAAATGCATTGACCGCTATCGGTAGTGGAGGAATGTTTGGATTAGGTTTCGGACAATCGATACAGAAAAATGGCTACCTCCCAGAAGTACAAGGTGACACAATTTTTGCAGCTATAGGAGAAGAAATGGGATTTGTCAGGACCGGATTATTGGTTTTGATGTTCGTAGCATTCGCGTGGAGAGGATATTATATTGCGAGAAATTCAAAATCTTGGTTTGCAAAACTCACTGTCGTTGGTTTCACCACATCTATCACAGTTCAAATGATGATCAATGTATCAGTAAACATGGCCTTACTACCTAATACAGGTATCACACTTCCTTTCATCTCTTATGGAGGGAGTTCGCTACTTGTAACTCTGATGATGGTTGGCTTCATGTTAAATGTATCCAAAGGAACTACTTCTAATCAAAATCAAAAACAAAGAAGTATCCGCTCGGGAACAAGATCAACAAAAACACGTAAAAGAAGACGTTCATATACATACGCATAATGAAAATACTTCAAAAAAAGACTCTTATAGAGGCAATAAAAAACAGTGTGGGTTCCAATCAATATCGAAACTTCTTCATAGAGGACAATGGACAAGAGAAAGATATCTTAGAAAACGGAAAAAATTCTTGTGCTTATTTTGTAAGTTCACTTCTCAAGGAGTTCAACCTACTAAATGAGATCCATACCACCATAGATGGATTAGTAAATGATTTAAGCAGCAACTGGGAAGAAGTATCAGTACTAGAAGCTCAAGAAGGAGATATCCTTATCTGGAAAAAAGAAGGACAGTATGGCCACATAGGATTTGCTCTTAGTAACAATCAAGCAATCAGTAACAGCACCGAAAAAGGAGTACCACATCAACATTCTCAGGATTTTGATGGAACAAGGCCAATATCTGAAATATTCAGATACACTCGACAATAAAGGCTCTAATCTTTCAGCTCATTACAATTGACATCATATTTCTAATGGATGGAATAATCTTCTGAGTATTTTTATCAATCCACGAAATATACCCATCTTCGTATCTCTCTTTACAGTATGAAATCATAAGATCAGAACTATGACTCACTACATTCTTACCTTCATTCGCACAAAAAAGTCAGAAGCTGACCTGATATTACTGGTCTCGATTCTAACATCATTAAACGTCTTAGTTCATATTGGGATCTCTTATATAAGTATTCTTGTGAAGCTAGAGTTCAAAAATCATTTTTATATCCAATAAAGTAAATTATAACACTATAGATAAATGCATACAATACTCAGAAATAAAAGCATGAATATGATAAATAACATCACATCTCTGTGAAGTTATAGTTATAAAAGACAATATCTTGGCGTCGTCCTACTCTACCAGGGCCAAAGACCCAAGTACCATCGGCGAAGAGTGGCTTAACGACTGAGTTCGGAATGGGATCAGGTGTACCCCACACTCTCTAGACACCAAGATGCTGTCTTTTATATATCGGATGATATCTCCAGCTGAAAGCCGTAGCAAGGTTTACACCAGGACACAGCCTCCAACTGGAGGCATCATCCGAAGCTGAAAGCCGTAACAAGGAATACTCCTATGGTACAGCCCCCAACTCCGAATGATGGACTTACAAAATTTTACATTATTATAAGTTATCTAGGAAGTGCATTATACATCTTTTTTGCAATATAACCAAACACTGAGTACAGAAAGATAGTCTTCGAGACTCTGAACGTGGAAATCAAAATATAGTGAAAATAAATTCAATGGCCTATTAGTACTGCTCGGCTACACATATTGCTATGCTTATACCTGCAGCCTATCAACCTGGTAGTCTCCCAGGAGGCTCATGGAGAGAATTCATCTTGAAGATGGCTTCCCGCTTAGATGCTTTCAGCGGTTATCTCAACCGAACGTAGCTACCCAGCAGTGCCCTTGACAGGACAACTGGTACACCAGAGGTTCGTTCATCCCGGTCCTCTCGTACTAGGGATAAACCTTCTCAATTCTCTAACGGTCACAGAGGATATGGACCGAACTGTCTCACGACGTTCTGAACCCAGCTCGC
>CAYGQA010000035.1:0-3861 GCA_964352145.1 uncultured Candidatus Peribacteria bacterium
CTATTATTCTTCCAGACTCAGATGACTTTAAGCCTGCATCGAATGATTTTTCTGTGTCAGGAGAGGTTATTTCTAAAGCTCTTTTTTTTGCTTCATCTATGATTGCTTGGCTTCTTTTTCCATACCTTCCAGAAGTTTTTTTGAGGATTCTTCTGATGAGTACGTCCATTTTTGCTTTAAGTAGAGCTTTTTCACGAGTATTTGCTTCTTCATGCAGTGCACTGCGTAACTCTCTTATTTCTTCTACTAATTTATTAAATAATTTTTCTTGCGGCCTTGGTTCAAGGATTGCAGTTTTTTTCTGTTCAATATTTTTATTTCTTTTTACTCCAGTTGTTTGACCTTCTGATTCTTCAAACATCATTGCTGCTGCTTCATCAATTTCGTAGTCAGATCCAAATTCTCCATTCATAAGGTATATGTTAGGTAATCTATATATTATAGCATTTTAATATATTTACGTCAAACATTGAAAACTTGATGTGTGTTTCCTCCCTTTTTTGAGACTTCTTTTTGAGACTTCTTTATGTTCCACAACCAGTGTATTCCTCTTCTTCTTGTTAACAAGGAAGGGGACTGGCATGTTTTTTGAGATGTTTCTTTCTTTTAATTACTGCATAAATTGATATAAAAAAACATTATTTACTTTAATGCAAGTCTAGGGTCTTGCTCGTGAACTCTATTTAGAGGATAATAACTCTCTTGTGGTAATCTCATAATTTTCGCATGGTTCAGCTGGACGAACACATCGTCGAACAAATCAAACAGAAGATCATTGGGGCGCAGAAGACCTTGCTTATCGCTCATAAGAACCCAGATGGTGATACTCTTGGGGCCTCTCTTGGTTTCTTCTGGTATTTGAAAGGATTAGGTAAAGATGTCGATGTGGCTTGTTTTAATGAGCCTGGTGATGGTCTTCAGTTTCTTCCTGGTGTGGATCAGATGATCTACGCATTCGATGATACTCAGTATGATTTGATTATTAGTTTTGATTCTGCTGATCCAAAGTTGAGTGGTTTTGACAAGTCTCATCCAGAAGTGTTTTCTCGAAAAGACCGTCATATCAATATCGATCATCATATGTCCAATCTGCAATATGCAGGGATTAATCTCGTCATGACCGACTGTGCTTCGACGACTCAGGTCTTGTATTATCTCGTGAAAGCTTTCAAAGGGATCTTCACTCGAGATATTGCGACCTGTTTTTTGACAGGGCTTTATACTGATACGGGATCGTACATGCATCAAAATACTACAGCTGATACCTTGCGTGTTGGTTCTGATTTGTTGGCTCATGGAGCTGATCTGGCTTCATTGTCCAAGCATTTTTTTAATACGAAACCTGTGAACCAGTTACGACTTTGGGGACGTATCCTCAGCCGTGCCAAGCTGACTGAAGAAGAGGTGATTGTTTCGGCTATTACTCAACAGGATCTTCATGAGCTGAATGCAAATACTGACCAACTTTCGGGAGCTATTGAGTTTCTCAAATATGTCCCTGGGATACGGTATGCGGAGATCCTCTCTGAGGACGGAGCTGGTCGAGTTAAGGGTTCGCTTCGAACTATACGAGATGATGTGGATGTCTCAGCTATCGCAGGGAATTATGGTGGTGGAGGACATGTAAAAGCAGCTGGATTTAGTATCCCAGGGAATCTACAAAGAGAGGTGCAGTGGAAGGTTGTTGGAGGGAGTGAGGAGAAGAGCTTCTGATTGGGCTTTTAATGCCGAAATCACCTTAAATCTTGATCTCAATCCTTAGCCTTCATCTTTGAGGCTATTTTGGAATTATCAATTTTCAACCCCGCAGCTTCTTTTATCAGTGCGTGCGGGGTCAATTTTTAATTTTCATTCAAATTTCAAAACTCAAGGGCCAAAGAAGAAGGTCCAAAGAGGAAGGACCAATACTAAGGGCTAAGGGCCAAAAAAGAATTCAATTATCGAATTTTCAGAATTTTCGAATGTATCAAGTGAGAGTTAGCTTAAAGCTCTGCTTCTTTATGCTAAAAGATTGTTTAGAGTACTTATGAGTTATCTCCGCTCCGGTCGATAAGGAAACAATAGATCAAAAATCAAATTCGAAATGCGAAACAAAAATCAATACCTAAATTCCAAATTTACTACAAACTACTCACTACCCACTACAAACTACTCCTCACTCCTTCGTAATCTTCACAAACTCCTTGGTCTTCAAGAAAGGAAGGACGATTAAGCAAGTCAGCGTCGTGATGATATTGATCCAGATGAGGATGTTCATGATGCTGACATCTATGGCTGTGACATCGAGCTCTGGACGCCACCAGATCATAAACTGGTTGTAGAGTGCCCCTGAGAGCCAGGTACTGAGTGCGAGTCCGATGTTCATGATACTGGCGATGATGGCGAAGTTCGTTGCTTCGGCTTTTTTTGGAGTGATGAGGACGGCGAATTTTAGTAGTGGGATATAGGCGATCATGAAGATGAGTTCTTCAGAGATTCCTTGGATGAACAGGAATTTTTCCATTCCATTGAGACCCGCTACGGCTGTTATTGGGCTGCTCCATTCTCCGCCGGCTATGAGGACGTTGAAACATCCTTCTAACAGATAGACTGGGAAGGCGATGAGCATGGCGAGCCAAGAGAAGACAGGGGCGTCACCGATCATTGTTCCCCATTCGGGGTGAGTAATCGCAAAACCGCTGAAACTAAAAACTGCTGCGATGAGTACTGTGGCGAGGAGGAGTTTTTTGAGAGGGATTTTATCGAAAAATTTGACGGCCAATATGACTCCGACGATGGATCCTAGTTGGCTTATTGTGGCTACAAAGCCGAGTGTTTTTTCGTTGATGAGTAGTGTGTCCTTTACATAAAAGAAAAGGGTGTTTCCTGTACCGGGATTGATGCGCCAGAGGAGGATGAAGAGGATCGCAAGATAGATCATCCCGGAAGTGAGTTTAAGCTTTTTGAGTTTGTCGAAATAGCTGAGCATCCAAACTCCAAAGGAGAGCCAAATGGCTATTGTGAAATATGTTGGGGAGATGCTGGGGATGTTTGCTTGAAGCCATTCACTGATCTGTATGCTGAAGACCATGTTTGAGATCAGGAGTCCGAAGATGATGATCAGTGATGAAATATATGCTGGTGTGAAAATCCTATTATCAATTTTTTTGGTTTGATAGTGTTCTAGACTGGATTCGGTAGAGATAGAGTCTTGAGCTGCTGGCTCGAAGAGGGCGAGCTCAGAGACGGGTTTTTCTTTTACATAAAAAGAAGCGATGAAAGTCATCAGTGGGAAGAAGGCTAGTGCTATGTACATCCCATGAGGACTGATAATCTCTGCGAAGATGAGTAATCCTGAGAAAAATGAAGTGATAAAAGAAGCCAATCGAATAGAAGCTTGGGTGATTCCTTGTATGCGAGCGGCATTGTTTTCGTCTGATTCTTCTACTACAAATCCATCGGTGGCGACATCTGTCAGAGAAAGTCCGAGGTTGGCAAAGATTAGTGGGATGATAAAGGTTTCGAAGGAGTGTCCGTAGAAAGCGATCAGTAGGTACCCTAGGAAAGCGATCAGTGGGCCGATGTGCAGGTATGGTCGACGTCGGAATTTCCCGATCGGTACGAGGTCTGTGAGGATTCCAAAGATGGGTTTGATACTCCAAGGCAATACTGAAGCTGCTGAGATCATTCCCATTTGGAGGAAGTCTAGCTCGAGCTGCTCTCTCAAAATGATCATCATGGCGATGCTTGTCAGGCCGGCTGATCCTTGGACGAAGTAGACGATGGAGACGAAGAGTTCGTTGAAAGACTGCCAAGGGATGAAACGTTGGAGGGTTTTGGTGGCCATGATTTTTGAGTAGGAGTATTGCTTCTATTTTACAT
>CAYGQA010000036.1:0-3594 GCA_964352145.1 uncultured Candidatus Peribacteria bacterium
ACCTCATGCTAAGAACAATTTTAGCATTTCAGTTCGTCGGATCAGGCGCCAAACGTTAGGCGCAATAGTGAAAAACCAAAACGGTGGACTTTCAACAGAAAATTTAATAAACTAAAACCTTATTTTTATTTTTGTCTATGTCAAAAGAAACATTTCCACAAGAAGCCGCAGAAATTTATGACTCCGCAATGGAAGATTATAATTTTAAAAAAGCCGCTGAATTGATTGATTTAATCATTAAATCACGCCTGGACGATGCAAAAGAAATTTTGGAAATTGGCATTGGCACAGGACTTTTGGCTCAAGAATTAATTAAACTTGGATATTCCATTGAAGGAGTAGATCATTCAAGCTCAATGATTGAGAAAGCAAGGCAAAGATTACCGAAAAGAACTGAAATTTATACAGCAGATATCCAAAATTTTAAACCTAATTGTAAATACGAAGCAGTCATTTCACACGCCGGTCCTATTCGATTAGATTATACCCCTGAAAGGAGTTATTTCGCGGAAACATATTTAGTAGATCTAGAATCAATCAATTCAGCTATACAAAATATCTCGGATAGTCTGGTTTCTGGTGGACTATTTATTATGAGCATCCAGCATTATGAAGGGACCGATCCTGCTCTTTCAGCACCTGTAGAAAGAAAACTTGGAAACAATAGAAAAGCCGTTTCTCAAATCATAGAAGACGGTCAAAATAGGAGAAAAATTAGAGAAGTACGAAAAGATGATCAAGTTTTAGTAAAACTCGAACATACATTCTTTACCATTGACATGGAATCATTGAACCAAATTTTTCTCCAGCATGGTTTTACCGAGGGGCAATTTGATTCAGAAAAAAAACTATATTTCACAATAAAGCTATCTTAATATGGAAAACACAATTGAAACCAGACTATCCGAATTCCATGAGGAATTTGAACCACAATTAGCAAAATTTTTTGATGATAAAATTTCTGCGGTTCAAACAGAAGCAGAAAAAAAGGTCTGGGAAAAAATGAAAAAATATACTTTGGACGGAGGCAAAAGAATCAGACCATTTTTGCTTTGGCAAATGCTTGGTAAAACACGAACTGAAATACGAGGATTATTCGACATTCTTGTTAGCTTCGAGTTGCTACATAATTCCACACTTATTGAAGATGATATCATTGATCGTCACAGTACAAGACGGAATAACCCCACTCTGCCCACGAGTCTTCAAACAGAATCAATAAATGGAGAACATATAACTCTAATCGCAGCAAGTTTGATGCGCTGTGCAAGTTTGAATCTTATACAAAACGCTGATGTAACAGATGAGTTTAAACAAGAATGTATCGACGCTTACAATAAAATTACAACAGCAGTTAACGAAGGGCAAACGCTTGATCTTTTCTGGACTAAAAAACTTAATATTTCGGAGTCAGACCTGCTACTTCAAGCTGAAAAAGTTGCTGCACGATTTATTGAATATATGTTCAGACTCGGGGCAGAAGATGAAGGGCAAAAAGACTCGTGGGCGGAAATTGGATTACATCTCGGAATCGTATTTCAACTCGTAGACGATTTAATGGATATCGACATAAATAAAATCAAGGGACGAGCAGTAGGTGATGATATTCGTTTAGGTAAAACGACACCTCTCATTATTTCAACCTATAATAACCTATCGATTGAAGACAAACAGCGCTTGGAACAAAATTTTGGAAATCCTAAAATTAGTGAAGCAGAGCTCAATTGGATGATTCAAGTTTGTGAAACGACAGGATCAATATCACACGTAAGAGATTTGATCAAAGATCGTTTAGCTAAAGTTGACACAGCGCTGTCTTCACTAGGAGTAGGTCAAGAACATTGGATCCATGAACTAAAGAAATTTTCTGTTGAAAGAGTTAATTGATTTGGTTTTTCACTACTCTTCGCCCGGCCTTCGGGACATTGCACTCGGGCTCGGTGCTGACGCACGCGCCTAACACAGAATATGCGGTTTCGCTCGGTTGCACCTCGCTACACCCATATTTGCCAGCGGTAAGCACTCCGTGCAATTATACCACCGGCCAACATCAGACATACCGCAAACGATATACGAAAAACCAAAAATCGTTTATCTTAAAGATAACCAGTTGGGCAAATTACCCCTAATAAATGGACTCTAAAACTAATCAGAAAGAATTCGAAAGAAAGTGGGCTCAAATTTTTTTAGACCTCATCAACTCTGAACATAATTTGGACTATAAAGCTGAAGATGGCGATGAAAGGGCATGTGATGTTCTAGCTGTTTCAAAAAAGCATCCAGATATATCACTTGAATTAAGTGAAGCTAAGAAATTTGTTGGAGCAGGTAATTACAAAGAGTTTGATACAAATAGAATCGAGAACGTCATTCAGGATAAATCTGAACACTACAGCCATAACGCCATTGATAATGTCATCCTACTCATACAAACATACTATCCTAGAGAGTGGCTAAAAGAACAACTGCCCACTTTCACAGAAAAACACAAAAACAGTCCATTTAAAGGAATTTACTGCGTCTTTCCAGAAGAACTAGAATCAAGCGAGACAATCCCAAATGAAATCATTGCAATAAAAGACGCATTCAATTAAGTGTAATTGAAGCCCAACTGAATTGCCTGTGGCAATTACGATTTTTGATTCATCGTATATCAGGCGCCTATCCAACATACTTCATGCTAAGGAGCCATTTTAGCATTTCAGTTCGACGGATCATACGCCAAACGTTATGTGTAATATTCACTTTCTAATGACCAAAAAAAATCTTCTCAATCAAATCGCTGAAACAATAGGGTTTATACAAAAAAATTCCCCAATTTTGGTTTGTATCGATGGTGTAGATGGGGCTGGCAAGTCTTATTTTGCAAAAGATCTCGCAGATGAATTCGGAGGCTCCGATAAGGAAGTAATATTGGCATCGGTCGACCATTTTCACAATCCTCGTGATGTAAGATATAAAAAAGGTAATAATTCAGCAGAGGGATTTTATCATGATTCATATAATTACGATCGCTTCATAGAATATCTGCTCGAACCTTTTGCGGCAGGAAATGGATTCTACAAAAAGTCAGCTTTTGATGTTGATCTAGATGCTGAAATTCATAGCCAGCCCCATCCTGTAACAACAAATTCGATTCTAATTGTTGAGGGAATTTTTTTGCAACGACCTGAATTAATAGAATTCTGGGATTTGAAGATTTTTTTGGACGTGGATTTTGAAATCTCTCTTCAACGAAACATTAATAGAGTAGTAGATAAGAAACGAATTGGATCAGCAGATGCCATTGCAAACCGCTATGCTGAAAGATATATGCCTGGTCAACTGCTATATTTTGCTGAAGCTGATCCAAAATCAAATGCAGACATTATTATAGATAATAGCGATTTTCAAAATCCACTCCTTATTAGAAAGTGAATACAACACATAACAGCGTGTATGCGGTTCCATTCGTCGTCGTACCTCGTCCTCATTTCACCCATATTGCAGGCTGTACCGCTTCGCGATATTATACAGCCAGCAAACATCGCATACACGCGAACGTTAGGTGACATTTTTGAGAATTCTTCTAGTATAGAACCATGAAACTAAAAA
>CAYGQA010000037.1:0-3382 GCA_964352145.1 uncultured Candidatus Peribacteria bacterium
CATTTGGCGCGAATTCCCAATGATCAAATCACAATTATCAATGTCTTTGAAGATTCCCTCAAACTTATCGATATGAAGTATAGTTTTTCCATATTCTTTGGTGTGCCCTGGGGAGACGGTTCCACCGAGGACTTTGTTGGTCACTTGGTGTCCGTAGCAAATACCGAGGATCGGGATACCAAGCTCAAAAATAGCTGGATCAGCTAATACTGCTTCTGGACCGTTTACACTTTGAGGTCCTCCGGAGAGGATGATTCCTTTATATTTTTTCAATTCTTCAGCTGAAGCATCATGATCTTCGATGACAGCATGAACCCCTATTCTTCTGATTCTATTCGCGATCAAATGAGCATATTGGCCCCCGAAGTCGAGGATAGCGATTTGGTCGTCGTTGGTCATAGTTGTGAAGTTTTGAGTGTTTAGTGGGATGATTGTACAGATGTTTTTGGGCGGAGTCGAGGGTCTAGAGTCGAGAGTCTAGAGTCGAGAGCTAAGGACTTATGGCTGATGGCTTATAGCTAATGGATAGAAGCTTGAAGTTGGAGGCTGGAGGCTAGAGTATGTTCATTTAAGTAGGATTTTTTTTGTAGTAGGGGCAAGTCGCGACTTGTCCCTACTACAAAAAAATCTCCCCCTAGACCACTGACTTTTCTCCCGCTACACTGACGGTGTTTCTCATTTTTTACTGCACTTTATGCGAAAAATTCCAGCCACAATGGCGACTCAGCATCCTGATAATGCTAGCCCTTCTCCATTTACTGGTAAGCGTTACATCTCCTCTCAAGATGAGATTGAGGAATGTTTTCGTTGTTTTTCGGAGCTAGGAGTGCAGGAGTTTATGTGGGATTGGGAAGGGAAGTTTGTCGATGAGGCGGTTATCGATCGCTTGTACAACTTGTATCATGACTACTTTAAGCAGAACCAAATAGGAAAGGATATCTTTCTGACTTTTCGAGTACCAAATATTTGGATTGAATCGAGTCATAAACTGCCGCGTGCTTTTATGAATATGATTTCTGCTGAAGATGCTGCTAAAACTTACAAATTTCACAGTCCGCCTCTTTTTGAAGTGATCTTACCGATGACGACATCAGCTTCGCAGCTCGAGTATTTACAAAAGACCTTTAGGAAAACGGTGAAGGCTACTGGAGATATTTTTGATATGAATAGTGATTTGAAAATGCTGGAAGTGATTCCATTGTTTGAAGAATTTGAATCGATGGCGGATGCAAAAGAAATTCTTCATACGTATACGAAGTTTCTCAAGGATGAATATGATCATGTGCCGGAGTATATGCGCCTCTTTATCGCTAGGAGTGATCCGGCTTTAAATGCGGGTTTCCTTACGGCGAAGCTGGCTTGTAAGCATGCGATCTCGGCTTATCATGAATTCGAAGAGGAAACAGGTATTGAAGTGCATCCTTGGGTTGGTGGAGGAGCTTTGCCTTTCCGTGGAGGGATCAACCCGACGAATGTGGAGGCGAATATCGATGAGTATCGTGGAGCCGCTTCGCTGACCGTTCAGTCTGCTTTTCGTTATGATTATCCGATGGATCAAGTGAAGGCAGCTATTGCTCAGTATAATGAACAGCTTCCTCAGAATCTTAAGAAGCATGTCAAAATTACCAAGGATGAAGGGGATGCGATTAAAAATCTGAATCGTTTTGCAGCTGGGGTGTATCAAAAAGATGTTGAGTCGATCGCTGATTTGGTGAATATCGTTGCTAAAAAATTGCCGTCTCATCGTGAGCGTGTCCAGCATATAGGACTCTTTGGATATTCTCGTGGAGTGGGGCAAGTGAGTTTGCCGAGAGCTATTAAATTCACGGGTTCATTGTATTCACTTGGAGTACCTCCAGAATTGATTTCAACAGGTCGAGTCTTGAAAAAGGCGAAAGAGTTAGGGATGATCGAACTTATTGATCGGATTTGTCCTCAACTTCGGCGAGATCTAGATAGAGCAGGACATTATTTAAATAGAGAAAATTTGGAACTGTTAGTTGATCAAAATCCGACTTGGAAGCATATTCAACAAGATTTGGAACTCATCCAAGAGTTCCTTGGACATGAAATCGGTCCTGAGAGGGCTCATCATATGATTCATCGGAATTTTACTTCGAATATTTTTCATAAGCTTCAGCTTGGCCAGGATTTTGGAGATGATGTGTTACAGGCGGCGGTGATTCGGAAGAGTTTGGGGTAGGAAGGATCATAAGGATTCTAAGGATCTTAAAGATCTTAAGGAGGTGGGAGTGATTTTCAGAATTTTCGTAATTATCAAATTTTCAGAATTGGAAGAGTAAACAATAAATGATAAATGTTATGCTTCGCAATCTAAATGCCGTCCCTATCGACCCCATCTTTCAGCTTCTTTATGATTACCAATCTGATGAGCGTCCGGAGAAGATTTCTTTAGGAATCGGTTTATACACTGATCGAGATGGAGGGCCTTTTGTGTTTCCTTCGGTGAAAGAAGCTGCTCAAAAACTGGACCTGGAGAATTTTAATTATCAGCCGATCAGGGGTAATGCTGACTTTCTTGAAGTGACAGCTCGTTTGTTTTTATCGGGGACTGATAGCTCTCGGATGGCAAAACAAGCGACTTGTGGAGGGACTCATGCCTGTCGCATGTATGCGGACCTGATTTTGCGAGATGATGTGAAGAGACAATTGCTTGTCGGGACTCCGACTTGGGGAAATCATTTTGCGGTGTTTGGAGGACTTGAAATAATTCGTTTTGATCACTTGGATGAACAAGGATTATTTAAGCTAAGTTCGTATAAAAAAGTTATACAAGAATTTCAAGCTGGATCAATTCTTCTGCTTCATGGAGGGGGGACTCATAACCCTTCTGGGATGAATGCTTCGCTTGAAGACTTGGATGAATTGATTCCATTGCTTCAAGAGAAAGAAATCATTGTGTACATCGATTGGGCTTATGCCGGCTTTGGACTTGGTTTTGATCAAGATCGTGCTTGGGTCATGAAGCTTTGGGAAGCCCTGGATGATGTGTCTGTTGGGATTTCTTTTTCAAAAAATGCTTCGCTCTATGAGCACCGTTGTGGAGCGTTATTTATCAAAACGGATCAGGTGCAAAGTGTAGAATCAAACTTGCAGCAGATCTCACGTGAGGCTATCTCAATGGCTCCAGGATTTGGTCAAGAAGTGATGTTGAATGTTCTTGCGAACTCTCAGGATCAATGGCTGGGAGAGCTTGAAGAAGTTCGAGTGGATATAGAAGGAAGGAAGAATGCTTTGCTTGATCTACTGCCTGAGCAGTTCCAACATCTTCGAAAAACTCAAGGAATGTTTGGAGTACTTCCGCTTGATACTGATCAGATACAGAGACTTCGAGATGAGTTTGCACTGTACATACCTGGGA
>CAYGQA010000038.1:0-2760 GCA_964352145.1 uncultured Candidatus Peribacteria bacterium
GAGAGTATTGAGAGTATTGAGAGTATTGAGAGTATTGAGAGTATTGAGAGTATTGGGAGTATTGGGGAGTATTGAAAAGCCCTAGACTCTCGACCCAAGACAACCATCTACAGCCCCCTCTTTCCCACTATCCCAAAAGGGCTTTTTCTGCTATAATAAGAGGATATACATATAAAAAACCACATGTCTGAAAAACATTCACAAAAAGAAACAAATCCTATACTAGCATCTCAACAGATATTCATTGATTCACTGGATGAATTAGCAGCAACACGCAATATACAAACAGTTTTGAATCGCATCGACAAGCAAAACTCACTAATGCAAGCAGGAAATCTAGATGACAACCGAGAGAATAATGAAAAATGTCTAAAAACTGTGCAATGCAAAGATGGGAAATTAAACATCTACCTAATAGAAGGATCAGTCGTAGGACTACCTGATAACATCAGATATCTAGATGAATACAGAAAAAGAATACAAGAAGAAAAAAAACAATTTTCTGAAATCGAAACAAGAGAACAAGAAGTACAATTAGGAGTATTTGAAGCTCTTTCAGAAGAAGAACCGCTTAATCCTTTTGAAACAGATTCTGAAGCTAAGCTAAGAAACATACATAGAGCTCAACAAAATTTCATTAAAGCATTAGAGGAGAAATCCGCTTCTTTCTATATGAAAGATGTACAGTTTCTAATAGAGTCACAAAATAAAAAAGTAGGAGTTGAACTTGACGCTACTCAAAACATTGGAAACATAATAACCCAACTGGAATGCTTTGATGGTTTCCTAAATGTTTTTCTGATAAAAGGTTTTATTGATGCAGCACCTGGGGAAAAAAGAAATCCAAATCCATATCAAAATCAAACAATTCCAAATTTTAACGCAGCAATAAACCAAAATGAAGAAGAAAATCTCACAAATCAAAAAATATTTGCATTAATAGAAAGAGAAAACGAACTAACAGTATTAGAAGCAATACGAGAAATTGATGAATTCAACAATTCCATCGAAGAAAAAAAAGAAGAAGAAAACCAAAATGGTTTAATGTATGTAGAAACTCTACATTGCTCTAATGGAGAAATAGACCTTTTGACAAGTGGAGAAACAATATTTGCTAATCCAAAAGATAAAAAATGGATGGAAATACTCTTCAATGAATATCAAGAAAAACAAAAAAAAGGTGCATAACCCATAAAATCTAAAAAACAATAAATGCTCGACGCCTGTCTCCCCTCCCCATATCTGAAATCGCCACTCGCGATGACTCTCGAACTCACCGTTGAGCAATTTTTGCAATTTGCTATGTACGCGCTTCCAGCGGTACTGTTTTGGTATTTCATTTTTCGCTTTCAAAACCGAAAGGCCATGCCAGTTGAAATCATTAGAGACACTTTCTTCATCGGAATGTTCTCAGTGATTCCCCTCTTCATCTACCAACATGCTTACTTAGAGTACGCACCATTTCTTTGTACACAATATTTATCCACGATTTTTGAGAACACTGGAATAATGACGAGTATCATCCAGGTTATACTCGCTTTCGCAGTGATTGGAGTAGGCTTCACAGTGACCATTGCAGGGTTCTCGATCTTCTATTCCCTCTTCACAAAGAGCTCATTCAAAAACACTCTCAAAGCGATGCTCTCAGAGCCTTTAAACTTCTCAGCAACGAGTGTGATTTTCATTTTATTGCTTCTCGTAGACCTTGGACTGAGAAACTTCACGAGCTGGAATCTCCCTCCAGGGATCATTACCAGCACCTTTATCCTGGCTATCTTAGAAGAGTTTTCCAAGCATCTCTTCGTGCGCCTCTTTGATGACCACAAGATCAAAAGCGTAGCTAACGCGATCGAGCTGAGTATCATCGTCGGGATAAGCTTCGCTTTCTTAGAAAACATTACGTACCTCGCCCGTATACCTGGAGCTCAAGGAAATTTAATAATAGGGCGATCTATCATCTCTATGTTTGGACATATCGTGTTCTCTGCAATCTTTGGATACTATTATGGGATTTCAAAATTTGCCAAACAAGTGCACACGATCACCAGTATCGAATCAAAACTCCCAGCCTTTCCACAGTGGCTCTACAAAGTCTTCCGATTTAAAACAGAGAACTCATTTCAAGCCCAAAAAATCTTCGAAGGATTGGTCTTTGCCACGCTCATTCACTTCGCATTCAACATGTTGCTCGAGCTCGGCTACACCTTTGCCGTGGTACCAATCCTCGTCGGAGGTGGCTATTTGATTTTCTTAATGCTCAATAGCGACATCGCCCAAAAAGAATTTTCAATCGTCGGCTCGAAAGAAATGCCTGATGATGACTTTGAAAAACTTAGCTGGAAGATCTCAGTGATGAAGCATCTGAAGGATATTAAGCAAAAGCACCCGGACTCTTCAAAAGAAGAGTAATGAGCAATCTGCATCAATCAGAATCAATAACCAAGAACCTTAAATCTTGATCTCATTTTTTATAAAAGCCAAAAACCAATATCGAAATGCGAAACAAAAAACAAAATCCCAAATATCAATCCTAAATAATCTAAAACATCTCAATGCCTCTCTCGGCAGAAGAGAGGAAAGTGAGTTCAAAGTAAGTCAAAACAAGCAAGCAACCAAGATTCGTTCGCTTCCTCGGAATGACGGCCTAGGCTACCTACTACAAACTACTCACTACAAACTGATTCAATCCTCTCTCCAATCGACCCCACTTCACTCATCGCAATCCCCCCCCAATTCACCCTCCCATTCCCAGGTATGTAC
>CAYGQA010000039.1:0-1392 GCA_964352145.1 uncultured Candidatus Peribacteria bacterium
GAAAAGATCGGTGGGTGACGGCGTCATTTGAGATTCGGTGACACCGTCACCCGGTGTGCAAGTCGGTTGGATTTTATCTCAAGAAGCAGGTGTTTGACTGGAGGCGTCCTGCTCTCCGAGACCACAAACACAGGGCGGACATAATTCCATTGCTAAAAGCCTTAGTCGAGTACCACAATCGTATTTTTTTTATAAAGTTTGCCAGATGACGGCGTCATTTTTAGGCTGGTGACGCGGTTGTGCAACTTCTCAGCTGTTTGGTCAGATCAATGTCTCCGCACAAATCAAAATCCAAGATTGGTTGCATAAAAAAAAATTGTTTCGGTTTTATCCTGGCGCCTTTGGGGGGGCCTCTTGTCGAGGGTGAAGTGGTGGTGACGTCGTCATTTGCGTTGGTGACGCCGTCATCACGAAAATATAACTAAAGACACCCGGCCTGCTTCAGGTGCTGGTACTGGTCGGGAATCTCCATGAGCGCGCGGAGCGCAAACTGCGCCTCCTCCTCCTCGGTCGTCTCGGCGCGGTAGAGCGCCCGCCCGAGCTCGACAAACTGCAGATTGTCAAACTTGCGGTGGGGGAGGTGGTCGTCAAAGTGCTCCATCGTGTCCCACGGGCCGTCGCCCACGCCGACGACGACGATCGAGAGCGGCCACTCGGACGCCTCGACAATGGCGGCGGCGGTCGGGCCGTTTGGCCTGGCGTTGGAAATGGCACCGTCGGCGATAATCACCAGAATGTGGTAGCCCCGCGTCTCGCGGACGACGTCGAGGGCGCGGCGGATCACGGGGGCAAAGGACGTCGGTCCGCTCAGCTGGAGCTCGGAGGCGGCTTGTCCGTACCGGGTAAGCGCCTCGTGAAACCCGTTGCACTCGCCCAGCACCTTGACGCCCGAGTCCCCGGTGGTCGTGTCGCCAAACGCCCACAGCGGGATGATGTTGTCGTCGTCAAAGGGCGCGAGCGTCGTGCCCACCACCTGGATGGCGCGCTGGTACGGGTTGGGGAATGAGTCGAGCGAGTGGAGGCACCGCCCCCCGTACGTGCGCTGGCCCGTCCAGGTGTTGCTCTTGGTAAAGTCGACCGCGAGAATCAGGTTGGACGACTCGAGCCCGGCCTCGCGGATCGCCCGCTGCACGTCCGCGTACGTGTGGAAGCGGTCGAGGATGGGCGCAAACTTGTGTCGGGTAAACGCCTCGGCCATTGGAAACGTCGCCGGCGGCGCGGCCGGGCGCTCGGCCGGTGGAGCAGTGCGGGCCGCTACCGGCGGTGGCGGGCCCATTTTCCCGGGTCGGCGAGGTGGTCGCGTCTTGGAGCCGCCACATCCCATGGTTGTGGAGCGCGCGCCGCTAAAAAAAAAAAAAAGACGTCCGCGGCATTTTTTTTTTAATGATTAGG
>CAYGQA010000040.1:0-1168 GCA_964352145.1 uncultured Candidatus Peribacteria bacterium
GCTGACATTGCATCCCGTCGGTACATTGTCTTTTCCTCTCATTGGCTAACAAGCCGAAGGAGATTTCCGATGCAACGTTCCCCACTGGCCATTTTGGCCATCATTTCCCTTTCCGCCGTCACTCTCACCTCTGGATGTGTTTCCGGTGGTGACAACAAAAAGCGCACCGTCTCGGTTGATCACGAGGTTCCCAAAGGCGAAGCGTTCGCCTGGGAGCACGACGTTCGTGACGCCCGCCGTGAGGCGAGTACCACCGGTGACGCCTCGGCGTCCTCCGGCAGTTCTTCCTCCGCCGCAACCGTCAACGAGCCCACGGAAGCCAAGCGCTTCCAGAAGGCCCGCTTCGACCGTCAAGTCTGGCGTGACGGCGCTTGGGTCTCTGACCCGACCGCTGCCATGGCTTACGAAGACAAGGTCAACGGCGAGCGAGCCAAGGCCAAGGCCGACTCGCAGGAGCTGGCTCGTACTCGAGCTGGCGATCCTGCTCTCAAGGAGGCCAACCGTCGCATCCGTCTTGCCGAAGTTGACGGTTCCATGCTCATCCCGACTACCAGCGAGGGCTTGAGCCCCATGAACTTCGTCACCGGTGCGAAGTCCAAGGACGGAGTCTTTAGTACTCCCGGTCGTTTCTCGGCGCAAAAGTACGCGGAATCGTGTCGTCGGTACAACTTGTCGTGTTCTGCGCGCATTTCCATGCTTCGTGGTGTGTACGCCCACTTCTTGGGCTTCACCAAGAACCACGACAGCTCTCACCGCGTAGCTGCCGGAGCGGGACTCGCCGACGTTGACGAGCTCCTGTCCAACATGGCGGGCGCTCGCCACGAGGCTTTCAAGCTCGCTATCGGGTCCGCCACACCGGCAGCTCCGGACGCGCTCGGCGAGTGTGAGCCTGAGGAGCCCAAGTAACCCTTGGTCTCTCAGGCTCACTGGATGGGTGTCTCGGGTTCACAGCCGAGACACCCATGGACAAAGTAGCAATTCGTGGAAGGGTTCGAGCTCCTCCGTCGTCATGACCACCCGGTCAAGACGGCGGAGAGCTCTACCTTTTCTCATCATTATATAAACCTCATTTAGAAAAGAAGAGTTTTTTTTGAGAGTGCTTTGTATTCTTTCTATAAAGTATATCGCAACTAGGCAAAGCAAGATAGAATGCTCAGCCGCTGGAGAA
>CAYGQA010000041.1:0-1102 GCA_964352145.1 uncultured Candidatus Peribacteria bacterium
CCCAAGACCATCTCGGAACCTCAACACATTCCAGTTCCGCCCGAACACTAGGAGAGTCACCTGTTCGCGCCCAAGTCCTTCCTGGAGCGCAACCTGAAAGTCGACGTGGTCGATGCGGGAAAAGTTGCAGGAACCCGAGGGGCTCTGGCTCTGCGGGTGCAGGGCAAAGCAGTAGTTGTACACGTACGAGTCGGGGATGAGGTTGTGGAACTGGTAGGGCACGACCGTCCGGAACCACTCGCCCGTCTTGTTGAAGCGGGGCTGGTTGTTGAGGCTGAGGGCGGCGCGGACCACGGGGTCGCGGCCGTCGACGCCGGAGAAGTCGAACCAGTTGTTGGCCGTCTCGACGCACTGGCGACGCACCATGAAGATGAGCTCCAGGATCGGATGGTTGAAGTTGATCTGCGTGCGGATCTGGCTGTTGCACGACTGCACGTGCGTGAACTGCGTCTGCGTGATCAGGTTCTCAAACTGGGCCTGCGAGAAGCGGTCCCGCTCCTTGCTGTCGAGGTAGATGTAGAGCGTCTCGAGCGAGGCCGAGATGTCGTTGGCGGTGATGCAGCAGCCGGTCTGGCAGTTGCGCACGACGGCCGTCTTCTCGCTGCACAGGATGCACTCCTCGATGCGGCGGAACTGCACCCACACCTGCACGGTGTGGAACTGCAGCGACGCGAGCGAGAGCGACTGGCCCGAGTGCTGGGTGAACCAGAAGGGCAGCGGCACGTACAGGGTGCGGCGCTGGCTCGAGTCGCACACGAGCTGGGCCCGCGAGTCGCGCTTGCCAATCATCTCGCGCAGGCGCTTGCCAGCCACACCGGCCAGCTCCTCCCAGGCGAACAGGTACTCGCTGTACAGGATGTCGATGTTGGTCCCGCCGATCGAGATCCAGGCCGACTGCACAATGACCTGACCGATCGTGTTGGTCCAGTAGGCGTAGGGCACGGTGCCGCTGTCGCTGTGGAGGTCGGAGCAGCAGTCCGAGGCGCAGTCCTGGGCGTTGTCGCAGCACCCGGGCTGGGCGCACCCGCCGTACTTTTGCTTGAGCCAGCGCTGCTTGCCAATGGCCAGCTGGTCGGCAATGGCGTTGACCTGCCCCTGGGAG
>CAYGQA010000042.1:0-1095 GCA_964352145.1 uncultured Candidatus Peribacteria bacterium
CGTCGGCCCAGTCGGACACGACGCCGCGCCGCTTGGCTCCGCTCCGGAGCCGGCGAATCATGGGGACCCGGACGGGGTGCTGCCCGGCCTCATGCAATTGGCGGCCGTGCGCCGATTTGCGCACACCGGCCAAACACTCGACAACTCCAGCCCACTGCGGATCCATTTCGCGCCGGTCCCACGGCTGTTGACCACCCGACAAGAAAAAAATTTTGGCCGACCCTCCATCCGGTCATTTTGGCAGCCGCGCCAGGCAAGAGTTGGGTCCCATGCGCCGCCGCGACGAGACCAAGGAGCCGATCGCGCTCCGCACGCGCAGCGCGTCCAGCGCGTCCGGCGCGTCCGGCGTCCGGTTCCGTCAGGACCAGCTGCGGGACGACGACTCGGAGGACACGCTCGACGACTCGTTCCTGACCGACTCGTCCGACCTGAGCGACCTGAGCGACGACGACGTCCTCGAGCTCGCGACCCGGCCACGCCGCAAGGCCGCGCCGCAGCGCTTCGGCTTTGAGGACGAGGACGACGAGCCGGAGGACGAGGATCCGGCCGCCCGGGACGAGCGGCGCGCCAAGGCGCGGGTGCTCAAGCAGCTGCGGCGGCCCGAGCCGTCCGAGGACGGCGACGACATCCACGACTACCTGCAGACCCTCCCGCTCGAGCAGTGCCAGCGCTACTACGAGCGCCACCGCCAGCTCGAGGAGCAGCCGGCCAAGCCGGCGCGGGTCCAGCTGTACGACATCCTGCCCAACCTGTCGGCCGCCAACGCCGACGCCATCTTTGAGCGGATCAAGCAGCTCGAGGACACGGACCCGTTCTCATCCGAGGGCGCCAAGCTGGCCGGGTGGGTCAAGGTCGCGCTCTCGGTGCCGTTCGGGGTGGTCCGGCCGCTGCCGGTCGACGACGGCGCGCTGCCACGGATCGAGGCGGCCATGAACGCGGCGGTGCACGGGCAGGCGGCGGCCAAGGGCGCGGTCATCCAGGCGGCCGCCCAGATGATGGCGGCGCCCGAGGGCGTCCCGCCCATCCTCGCGTTCGTCGGCCCGGCCGGCGTCGGCAAGACGACGCTCGCGCGGGCCCTCGGCGGCTCCGTCGGCC
>CAYGQA010000043.1:0-1036 GCA_964352145.1 uncultured Candidatus Peribacteria bacterium
GAGTGGACGCGCGCGTACGCGGCGCACACAGGGTGCGCGAGGTTCGCGGCCAACTTTCCGCACATTCTCGAGTGGCTGAAGAAAAATTAAAGCAATGGAGCACGCGGCCGGCCCGGAGGCCGACGACGCCACAATCGCTGTGAGACCGGATTTTTTATGGCCCGGGGGGAGGAAAATGGTCCGTCGTCGACGCGTGCCGGCCCGGCCCAAGCTGCGGGAAATCATTGGGAGGTCGCCCAAGGCGGCCGCCGGCGAGGCCGACCCGGACGCGCGCGACCAGCGGCCGCGGCGGTACGGCAACGAGGGCTGCCGGTGGTGCGGCGGGCCGATCCGCCCTCCGCGCCGCACCTTTTGCGGCGACCCGCGGTGCGTCCACGAGTTCAAGCTCCGGTCGAGCGGCCAGTACCGGCGCCAGGCCGTCTACGCGCACAACGGGCCGCGGTGCCAGCTGTGCGGGGTCGACACCCGAGTGATTGGCGCGGCGCTCCGGGCCGACCCCGAGCGGGCGCGGCGCGAGTACGGGCTGGGGGTGCGGCGGACCTCGCGGCCCCGGCGGCTCGGGGGCGCGGTGTTTGACATTGAGCACGATACGCCGGTCGCGCACGGCGGGGGCGGGTGCGGCATGGACAACCTGCGGCTCTACTGCGTCGCGTGCCACGCGGCCGTCACCTGGGCGACCCGGCCGCGGCGGAAAAAAAAGACATGCAGCCCCCCACGCGGAGCCGGCTGCCTGACGGCCGGGTCGAGTACCTGTACCGGTACGACGACGGGCGCCCGCGCTACCGCTTCGTCTACTTTGACCGGGAACTGCACGGCGTCTGCACCTCGTGGTGGCCGGACGGCAACCTCCGCGCCTCCATACCCCGGTGCCGCGGGCTCCCGCACGGGCTTGAGGTGCGGTTCAACCCAGTTGGTACACTTGCCGGGATGGTGACGTGGACGGCCGGGGTGGCGGTCGGCGCGCCGCCCGCGCCGAGCGCGCCCGCGCCGAGCGCGCCCGCGCCTACACCCGAGGGTGGCGGGCGAGCTGAAGCCG